>JAAUPF010000013.1 GCA_012034575.1 Richelia sp. CSU_2_1 | reverse complement strand
CGATTCGACTTAACTAAAATTCCGTGCCGGACTGCTAATTGGATTTTTGCTCGATCGATCGATACAGCTTCTCCATCAATCTCTATTCTTTTGGAAAGTTTATTCAGGCGGATGCGGTTGCGAAAAAACTGTGCTAGATTGTTGTAGTCTTGAATCAATTTATCATCAGATTCAAGGGCTTTGTTGATTGGTTTATCTGCTGAGGTTTTTTCCCCTTCCAAACCCGGAGAAATCTCAGCCCCAGATTTTTGAGATTTCAAATACCGCCAGTACCAACCTCGGATGCAATTCTCTACACCATCAGTGATGTGATGGGTAATGCTGGCTGTCGGATTGGATTTGTGGGCGGATTTCCAAATCCCCTCCCACTCCGATTCATTCCACCCGCCACCCGAAGAACAACGACGGCAGGCATCGATAAATAATGTGTAGGCATCTTCATCGGTGGTTTGTCCCAGTTGCGCAAACTCTGATTGCACTCCTAACAAATCTCTGGCTAGTGCCGCCATAGAAGTATTGCGCTCGATCGATACTCCATTTAGCGATGCCTCAGATTTGCCAAGAGCGCAAGTTAGTGGCACTGCGAGCGGCACGGGAACTTTGATATCCCCGTATTTTGTTGTTGCAAGTGAATCCGTCGGTAGTTTGCGATCGTCTGAAGGTTGAGAGTTGGTAGCTGAAAGTTGAGAGTTGAGAGTTAAAAGCCGATCGCGCAATTCCTCGTAGCTGTAGCAAATGCCTGATTCGCCAACCATTTCAGATTTAGCAGGTTCGCGATCGGGCTTGACGTGCCACCCTCCCGCTAACCGAAATACCCGACTGGGATTTTTGTTGCTGCGATCGGCACCCATCACTTCAATCAGCAGAGTTTGCAGTTCCCGCCACTGCTCCACCGATATCGGTTCGTCGAAAATCCAGTACGGTTGCATGGATTTGTCGCCAGAATAAACCGTGAATGTGGGTTCGACAAATCCAATTGTTTCCCACTTCTCAAATTGTTCGCAAATGGGAATATCATCCCACTCGCAAAAGATGGCTGCACATTGTTTGATATCGCTGTCGGTGTGACCGCCACCAGCACCGTTGACTACTACATACACCCCGCGATTATCTGCTTGAAAATCCTCAATCTTCTTCCAATCAAGGGAATTAAGTTTTCTGCCTTTGTCCTTATGCTTCCGTTCGTCAGAACTGTGGTAGAAGAATCTGAAATAAGCTGGTTCGCCCGGTTTGTATCCCAGGTATTCTAAGTGTTTTAGTGCGATTTCGCGATCGATCGAAATATTCATCTCATTCTTTCTTGTCATAGCAGTCAAACACAATCCACAACGAAATCAAGACTTTCAACAAACTTCACCCGATCGCACTCGCGCAACTTTTTCACCCACAGCTTGCGATCGGCGTCCCATCGAAAACCGGCTTTTTTTGCCAGCTCCCGCTCTTGGTAGTTCACGCGGGCTTGCAATTCGATGTGGGGCGAGCGCGATCGAATAATGGCGCGATCGAGTCTTTCTTCGAGCCGATCGACACGATTAAAGCATTCAACTAAAAGCCGAACGTCGTCGCCGGCTCTGTGCGCGCAACCGACACCGATTCCCAGCCAAAGTGCTAATTCAACCAATGTGAAATGCTCTTTGGGATGCCCCCAATCGAAATCTCTCATGGCACAAATCCAATGTTTTTCTCCAATCAATCCCTCCCAATACTGGCGATCGAATTCGGCATTGAAAGCAATTACAAAATCACTTGCTTTTGCTAATTCGCAAATGGCTGATATTGCATGAGGGTAGATTGCGTAGGAATCTGCTGCTAACTCCCGATATATTTTGTTGATTTCAAAGGCATCATTCTTTAGGGCTGGCATCAATGTTGATGCTGATGAAATTGCTCCTGTGTGCCTCCGATCCTCGCTTACCTGATACAAGGTCGCGGCAAGTTCGATCGCTTCTGAATTTTCCCCCAGTCCAGTTGTTTCCGTGTCAACTATTAGTGTTTTCATTTTTCCCTTTAGTTGGCTTGCAATTTTTTGATTTTCAAGCGCAATTTTTTTGATTTTGTTGTTGATTCGATCGCGCTCTTTCTTGGCTTTTTCTAGCTTTTGAATCAATCTTTCAGCCTCGGTCATTTCATCGCATTCGAGGCACAAACCGCCAACGGTTAGCGACCCCAAACATTCACCGCACAATCCGTCAATTAGCATTCCAAACCTCCGCTTGCCATCGGCGTGATAGTTAGTTTTGCACCAGCCTTCAAAGCTGATTGATTTGTTCTCGCTCTTGGGTTTTTGGTTCATAAATTCTTCATGATTCTGTGTCAGGTTCAAAACAATTGTTTGCTGAAGAGGGAAGTAACATCTGAGATATCAACAGCAAACTTTCCAAACACAATCCTGTTGCTATAGCCTCTATTTCCTTCAAATTTTGCTTTATTGGTAGTGGAAAACAGTTAACCACCAATATTTGCTGTAAGGTTAGTCTTACATTAAAATAATGACAGGCTAACCTTACGCTGTCAAGCGTAAGATATGAAAAGACAAACTTTTATGGACTTACTGAAAAGAAAAGGGCTGACTCAAGAGCAGTTTGCTGAAACAGTAGAGCTAGCCTGGGGTTCGATCTCTGGTAGAAAGCTGTCCCGGCAAGCAGTCTCAGCTTGGATTAACGGTCGAGCCATCCCCAAGCTTTCACCTGCCGAAACTCTAGTGCTGGTAGAAATTTTGTCCTGTACCCTGACCGAACTGGCGATCGCTTTTTCGCCAGCAGAGCAACTTCAAAAAAATTCTTAGGGAGGGGTTGACTATGTAAGGTGTACCTGTCATAATACATCATAAATGTAAGGTGAAGCTTACAGTATGGGTTGAGTCGTTGATGCAGCTTGAAGTAAGAAAAAAATTTGCACAGGTAGTTCGGGAGCTGAGAGGCTCACAAGGCTATCGGGAATTTGCAAGAAAAATCGGGATATCTCATCCCACAGTTGGGGCTTGGGAAAACCTCAAAGGCATTCCAGATACTGAAAGTCTGAGAAAAATTGCAAGTTTGCGGGGGGAAACTCTTGAGGAATTTGAAGCTTTTCTTGGGGGGAATTGCAAACCAGATCAAATACAGAGAGTAATTCAGCAAATTCAAATCATGTCGGACATTGAACTGGCAATTGTGCTCAAAGCAATTGCCAAACGTTTGGAGGAAATAAATGAAATTACCAACAACATTTAAAACCTTGGATTTGCGGGGGTTTGAGTTCGATCGCACCCAACAGTACGCAGGCATCAGCCGAGAGATGGTGGACTTTGCCTGTGCGGTGCTCCAGAAAAATCGAATCGGGATTGCGGTGCGATCGGTCAATGCAGCACTCAAGGAAATTTATGGAGTAGGGGGAAGTACGGATGTGGTGTGCAAGCTGCTGAAAGAGTGGCGAGCGGACAACTTAGCATCGGTAAAAGGGCGCTCGGAAAAGGACTTAGCATCAGCACTAATTGAAATTGCTGATGATGGATTGCTGGAAGAAAGCGAAATTCCTGAAGAATATTTAGCAGTTTCCCGGCAAATGGCAATTGCCGGCTATCGATTGGCTTACCAAAAAGCAGATACGAGTGTGAGTGGCGATCGGATGAAATCGTTGACTGCCGAGAATGAAATCATGCGCCAACAGCTCAAAGATTTTCCGCAGTTGCAGATAGAGATTGCCTTTTACAAATCTGAGTACGATCGACAACGGTCAGAGCTCAAAGAAGCTCATATGAACCTCAACAAACAGCAGTTAGCAGATTCGGAAGAATTCCACCAGCAGTTCAATTTGTTGCAAACCGATCGCAACGAACTGGAAGCAAAATTAGCAATTGCTGAGAAACGATTGTTAGAAACTGCCGCCAATGATTCTGCTGCACGCGATCGAATCAATGAAATTTCTCGACTCAGCGGGCAGTTGGAAGCAAGAGAGCGCGAGATTTCATCGCTGCATTCTCAGATTCAAAACTTGCAGGCTGCTGCAGGCGAAAAACAAGTGCTTGAGGCTCAGTTAGAACAGGTTCGATCGCAATTGAAAGAAGCTTCAGCCACCATTACCCGTTTGCAAACCCAACAAAAATCTCCTAGTTTTTTAGAAGTTGATGTTGACGTAACAAATATCATGCTGGAAAACGAAACCCTGCACGGTGATTTGAATGAATCTCTGATAGAAATTGAGCAGCTCAAAGCTAAACTTGCTGAGATTGAGGTGGCTTTACCAGTTGCTGAAAGAGCTAAAAACCAAAAGCAGTAACGAGTAAAAATAACGTTTTTGTAGAAACAGCAACTTGATTTCTTCAACTTGAATTGCAATTAAACTAAAACCCTTTCAGGGATTGAAACATAATGGCCGCGGCCGGAACCAAGCCGCAGCCAATCCATTGCAATTAAACTAAAACCCTTTCAGGGATTGAAACCCAACCCCATCCCCTCGGAGTGCCAGTTGCCGAGAATTGCAATTAAACTAAAACCCTTTCAGGGATTGAAACAAAATTGCAGGACGCCAAGCAAAATAACACCAGAACATTGCAATTAAACTAAAACCCTTTCAGGGATTGAAACACGTCCCCATTTGCGCCAACTACGGCGTCTAAGGGAATTGCAATTAAACTAAAACCCTTTCAGGGATTGAAACTCAATCATAATCAGCAATTCCGGTATATTTGAAGATTGCAATTAAACTAAAACCCTTTCAGGGATTGAAACAAGTTGTACGCAAGTCTAGACTCACCGTAGGGCTATTGCAATTAAACTAAAACCCTTTCAGGGATTGAAACGAATCGTAGGATGGGTAGGGTTATAGTGCCACTTGGATTGCAATTAAACTAAAACCCTTTCAGGGATTGAAACCAATGGCTTGCGCTGGGGAACTTTAATTTATGAAATTGCAATTAAACTAAAACCCTTTCAGGGATTGAAACTTGGCACCTCTTTTTTGTTGATTATTCCTGCGTACATTGCAATTAAACTAAAACCCTTTCAGGGATTGAAACGCCGAACTTGGATTGAAGGATCGATCGACCTTGAATTGCAATTAAACTAAAACCCTTTCAGGGATTGAAACATCTAGTGAACCACCATTGTCAAAACATATTTAGGAGACGGCAGTGCCGTTTCCCTACAATCTCGCGGGTAGGGAAAGGATCGACACGCATCAACGAAAACTCTCTGTTAAAGCATCTTTCGGCACAGAAGTAGGATTCATCAACAACAAAGCCGCTCTTTTTGCCATAGTTTCAGATAGCTGAATTTGTTTGAACTCCACCAAACCTTCGCTGACAAAAGAATCTCTCAATTCTGCCTTTTCTCCGCTGTTAAATACTGTTTCGTAAAACACTTCGCGAATCCCCGCAGAAATCACTAATTTCAAACAATAAATGCAGGGTTCTAAAGTAACGTAAATGCTCGCCCCGCCCGTAGAAATCCCGTGTTTGGCGGCTTGGGCGATCGCATTTGCTTCGGCGTGAACTGCCCTTGACGGCAAGGTTTTGCTAGCGTCGCAACTGCTTAAACCGGGATAGCAAAAACCTTGGGCCGTGCAGTGTACCGAACCCGACGGCGAACCGTTGTAACCCGTAGCCAAAATTTGCCTGTCTTTTACGATTACCGCACCTACGGGAAAAGCTAAACAAGTCGATCGAGTTGCAGCCAATTTGGCCATCATTAAAAAGTATTCGTCCCAAGTCGGTCTGTTTTCTTCTAAATTCATCTTGCATCCTGAATGTATTCCTTGCCCGTTTTCAAACACTCTGCCGCTTTCTGCAATTCTATTCCTAAATAACCGATGTGTTCCGGTTGGATGGCCGGGGAAGCCGCACAAATTTCTCGCACTAACTTGAGAGGATTTTTTCCAGAATAACAGGTGACAGCTTCGCCGCTACCGGGAGTGGTTTGCGTTACAATTATCCGTGAAGCGGAGCTATCCCGTAGGGAATCGCCCGTTATTTCAACTAAAAAATTGCCCGCCGGATCGAAAAAATCTCGCTCTTGGCAGATTTTAGCATATTGGGTTTGAATTAATTGTTCGGCATTTTCAAAGGTGTCGTCGTACAAGTGAGCCGATTGACTCAGCGTTACCAGTGGCCCCAAGGTTAAATTATATTCGGAACGATCGGCTATTTCATCGCGAATGTGCTGCTGCAATGCCCGCAAACCCATTGCATTTGCCGGCCAAGCTGCAAACATATCGTTGCTGCGAAGAGTTGCGGTTAGCGATAGTTCGCCATCTACAACTCGCACCCAAATGTGATTCAAACAAGGGCTGCCGCTGTGTTGGTGGTCCGAGGAACCGTCGGGCCTTCTGTTAATATTTCCGCCCGCATCCCACAAGCTAATTACTGCACTCGCGGCGTCAATTTCTTTAATTAGTTTGGCGATAACTTCTTCGATTTGATCCCGTCCGAACCACGATCGCATCCGCTGGGCGTAGGTATATTTAATTCCTTCGTTATACGGCGCATCTTCCAGCATTTGCGGTTTGTATTGTTCGAGGAAATTGCGGTCGATCGGCAGGTAATTCGGTTCGGGAAAATAGAACTCTTCAGGCTCGTCAGTAATTACTGCCATCAAGTCGATTAATTCTTGCCACTGTCCGTCGTAACCTGTCGGCCGCAGTGTGCCGGTGGTCTTAATGCGATGGATGATTTTCACCCAAGTTTCCGCGATCGTTTTGCCTTCAATTCGGTGCCCGTATTTCTGTCCGGGAAGTACGATCGGGACAGTTTCAACTAACTCAAAAGTTGTCGGTTCTCCCCAAGGTGCGACAGCTTCTTTTTGGGAAAAAGCCTTGACAAAACTCACTGCTTCTGCTATGTTTGTAGCTACTTGGAGTTCGATCGAACCGCGCAATTTCTCCAATGCGGGCGCTTCTATTTCGAGATCGATGCAGCCGAAAATATCAGATTTAATTACCCAGCAATCCCGATCGGTATCGCTTTTTCCCGCAGCAAAGCCGTTGCGAAAAAAATCGATCAGGCACTGACAAGCACCAGAATTGCGGTCTTCTTTAGTAGCGTTGAGAACTACTAAAAAGCAGACGTGGGGATTGTACAGCAAATTTCTAATTAAGAAATTGATGCCGCGAGTCGGAGAGTAAAGTTGTCCGATCGCCGCAAATTCATGAGGCTGCAAATGTTTGGCGATCGCGCTTTTTACCGTCCAGCCGCTGACAATTGCTGTTTGCCCGGTTCCGCAAATTAATTGATTCGGTTTGTATAGGGGCTTGTACTCAAATCTACTGGCAATATTTGTTGCATTCATAACGTACACTAATTTGCACCGCTCCCTACTATACCAACAGCAGGAAGCATTTTCACAAAACAAGCGATCGCAGCTTTAAAAGAGCAGCATTAACAGCTCCCTATTGCCTGCAAGTGTGGGGATCGCGATACTTAAGAAAGATTTTATTAAAACATCATCGCAGCGCAGCGCTTCTAAAAACCCTTGTGGCACTTTTGCCCGCACTCTTTGTCGCAATTAGGAAGCAGCCCAGCTTCCGAGCAAAAGCAGCGATGAGGCGGCTCTATATCTTAAGATAGAACAACCAGAATTTAAACTTATACGAAATGTTTAACATCCCGGTGGGGTGAGAATTGCAAGCGGTGCGCGCGGGCGATCGACTCAACCGTTTTTATTCAATAAGTTAGCGATTAGCAGTGCTTCGATCGTTGATAGGAATCAATGCAGAACCCAAACAAGACCAAATCGGAATGGAAAGACGAACCCCCTGCGATCGCGACTGGATCGCCCTCGAACTGCACGCCAGCAATGCCAGCAGACGCCGGGATGGTTTTGCAATTGGCCGGCGGCAGGATAGAAGCTTGCAATCCCCGCGCGGCAGAACTATTGGGACTGACGGCAGAACAACTGCACGGCAATAGTTCCATCAACTGCCCGTGGCAAACCGTCCGTGCAGATGGATCGGATTTTCCCGGCGAGACGCACCCGCCAATGGTGGCGCTGCAAACCGGAAAACCCTGCTCGAATGCAGTAATGGGATTTTATCGACCCAACGGAGAATTAATTTGGTTGAATCTCAATTCTGTACCCTTATTTCGATCGAACGAACCGATTCCCTATGCCGTCCTCACCACATTTACCCCCATTGCCGATCCGGGCGTCGCTAGCAGCCAACCAGATCGATCGACCGAAAAAACAACCGTACAACAACCGCCAGAGATTCTCGAAAACATTTCCGATCCTGTCTTTGCGCTCGATCGCAATTGGCGGTTTACCTACCTCAATCCTCCAGCGCGGCAGTTGTTAAGCGTATCTGCTGCCGATCCGAAAATTGGCAACAGCATTTGGGAAGAATTTCCCGAAGCTATCGGCAGCGCCTTCGATCGGGCTTACCGCCTCGCCGCCTCGGGTGTCACCGCTAGCGCCGAAGCATTTTATCCGCCCCACAACAGGTGGTACGCAGCGCGCGCCTATCCGACACCATCGGGAATCGCCGTTTATTTTCAGGATGTCACCCAACAGAAAGCAGCCCTGACAAATTCGATCGCGCTGCAGCTAAACGGAAATGACGCAGTGCCGAGAATTACCCAAGCCCCACCAGCAGCAACAGACTTAAAGACGGCTAACACCATTTTGCGCGCAGTCATCGACGGCACCTCAGACGTGATTTTCGTCAAAGACTTGCAGGGGCGCTACATCGTGGCTAATTCGGCAGCAGCAGAGTGGTTGGCAACAAATGCAGAAGCAATGCTGGGGCGCGATGACGCGGCGCTGTTTCCACCCGAACAGGCACAACAGATCCGGAAAACAGACCGCCAAGTCCTGGAAACCGGCGAGTCAACGATTTTTGAAGAAGAACTTCCCAAACAAGGCCAGATGCGATCGCTATTGTCGGCAAAATATCCGTGGCGGGACGCTGAAGGCAATATTTTAGGCGTCATCGGCATTTCGCGGGATATCACCGATCGCCAGCGCACCGAAGTCGCCCTGGAAGCCAGCCGGGAAACAGCCCGCCAGCAGCTAGCAGAACTTGATTCGATCTACGAAACGGCCCCCGTCGGTTTGGGCGTTCTCGATCGAGATTTGCGCTTCGTGCGGATCAACCGGCAGCTAGCAGAAATCAACGGTTTTTCCGTAGAAGAACACCTCGGGCGCACCGTGCGCGAGCTCGTACCCGACTTAGCAGGGGAAGTTGAGCCGCTGCTGCGCCGAGTTATCGACACCGGCGAACCGATATTCGACCTGGAAATTAGCGGTGAAACAGCCTCCCAGCCGGGAGTCCGCCGCACTTGGAGGGAGAATTGGTATCCGCTGAAAGATGCTGCGGGACAAATTACCGGCATCAATATAGCAGCCCAAGAGATTACCGAACGCCAGCGCATCGAAGCTAGTTTGCGCCAAAGCCAGGAACGCATCAAAATCGCCCAGCAATTTGCCGGCGCTGGTTTGTGGGACTGGGATCTGGTGGCGGACAAAATCTGGTGGTCCCAGGAATACCGCACGCTGTGCGGCCTCGATCCGTCGGTGCTACCATCCTATGAAAATTGGTTGGCACAAATTGCCCAAACTGACAGGGCACGGATCGATCGAGAAATTCGCCTCGCGATCGAAAACCGCACCCCCATTAACACCGAGTTTCAAATCCATCACCCGCAACACGGATTGCGGTGGTTTGCAGCCCTCGGTAACACCCTTTGCGACAGCAGCGGCAAGCCGATCCGCGCCGTCGGGATTTCCCTGGATATTACGGATCGCCAGCGAGTGGAAGCGGAATTGCTGCAAAAAAACGCTATTTTAAAAGCCATCAACGACTCGATCCCCACGCCAATTTTTGTCAAGGATCGGGAAGGGCGAATTATTTACGCCAATCCCGCCACGCTTCAGGTATTGGGCAAGACTGAAGCTGAGGTCATCAACTACCGCGATCGCGAAATTTACCCGCAGTCGGAACTGGGAGAAACTGTAACTCAAAACGACCTCCGGATTATGGAATCTGGAGAAACAGAAGTGGTGGAAGAATCTCCCGACGGCATTCGGACGTTTTTGGGCATGAAAACTCCATACCGCAATGAAGCTGGAGAAATCGTCGGCCTGGTCGGCATCTCGAACGATATCACTGCTAGAGTTCAGTTGGAGCGCGATCGCGAACGGATTTTGCAGCAAGAACAGGCCGCGCGGGAAGCAGCAGAAAAAGCCAACCGCATCAAAGATGAGTTTCTGGCAGTGCTGTCTCACGAATTGCGAACTCCCTTAAATCCGATTTTAGGCTGGTCGAAACTGCTGTTAACGGGTAAAATCGGCCCTGCTAAAACTGTTGATGCGTTGCGGGCGATCGAGCGCAACGCCCAACTGCAGTCTCAATTAATTGAAGACTTGCTCGACGTGTCTCGGATTTTGCAAGGCAAACTCTCGCTGAACGTAATTCCGGTGAATTTAAAAACCCCGATCGAGGCTGCTGCTGAAACAGTTCAACTAGCGGCAACAGCGAAAAAGATTCAAATTCAAACAATCTTTGACTCGGATGTGGGGCAGGTTTCCGGCGATCCGGCGCGCTTGCAGCAAATTGTGTGGAATCTGCTCTCAAACTCGGTTAAATTTACCCCGGCAGGCGGTCGAATTGAAGTTCTTTTAAAGCAGGTTGAGAGTCGCGTTTGCATTCAAGTTATTGATAGCGGCAAAGGCATCGATCGGGAGTTTTTGCCCTACGTTTTCGAGCATTTCCGCCAAGAAGATAGCACGACAACTCGCAAATTTGGCGGTTTGGGATTGGGACTGGCGATCGTCAAACAATTGGTTGAATTGCACGGCGGCACTATTAATGCCGAGAGTCCGGGGGAAGGTTTGGGAGCTACTTTTACGGTAGAACTTCCTGGTTTGCCAAAAAGTATTGCTTTTCCAAAATCTGCGATCGAAACTGCTGCGGCGGCGGAATCAAACTCACTTTCTTTAACAGGATTGAGGATTTTAGTAGTGGATGACGAGGCTGATTCCCGCGACTTTATTGCTTTCATACTTCAGGAAGCAGGAGCTGATGTGCAAGCTGTTTCCAGCGCGATCGCAGCTTGTGAAATGCTCGATCGAGAGCGTTTCGATTTGCTAGTGAGCGATATTGGAATGCCCCGTATGGACGGCTATATGTTAATTAAAAAAATCCGCACTGAATTGACGGACGATCGGCAAAATCTGCCCGCGATCGCCCTGACAGCTTATGCTGGAGAAACCAACGAACGCCAAATTTTGCAAGCTGGATATCAAAAATATTTAGCCAAACCTGTAGATAGTATTGAGTTAGTTACTGTTGTTAAGCAGTTGACAGTTGACAGTTGATAGTTGACAGTTGACACATGATGAAATTTATCTGCGTTTATCTGCGTTAATCCGCCTTGCATCTGCGGTTGCAAGTTTACCAATTACCAATTTTCCTATAAATTACTTTAACCTTTTCCTCAAATCAACAATTCACTCACTGCCACGCTAAAACCTGCAAGCACCCTTTGAGTGCTAACAACTTCATCTGCATTAAACAACTGCCAGCGTTCCCCTGAATTTATAAATATCAATCTCGCTTCAGGAAACAGCAGCCAAACTTCCAAACATCCCGATTCCAAATATTCTTGAGCTTTTGCAAATAACTCTTCGCCGCTATCTTCCGGCGAAGCAACTTCTGCTATCAAGGGAAAACTTTGAGAAAATGCTGTAAAATTGCCAGATTGTGGCAGCAATTCAGGAGTGATGTAGGCGACATCGGGACGGCGACCCTGTTTAGCAGTTCGGCAAAGTGTTTCGGTAATAACTTCTCCTCCCTGTCCGCTAGAGTCTTTGTAATTTCCCCAGTAACGGCTTAATTTAGATTGAGCCAAACCGTGTTTAAATGCCATACCTGTTTTCTCCACTAACTTGCCGTCAACCCACTCCATTCTCTCCGACGGTTTTGCCAGAAAATCTTCTAAAGATATAACATTTTGTTGTTGTATTGTTTCAAAATTTCCTGGTACTTTTTCAGAGGTTTCTGATAAAATTAAAGTAGTTGTCATGGCGATCGCCTCACTAAAACAAATATAGTTGATAGTTGATAGTTGACCTGTGGTAGGGGCGGTGCCCCCGTGCCCGCCCTCAGTTGACAGTTGCGCTCCGCGAATCAAACCGTCGATCCGTCGCCGAGATAAGGACTTTATTCATGAGTTCCTGAATGTCAAGAGCGCCAAGGCGTTGCTATCAAATAAAGTTTCTCTAGTCTTTGGGGACGATCGATGAAGTACACTTTAGTAATTACCAATTACCAATTACCAATTACCAATTACCAAATAGCGTACCTCAAAGTCTTACTTAATTGTAAAACTCGTCCCCCGATAGCATCCTTGAAAAGAAGTCAAATTCGTATGATTTATCTGTTCCAACTTAGTCACGAGAGAAGGAGTATTCGTACTTTCAGTAGTTGACCCCCACTTGTAGATAAAATTGCCGAAATACTCTCCGTTCGATTCGTAGGTGCGTTTTTCAATGGGAATGCCAGAAACTCCCGCAACATTTTGGTTGTGGTAGCCGTTAACAACAATTTTTTCGATAACTGCCCCAGGCGCTACATTCAGGTTCCAGTTAATCGGTTCGTAGGCTGAAAGTGCGAGAATTATCGGCTTATTTTGGCGTTCTACTTTTACTTCCACCGTACCTGTAGTTTGCACTCCATTTCCGTGTGCTGAACTAGCTTCGTAAACGCCAATTAAATGCAGTTCTCGATCGCCCTTCGACGTACCGACATAGGCAGAAAAATCACCAGAACCGCCAATCCCGCAGCTAGCTAAAGGACTAATTGGAGAAATATTAGCCGTTGCTCGATCGGCCATTTTCTGCTGTACCGTCGGTCCGATCTGCAATCCAGTTACCACTCCCAAAGCACCGATTAAAGTGGCTGCAATACCGATCGGAATTAATCCTGTCAGCCAGCGAAAAGCGTCGCTTCCCGTTACTTTAGATAGTTTTTGGTGCAAATTTTCACCCGCAGTTCGATCGCCCTTGCTGCTGCCGTCGAGACAGGCTAATAATACCAAACTTTCCGGCTGTTCCAGCAGGTTTTGCACGGCTTTTCCTTCGCCAACGTAGAGATTGCGAGTTTCTCTATCTAACAGCAGCCAGTGGCGATCGCTCTCGCTGAGGTTGTATTTTTGTAGTGCAGGATGGATTAAATCGTGCTGCAAAAACACCAGCCAAGGCATATTATTGCCCGTACCTACTATTTTGCCGTCGCTGCAAATGAGTTGGTCGATTTCCGATTCCCACCGCCAAGCCACCCACCGCTTGTCACCGCGATAGCCGAGGGATTTTTCTAATTGCGGGTGAGCCGTAATTGCTAAGCGTTGAACTAAGTTTGACATGGGGTGTCTCCTAGGGCGATCGCTACTTCAATTTTTAAGCTTAACTTAATTCTGGTAATTTAGACAACTTTACTATAAAATAATTGATGACTAATGACAACTGCCAACTTGCAACCGCAGATGCAAGGCAGATAAACGCAGATAAACGCAGATAAATTTCATCAATTCAAAACTCAAAACTCCAAACTCCCGAGAAACTCTCAAGTTATTACTTCTCCCCTAAAATAGCATAAACTACAGTTTCTTCTTTTTTGCCTCGCAATTGAATTGCTCCAACTTTTTGACCTTCGTAGCGATCGCGCACGTAAGCAAAAGTTCTGCCCGTTACCAACAAATTAAACGGACTGTCAGAAACAATTTCTTTATTCATCGCCTCCAATCTCGCAGCAACATTAACAGCATCGCCAATTACAGAATAATTCAAACGCCGCGAACCGCCAACGCTACCGGCAACTAACTGCCCCGTATGCAAACCGATGCCAAATTTAATTAAAGGTTTGCGTTCGATTCTAAGCTGTTCGTTGAGTTTGTGCAATCTTTCGTGCATGGCGATGCAAGCTTCGACAGCATTCAAAGCATCTTGTTGAATTTCTTGATATTCTGTGTGGCAAAAAGGTACGCCAAAAACTGCCATAATTGCATCGCCAATATATTTATCTACCACGCCGCCGCGATCCATAATGCACTCGGTCATTGCTTCTAAATAAGTGTTCAGCCAATCCAGCAAATCCCGCGGTCGCATTTTTTCGGAAATCGAAGTGAAACTGCGAATATCCATAAATAAAACAGTTGCTGTCAGTTCTTGAGGTTCGAGTTCCCCCTGTTCAAATATTTCAGCTTTGCGTTCCCAAATAAGTTGGGCTGTTTCGGGGGCGACGTGTTTTTCAAATAGCCTCATTAACTGCTGTTTTTCGTATTGTTCTCGCAATTGCAAAGCCGTTCCTGATAAGATTAAAGTGCCGATCGGCGCAGCAATTGGCAGCCACCAAAAATGAAAGCCAAATAACACAGCAGCGCTGGCAATCCAAACAAGAGGCAAACCCAGAGCGATGCCAATTCTGCTTTTCACGCCCCGATCGCACAGCAGCAAACTGACTAGAGGCCCGATGCCCAAAAGCAGGATAATTTCTAGCAGTTTTGGCAGCCGTTTCATCAAGCGTTGATTGAGCAAATTGTCAACCAAAGCTGCATACAAATAAACTCCCGCCGTAGTTCGATCGAGGGGGGAAGAAATTCGATCGAAACCCGTCGCAACTAAACCGACCAACACTAATTTATCTTTCAAATCCTCGGGAGGAATTCTACCTTCTACCACATCAACAAAAGCATAAGTCGGCAAAAGTTCGGTTTCCCCCGGCCAGTTGATCCAAGCATTTTGCGGTGGCCAATCTGTCGGCTGCGGAAGCGGGACAGGGTTTTGCGGGTTAGCGGCATTGTACCTCTGAGTCATGACTAAACCGAAGTTAGGCATCGAATGCAGAAAGATTTTTGACTCGCGACTCATCCCGTCGCTATCGGGTTTGTGAACGATGTGACCGACACCGGCCGCCGCCGCTTGCAAAGATGGTACCGGTGCTTCTTTGCTCGTTCTAGCGAGTACGACATTGCCCGAATCTGCGATCGCCCGAGCTAAAATATCATCTTTAGGACTCGGATCGAGGAACAGAATATCGAAACCGATTGCTGTGGGGGAAGATTTTTTCAGCGCTTTCAAAAGTTCGGCGTAGCGGTTGCGAGACCAGGGAAATTGACCGTAGGCCTGCAAACTTCGAGGTTCGATCGCGATTACTGCTATTCTTGAATCCCATCCCGGATTCGGCAAAAGTCCCGATTCTCTAATTTGAAATAGCGTTCTATATCCCACATATTCTAGCGGCTGCCACATTCCAACTTGCAGCATCACTACAGATAAAATAGAGGCTGCGGCACCTGTCATCCAAGGAGGATTTGTGGTGATATATTGCCGCAGGTTTGGCAGGTGATTTTGCTGTAGATGCTCGATCCATTCTTTGAATTTCATGCAATTATCTTGACACAATATTTGACACAAATTGAGTTCAAAAACTAGGAGTCGAACTATTGTTTGCGCAATCCCCGATCGGATTTAAGATCGTGTCCGGTAGATTACCATCGATCGAAGTTTTTTGTAGTGCGAACTCTCTTCCGCAACCAGAGCGGACTTGCATTCCACACTACGAACAAACTTTACTCTATCGAACGCGACATAACACCATCATTGAAATCGAAAAGGGTAAAGCATTGACGCAAAATTTCTCTGGCTCAAATTTCAAGAGTTAGGGAACAGCAAGTTCGTAATGCTTTTCTCTGACTGACGGGCCGCGCACGGTGATTTTGAGGCGGCGGCTGGGAGGTAAAACTCCTTGGATGTTAAATCTGCCCGATCGATCGACTTTAATCTCTCGATCGTTCACGTAAACTAGATCCATCGGAGCGATTTGAGCGCTGAAGCGATAAATATTGCCACTGACTCTCGACAAACTGCGGACTCTCAGCGATGCCAGTCGGGGAGTTGCAACCGGCGCTACAGGCGCAGTTTGAGGAAAACAGCAGTCCAGTTGCCGCGGGTGACAACTACTTCCTCCGCACCCGCGCGACTCGATACTTCGACTGCACCTTCAATCGTCTCGACTCCGGTTTTGCCGTCGGGTCCGACGCTGACGCCAAAGGAAGTGCCGCGAACTCCGGCAACACCTTCTGGGGTTTCAACTCTGACTGGGGCTCGTTTGGCGGCTCTTCTTTGTTGGGCGATTTGAGGGGATTGGCCCAGGCCGGCGAAGGTATTGAGCGAGGCAATTTGCTGCGGCGGGATGATGGCCGAGACTTTGGCTGTTTGAGTTGCGGCCACTGTTTTGCCGACTGACAACCTGACTTGTCCCCTGCTGACAAAAATAGATGTGTCCGATTCGTCTCCGCTACCAGACAAGCTGGAAATTCTGACTGCTGTTTTTTCGGCAACTTCCACGATCCCAATATTGTTATCTATAGCTAGACGGACTGTCGAGCCGGGGCCGGTGACAATTTCGTCTCCCGGAGCAACCAGCCGATCGCCCGTTTGGGCCTGACGACCCTTAAATATTACCGTACCCCGAATTTCTTGAACTTCTAGCGATCGTCCTGCTGCCGGCCCCTGAGCTTTTCTACTTTCCCGCGCCATCAAATTCGCCGTTGGCTCGATCGGTCTTGCGGCAGTGCGATCCTCTTCGAGGGCTTCGCTAACGAATATTTTAGTGTTGTTTGACGGCTGATTGGGGGAAGCAGGCACCGGATTCGCGATCGCCCGATCGCTGGAGGAGAAAAAACTCACAGCAGCCAGTGACAAGCTCGCTAGGGCAATTTTAACCGCTCTCGGGCAGGTAAAAATTTTATTCATAATTTTTGTATTATCTCACGTCAAAGTTATCAGACTTCCTTTCCCGTAGCCGACGCTTGAAATCCGGAAATCGTTCCATTTTTTCCACCGTCAAACAACAGCAACCAAAGCCGTTCTCAGCCGGAAATCTTAGCATTAAATTCTCTTTTTGAGTGGCAAAGTTATTAAACTGTTACAACAGGTTTACCCATCAGTATCGCCCTTAAAATTGCCAATTTGGATCGCAGTTCGATCGGCTCAGCCGAGCTCGCCAGCATCTTTTTTCGACACTGCGGATATTTTCTGCATACCTCAGTCGAGAATTAATAGTTTTTTTTGAGAAGCCATCATCAACATCTAGCGATCGTAAATCAATTCTAAACTTCTTCTTACTCCCTCCCCTTAGTAAGGGGAGGGCTGGGGTGGGGTTAAAGATTTATGATTCATTTAGGATTTCTATATACTGAAACAATAGTCAATACGATCGACCGAGTTTCTGACGAAAAATGTTAGATTTTTTGCAAAGTTTTTACTAGAAACCCTATTTCTGCCGCAGGGTTAACGAGTAGCAAATAAGCTCGATCGAAAATCTAAAATCGAAAATCTAAAACCTAAAAATCTAAAATGGATTGACACCGGCCCCCAAATATGTATACGCTTGAACATCAGAGGTTGCTTTACTTGTCACAGAGTCAACCCGCCTCACCTAAAAATCTAGTTGCACTCCCTCCACTTCGTTCCGCCCGTAGCTGCGCTAACAGCTAAGGACAGCATGACCCCCAAACTGTAACTGGCAGTCTGGTGGCTAACAGAGTATATTAACATTCTCTGAAGCCGCCCTGCTTTGCATTGAACAGCGGGGCGGCTGGGTTTTTGGGTTGCTTTAGCAAACCCAAAATCGAGAGAACAATTATGTCACAGCAAAACTTGCCTGAAGACAGCGAATTCGCTTGCCCGAATTCCGAATCAACCGCAGCATCCGAGATGGAATCCTACCAACAGGATGCCTTGCCTCCGACAGAAACAGATGCGCCGGAATCCTTGCCCGACGAAAACGCATCCGCCAGCCTCGAAGAAGTTCCATCCAATGAGGCAACGGCAGCAACAGGCGCGCCGGCAGACTTGCCCGAGAAAAACGCACCTGCAGCAGCCCCCAAAGAAAACAGCCCCGAAGGCAAATCGCCAGCAGCATCGGAACAGGATATCGTGTGCATCACCGTGACGGGTTCGCCTGAAGGCGTCAGGGAAACCCTGCTGACTTTGTACCGCCTGGGATTTGCGGAAGTTGGCGATTGGAGTCCCGTACAGAGGGCGGCCGATCCGAAACAAGCGATGAGCGTGCTCATCCGCCGTCGGAAGCGCAAAGCTTAGGTGTTGGTTGCTTCCCAGGCTGGCAGTCTGGGAAGCAGCGCGAGGGATTCGGGCGATCGGTCTGTTGTTGCGAGGGTGGCGGTAAAATGGCTGAAATGACGTTTTTGCGTCGCAGCCCTCGCAGCATTACTGGGTAAGGGTTTCAGGCGTTTTTTTGAAGCGTTCTCAGGCGTGAAATCAAAGAAAAAGATCTAACCCTCGCAAATGGCTTCTGGAAAGCTTGCGCTGTAAAGGGTGTATAATGGAGGGGTCCCCACTCGTTGGGGAAACTAATTGAATGGAAACCAAATTGCCGTCTAAGATTGAGTTGAGAGGGCTTTCTTTCACGTCCCCACTCGTTGGGGAAACTAATTGAATGGAAACGCTACAAACCACAGATAAGCGCTCTCTTCCCTGATAGGTCCCCACTCGTTGGGGAAACTAATTGAATCAAAAATCATCTGCCCTGGCTATTTTCAAAGTCAGGGTGTTTTTTATGTCCGATCGTACAAAACAGCAATCTCGATCGAAACAAACGAGGATTATTTGCAGCTACGATCGAGATTATTTACCACATCTGGGTTTAGAATTCCGTTATTCTTTAATCGGCGCAGGCCGATTTTGTTCGTGTAGTTGGGGGTGAAAATCGAATGTAGCTTCGCCTGTCATTCGATTTTGCACCCCCAAAGCGGTTTCAACCGCTGAGTTTTTTGCGGCCTGCAAACATTTTATATCGACTCATCGAGAATCAATTGTTTTCATAAATTTTTCAATTGCTCGCAGGTATGAGTTTTTTCCCGGCCGATCGATTGCCTACTCATTCTGTTCGCAAATTAGCAATTTCTTCAACACTGAGTCCTGTAGTTTGACTGATAGTTTCATCATCTAATACTGAAAGCAATTGTCGGGCGATCGCCAGTTTTTCTTGTCGTTTTCCTTCTTCTATTCCTTGTTCTATTCCTTGTTCTATTCCGTCTTGAACAGCTTTGATAATCGCTCCCTGTTGGTCGTAAATAAACTGTTCTCTGCGTTCCAATGCTGCTAATTCTTCCGAGCTGAGTTGGGCTTGATTCGCAATCTCAAATGCTTGATGTATTTCCGGTACTCTATCCATTGTTTCGGGTACGGCTGTCAGGTTTCTGGCATTTTTCATGAAATAAGTCCATTTATCTGCCAGGGTTGACAGTTGCTCTATTTCTTTGGTGAATTTCGGCAACTCTACAAATACTAAATCCATGTCGTTTTCGGGATAAGTAAAGTTGCTCTTGACTTCTTTGTACACAAATCTCGAAATGAATTCAGCGCGATTCGGAAACATCTCAAAATCAGTGATTGTTAAAGCAATTACTGGCTTCAACATTCGATAGCCGGCTGCTGCTGGCAATTGCAAAGCGTAAGTCTTAGCTGCGTTGTAAAAAACTCGCTTGCCAAAAGACTGAACGTTAATTACTTGCATTTCAATGATGACTAAAGTGCCGTCATTCAGTTTGGCTTTGACATCGAGATAAGAATCTTTTAATCCTTCAACTTGGGGCGGTAGGTTGGGATTGATGATTTCTAAATCTGCAATAGTCGGATTGCCTTCATAAACTAGGGCGTTGAGAAAGCTGATGAGAATGTCTTTGCTTTTTGAGGAACCGAAGATTTTTTTGAAGGCGTAATCGGTTTTGGGGTTGATAAATATCATAGCTTTGACTTCTGGGGACTGAATCAACGGGGATGGTAGCGACTATTCTTACTGAGCAACACATATAGTAATTGCCAAGGCGCTAGGACATTCAGGAACTCATGAATCAAGCCCTTATCTCGGCGACGGATCGACGGTTTGATTCGCGGCTCGTAACAGTCAACTGTTAACTGTCAACTGTCAACTGCCAACTGTCAACTGCTATAGCTATTTTAGCAGGCTAAAGGTTGCGTCACGGTTTTGGACCCCGGCATCAATGCACGGGGCTGGCAACTTATTTGTTTGTAAGATTTAGCTGCGAGAAAGTTAGTTTGACGGCGAAGAAATGGAAGTCGATCGCCCTCAAACTGCTGATTTTGTTTCAGGTAAAGGCTTGACATCTTCTGATAAATGTGCGTTAGCCATTGCTAAAACGGGCTCTTCGTCGGTGCGATCGCCCTCAGCCGGCATGGGGCAAGAAATCAGTTCCGCAACAATTCGATCGCCCAAAGCATCTTCCCAATCTTGCAAAGGTTCTATAGCTTGAATCGGGGTATTGACAGCTACATCTACACCCATTTGGTGGAGGTTGAGGCTGTGAGCTGTCGATCGACGATTGGCACATTCCACCAGCCAAACGCTCAATCCCACCGCCGCCATCAAAGGCAAAACAATTCGGTAATCTCTAGTCAATTCAAACAACAATAAAATAGCTGTCAGCGGTGCTCTAGCACTGCCGGCAAGCACGGCGGCCATTCCTACCATTGCATAGGCGGGAGGGCCAGCAACGCGATCGGCCAAAACCGGCACCATTGCCAAAAAGATACCGTAAGCTGAACCCAACGAAGCTCCCAAAAACATTGCCGGAGCAAAAATTCCGCCTACTAAACCGCTGCCGAGGCTGATTGCTGTCACCCCTAGTTTCACCACTAGCAACAGCAGCAGCAGCGACAGGGAAAACTCGACATTTTGCAGCATGGCTTCGACTGTTTCGTAGCCGACGCCCAAAACTTGAGGCATCAACAAAGCTACCAAACCGACGCAAGCACCGCCGATTACTGGATGAAACGGCCTCGGCATTCGTTCGAGCAAGCCAAATCCCCGGACTTTGCCGTGAAAACAGCGTTCCGCCACTTGAATAGCCTCGGTATAGGCGATGGATACCCCACTAGCCAACAGCCCCAATCCCATGTACAGCGGGAGTTCTAAGGGGCTGCGCGCGTCGTAGACGGGCAGGGCAAAGGCGGGCTGAGCGCCCAAACAAATTTGAGCCAGCAGTGCGGAAACCACGGCAGCAAGCAAAACTACGCTGATTGACGAGGTGGCGAAGGTGCTGCCGAGAACAACTTCTAAAGCAAAAAATACTCCGGCGATGGGAGCGTTAAATCCAGCGGCTAAACCCGCAGCAGATCCGGCTCCCAAAAGCAAGCGCTGCCGTTCCGGGGAAAGCTGCAAGACTTGCGCCAGCAGCATTCCGAAGTTGGCACCAATTTCAACGCTGGGGGCTTCCGGACCGAGGGAAGCACCGGTGCCGAGGGATACGGAGGCGGCCATCATCTTAGTGATGGGCTTGAGGGGGGAAAGTTCTTGCAGCCCGCGGGTGGCTGCGATTAATGAAGACATATTCGGGCCGAAGTCCTGAAACCGCCAGCGCATTAAGCCGATAACGATTCCGCCGATGGTGGGGATGCAGGCTAGCGTCCAAGAGCCTGCATTAGAGATTGCCCCCATGAAGTCTTCGAGCATGAGGGTGTGGATGAAGTGGATCAGGTAGTGAAAGGTGATGACGCCTGCACCGGTGACTCCCCCTACGATCAGGGAAACTAGGAGCAGTAAGGTTTCTGGGCTGGGGTGCAGGTGGTTGAGGACTGGGGTGAGGCGGGAAGCATGGGGAGTTTTGGCGGCTGGGCCCGGCGGCAGCAGCTCCACAGGCGGGGTAGCTTTCATTGAGGTATTAATTCTTCTGTGAGAATTTAGATAATATTACATTTTATTTCTTATTTTAATTTTGCTTGATTTGAGGGGAATTGACAACTTAAATTCAGGTGGATTTTAGGGAGATTTTTTGGGTGGGTGGTAGGGCTAGGAAAGGACTTAGCAGGGGGTCGGTAAGTTTGAGTTGTGAAGATTGTATGCCAAGTTACATTTAATCTTTCCCGAAAGCAGCAAGAATGCCATTGAGTATATTTGCGCAGCGTTTAACTCGTGTATTGGGAATGGGCAATTGGGAATTGGGAATTGGTAATTGCTTGAGATTGTACTTCATGCTTGATGAGAGCAGCTATAATTAATAATTAGTAACGATCGAGCGAGCGTCGCTCTCAAGAATGTTGCTCATAATAATGGACGATCGAACGAAAAAAAATTAGTTAAAAAAAGTCAAATAAGCTTTCTCTTAGTAGCGGTTGCGGTGCGCAGTGCGCACCCTACATTACATATTATTAGTATTGGTAAGGTGCGCACTGCGCACCCCTACATATAGAGCCGATGGTAATCTTATTCGAGCGAACTAACTAATTTTTCTACTCGTTCTTTGATTTCATCTCTAACGCGGTGAAAAGTTTCGATCGGCTCTCCGTCTGGATCGTCGAGTTGCCAATCTTGAAACACTTCTCGCAACACCCACGCTTCGGGTAAATTCACGCCGCAGCCGCACAAAGAAATTACTGCATCGTAATCTTCTGCTTGGAAATCGCTTAAGGGTTTAGAGGTTTGATCTGTGATATCGATGCCAATTTCAGACATTACTTGAACGGCTGTCGGATGAACTTTGCTCGATTCTAAACCGGAACTGGTAACGACAATTTTGCCTTCTCCGATCGTCCTGGCAAATCCTTCTGCCATTTGCGATCGGCAGGAGTTTCTTTTGCACACAAACATTACTTTTTTCATGGGATTTTTGATTTTTGATTGTTGGTTGTTGTTGGAGGCCCGGCGGTTAGAAACCGCGGCTACAAAATCAAAGTCCGGCGGTTAGAAACCGCGGCTACAAAATCAAAGTCCGCCTTCGCGGACTGAAGAAAAATCAAGAATTATGTAACCCGCGCAGGCGGGTTTTGTGCGTGTAGCCGCGATTTAAATCGCCGGGTAATATTAACCCGCGCAGGCGGGTTTTGTGCGTGTAGCCGCGATTTAAATCGCCGGGAGATTGTGATTCAATTACCCGATATTTCAAGGGCGCGATTTGCCAGTTCGATCGCCTCTTTAGCCGCTTTTTCTTTCCGTTCGCTGTGCCGATCGGTCAAATAATCCACTTGCTCTCGCAACAGCATAGTAAACTTATAAAGTTCCTCCATCACGTCGATCGCGCGATCGCGGTAAGGCGAATCTTTCATCGTTCCATCTTCATGAAATTCCTGATAAGCCTTAGCAACCGAAGATTGATTCGGAATCGTAAACATCCGCATCCAGCGACCCAAAACTCTCAAAGTATTCACAGCATTAAAAGACTGCGAACCCCCGCTAACTTGCATCACTGCTAAAGTTCTACCTTGAGTCGGTCTGACAGCCCCAATATTCAAAGGAATCCAGTCAATTTGGTTTTTCATAATTCCCGTAATATTGCCGTGCATTTCTGGACTCGACCACACTTGACCCTCAGACCACAAACTCAATTCCCGCAATTCTTGCACTTTGGGATGGGTATCGGGAACGCTACCGTAAATCGGCAATTCGCGGGGATTGAAAAACCGCACTTCTGCGCCGAATTCCTCGATAATTCTAGCAGATTCTTCCGCCAATAAACGGCTGTACGATCGCTCTCTCAAGGAACCATATAAAAACAGAATTCTCGGTTTGTGAGTAAAACTTGTCATGATGCTTCAATTAAAATCCCGAAATCCGTTCGACAGTTCCCGGTAAACTGCTACTGCTAATTGCGCTCCCCAAATCGGAGCGATCCAATAAACCCAATGGTGTTCCCAAATGCCGCCAACTAACGCCGGGCCGAGCGATCGTGCCGGATTCATACTTGCTCCGGTAATCGGTCCCATAAATGCAGCTTCTAACCCTACAGTTAACCCGATCGCGATGCCAGCAAAACCGATCGGAGCGCGTCTGTCTAATCCCGAACCTAAGATAACAAACATCAAGATAAAAGTCAATATTGTTTCTAAGATTAAAGATTGCAACCAGTTACCTTGGAGGGGTAAAGTAGCACCGAGATTGCCAACTTTTCCTAAAGTAATTAAAAGTATTTTTGAGGCAACGATCGCCCCCAAACACTGCGCTAAAATATAAGGCACAACGCGCTTTTTCGGAAAAAACCCGCTCGCCCAAAATGCTAAAGTTACAGCCGGATTGAGGTGAGCGCTGCTGATATGTCCGGTGGCGTAAATCATTGCTGCTACAACTGCCCCGAACACAAAACTAATTCCGATATGAGTGATTGCACCCTGACTGATTTGGTTGACCATTACGGCACCGGTGCCGGCAAAACCAGGATAAATGTACCCAGAAATTCAGCGATCGCCTCTCTCTTGCACTGGGATGAAAATAAGTCGATCGCTGTTTGAGAAACTAATTTGAACATTGAGTAGTTGAATTGACTCGCGAGTTAAAACTGAAAAAATCAAAAACTTCCCTCTTTTTTTAATAATTCCGCAATGGTTAAGTCAAATTGAGCTTGTCCGTCGAATACGGTGCCAACTTTGCCATTGTAGAAATTGTTGTAAATCAGTTGGTAGCCTTCCTGCGGTAAGGGAATATAACCTACAGAACCAACTAAAGTCGGAGCTTGTTTCATGTAGAATTCTACAAAGTTGCGTACTTCTGATTTATTTCGAGCGGCGTCATAGCTGACGTAGATAAATAGAGGTCGCGCCAGGGGGTTGTATTGAGCTTTTTTTACCGCTTCTTTCGATGGCAGCACAGGTCCTTTGCCCCTGTCAATCGCTACTGCTTTTAATTGACTTTGGTTGTCTTCGTAATAGGAAAATCCAAAGTAACCCAAAGCATTTTCGTCCTTAATAATTCCTTGCACTAAAACCGTGTCGTCTTCACTAGCAGTATAGTCGGTACGGCTGGATTTAGCAGTACCAACTACGGCTTCTGTAAAGTAGTCAAAGGTACCCGAATCTTTACCCGCACCGTAGAGGGTTATCGGTCTGTTCGGCCAATTGGATCGAATCTGATTCCAAGTTTTAATTTTGTCTTGGGCTCCGGGTTCCCAAAGCTTTTTTAATTCATCAACAGTAATGTCTTTTGCCCAGTCATTTTTGGGATTGACTGCGACTGTTAGGGCATCAAAAGCAACGGGTAATTCGTAATAGCGAATCCCTGCTTTGTTGCAAGCTTCCATCTCCTCTTTTGTAATCGGTCTGGAGGCGTTGCTGATGTCTGTTTCGCCAGCACAAAACTTTTTAAATCCTGCACTGGTACCGGAAAATTCAACTGTAATTTGTGCTGCTTTGGCATTTGTCTTTTGATATGCTTTGGCTACTGCATCTGTAATCGGATACACGGTACTGGAACCGTCAATTTTGATGCTTTGCGACTCTTGCGACTGGGCTTGAGTGCAAGAGTTAAGCATGGCGATCGCGCCGATTGCCAAAGCAATTATACTTAGTGCGGAAACTTTGGGCTTGCTTGCGGGATTCATGGGCTTTACCCAACACCATAACTAAGGGTACAGTAGAATCATATCAATAAAATTTGATATGTCAAGTATTGAGGAAAACACATAAGCAACAACTATATTAAGAAATATTGATTAGTTAACCTGCGTCCCGACAGGGGCGGGCGGGCAGAATCTGGCTGAAGCGGCGGTATTCGGCGAGGTATTGTTCGAGGGCGAGAAATTGGGTCAAATTGAGGCTGTAGTAAATCCAGCGACTTTCTTGGCGGCTGGTAACTAAAGCTGCTTCCTTCAAGGTTTTGAGGTGGAAAGAGAGTTTGGGCTGAGGTACGGAAAGTCGATCGCACAAATCGCAAACGCACAATTCTTGTTCCCGCAGCAACTCCAAAATTTGCAGCCGCAGCGGATCGGAAAGGGCCTGAAAACCAGCAGCGATCGATTTATCAATACCAGGGGCGATGGGCGAATTTTTAAGCATCAATGTTTGTATCTTTGGAAAATTTTAAAATAGAGTTTAAAATCTCTAGTTGTGGAATTTGCAGCACAGATTCTAAAGTAGCCAGCATAATACTCATAGACATAGGATAGCCAGGAATATCAGTATAATGAGGCAGGATAATGTTTGCTTGAATATCGCTAGAGTTTTGATAACTCCAGATCTCTGCTAGATCGCCGAGCTCCTTTTGTTTTTGCCAGCCGTGAGTTTTCAATTAACCGATCGCTTGTTCGGGTTCGATAGATTTAAGAGCCTCTAAATCATTGATAATGACCTTCATAATCCTTGCTGTCCCACTGCTGCGATCGTTAAATCTATTCCGATTTGGTCTAAAGGTGTATTAGCTCGTTGGATAGCATAACCTGCTGTAGCAGCAACAGCATATATATAAGCATAACTAAATTCTTCTTTTTGAGTATTGCTATCCATACTGAAATATCGAGCGATATCAAATATAATTATACATATTTTACATTGTTTGTGCAAATATGTATGGACCCAGCGCATCAAACGTATATCTCAGCGTCCTCTTAAGGAATAATGCTCGATAATAATTTATCCTAACTGTAAAAGTCAAGGTAAGGAAAAAAATTTATGGCTGTGGAACGTTGGAATATCGCCCTTAATGTCTCGCGGGGGCGGGTTTAGGAAATTTCTCGTTTTCGTTATAGTTAGTCGCGAACCCGCCCTTACAGGATTTAGATTATCAATCTCAAAAAATCTAAAATCCAAAATCCAAAATTTAAAATCATCTCAAGCTTTCCTTACCCGACAAGCAAAACACTTGTATGCTTGCTGCCCCGAAAGATTGTCGTAATACCTGTCATCCACCAACAAATTAGCCGATTCGTACAAAGGAGTTCCCAAGTCTTCAGACATTTTTTGCAGCGGCCCGAAACTGTTGGGAACAAAAATCGTATCTTCCCGAATCCCTTCCCAAATTAACGCAGTTCCCGACACCGCACCCCTCGGACTTTCCACTACAATTTTATCCCCATTATTTACATTCAAACTTTTGGCAACTTGGGGATGAATTTGAATCAAACGAATCCCGTTCATTTGCTTGCCCGTATAAGTCCACTGCGTTATCCCTGCAAAATGAACAACGCTAGGCCTGCCGATAATTCCCATCAGCGGGTATTCCTTATGAATTTCGCCAGAAGATACCGCACCTAAAGTAACTTTCGGCGTTACAGCTTGCGGGTTTACGGGATTTTTAACGAACTGAGTTTCGTAATTAATTGTCGGATGTTTCCCCGTTACTTCCGGGTGAGTGTAAAAAATTGGTAGGGCAGAATGTCCGGCAGTTGTTAACAGTTGTTCCAAATCGGGAGTGTAAATTTCTACTTTGCCGCTGGGAGTCAAAAATCGCTTGCCTTTATGTAGTGAATTCAGAGATTCTGCTGCTTGATACCACGACGGATCGTCTAAATAAAGAGTGCTGACACCCGGATGATCTAAAGTAGGACAAGGCCAGCGCAAAGGTTCCAATCTCTTCTCCATGCGATCGACCGTCATGCCCCCCATTCCCGGCGTATTTGCCACAAATTCAGCCCATAATTTGCGATAATCTTTCCATTCTAAAGGAAAGTTATCCGTCCAGTAATTAGGGGGATTTTTCGTGTCTAATTTAGCAGTAGCGTGCGCTAAATCGATCCAGATTTCCCAATCGGGTTTTGACTCTCCCACGGGAGGTACAACTTGTTGCTGCCAGCGAATCGCGCGATCGTCCCGGCGCATATATACTGTTGACATTTCCAAACCGCTGGTAACTGGTAAAATGATATCGGCATAATAGGCTGCTTCCTCCATAAACAAGCCAGTATAAACGTAGAATTCCAACTTGCTAAATGCCTCTTGTACCTTCTTCGTATTGGCACTAGCGAGAATCGGATTTCCTGCCGTCACTACAGCTTTTAACTGATATGGTTTGCTGGTTAAAATCGATTCAGCAAAATAATCAGGTCCGACAGGCAAAGCAGCTTCTTTCTGCGGGAGATTGCCCTTGATTTGAGGCAAATTTAAAGCGCCGGGCCAAGTATTGTGCATGAAATTGCAGCCGCCGCCGCTGATGCCGATGTTGCCTGTTATTGCTGCGAGAAATGCCAGCAATCTGTAGGTGTCGAAAGCATTTAATTGATGGGAAATTCCGGCATTGCAGAAGATAGCAGCAGGTTTGGTTGTAGCGTATTCTTCAGCGGTTTGTCTGATTCTTTCGGCAGTAAGTCCGGTTATTTTTGCCGCCCATTCCGGCGTGTATTTTTTGTCGTTTAAGTGTTTTTTCAGTTCTTCAAAACCGACAACCCATTTTTCTACAAACTCGCGATCGAACAAATTGCGATCGATAATATGATGCAGCATTCCCAAAATCAAAGCCATATCTGTATGCGGTTTCGGTGCGATCCAATCATCAGCTTGCGCGCCGGTAGGCGTCAATCGAGGGTCGATAACAACTAATTTTGCTGCGGTTTGCAAGCGCTGTCTCAGCAAATAAGCAAAAGTAACCGGATGAGTTTCTGCCTGATTTGTACCTAGAAATAACAGGTATTTTGCCGAACCCAAATCCTCTTTTCCGATCGCACCGTCGAGTCCGTAACCGTTAGTAAACTGTGCCAAACCCAGCGTTTTTGCTAAAGCATTGCCGCCCGCATCATTGCAAACAGGGCCGACATCTGTATCGTTGGGACTGCCGAGTAATGAGAAATAGCGCGAGATTAAAGCATCAGTTCCCCGCGGCATTCTCCCGGAAGTTTTGCTAGCAATACCGCGCGCTTGTTTGGCATCGCGGAGGGCTAAGAATTTTTTAGCAATAGTTGCTAAAGCTTCATCCCAGGAAATCGGTGCAAATTTTGCATTAGCATCTCCTTTGTTTCCCGAGACGCGCTTCATCGGTTGTTTCAAGCGGAATCTGTTGTAAACTAACTGCGCCATCATCGGCCCCTTGACGCACAAACCTCCGGCTTGAACCGGATCGTCAGGTTCTCCTAAAATTTCAATAATTCGCCCGTTTTTGAGGTGAACTTTCAGGCGGCAAAGCGAGTTGCAAAACTGACACGCGCTATCAACAATTTTGTCGGGACTCAATGCTGCCGATTGTTTGG
The DNA here is from genome assembly GCA_012034575.1 of Richelia sp. CSU_2_1. Classification (GTDB taxonomy): domain Bacteria; phylum Cyanobacteriota; class Cyanobacteriia; order Cyanobacteriales; family Microcoleaceae; genus Microcoleus. Next base: position 36,731 of record JAAUPF010000013.1, on the reverse strand, counting down.
TAAAGTCGTTACCGATTGCTTGGGAAACCTCATTTTCTGGTTGGGGAATTGCGGCTGAGTTGTTGGCAGAATCGGGCAAATTTTCGGTTTCCGGCGCGCCTGAATTTTTAGATTGAGTTGAGGTTTCCGGTTGTTTTCCCTGACAACTGACAGCTAAGTTAGCGGCACCGGCTGCTGCTGCGGTGAGGGCGGTTTTTTTCAAAAATTCTCGGCGCGATTTCTGTTTTTTACCTTTTGATGTCATAACTTTTTAATGTCATTTCCGGTAAATTAACCCTAACAAAATTGAGGAAACCAAGCAGGTTTCTGGGAAAAATTGCCGCTGGATATTCTATAAATTGACGCAGAAATGAGTTTTTGGGTTCCTTAGAGGGTCGGTTTAGTCAAAGGTAGTTGCAGATTGCTGTTTAATTATTAGATCTAGATCCCCCCTAGCCCCCCTTAAGAAGGGGGGGACCGGAAGCGCTCTTAAAGTCCCGCTTCTTAAGGGTTTTCTAAAAGAACAAACTACAGTTTCGCCATCTGGACTGGAAGCGCTCTTAAAGTCCCCCCTTCTTAAGGGGGATTTAGGGGGATCTAGACTCGGGTAAAAGTAATACCAAATCCGGGTTAAATACCCCCGTTATAACTTCGAGGCAATACTGTCAACCTGGAAAACGGGATATTTCCGATCGCTCGATCGAAGACTCAAACAGATCGAATTTCGGCCGACGCACCTAACGGCCTCAAGCTTGCTTTTGAAAAATGCCCGCGATCGCTTTTTTGCCAAGGCTAGGGGCTGAGATGGAGGTTTAATGTACCTCACAACCTCGTCAAAAGGTAAAATTCGGACTTGCTTGTTAAATACATTTACTTGATAAACCCTGCGGTAACTCAGGTCAAATCCTGTCAGCCAGCCACTTTTGGGATGGTAAGCACCTGTATCGATATCCAACCAACCTTGTCCCCTGACTAATTCCCCTGGCTCGATACCATCAAAGGTAAAGGTGATCGTGTGACCGGTAATAATTAATTTATCGGGAAAAAATGGTTTGGATATGTTGTGAAATTCCTTGCGAATCCAGCACAGTTGTTCGCTAGACTGTTGTTCGATCGGCATTTTGGGATGCACGCCGGCATGGACCAGCCAAATATCGCCCAAGTCGAGATGCGTCGGGAGCTCGCGCATCCATTCCAGGTGTTTGTAGGGCATCATTCCCGTCTCTTTGTAACTGGCTACCGTGGCGTCACCGCCGCTGAAAAGCCAAGCTTGCCACGCCCGCAAGTCGATCGGTCCGTTGGGCAAGGCATCTAACATCAGTTTTTCGTGATTTCCCAACAAAGTTTGGTAGGGGCTGGTTCTGACAAATTCCAATACTTGAGCGCTTTTTGGCCCGCGATCGATCAAATCTCCCAAAAAATATACTCGATCTTCCTTTCCGGGAGCAAGCGCCTCTAGCAACAGCATTAAGCCGTCGTAATGTCCGTGTACGTCCCCAATAATAATCCGTCGGTACTCCATTGTGCTTATCTGGCTTCCTGGTTTTAAACACAAATTAGTAGTTAGCGATACATCCCCCACGCCGATCGCAATTTCCAGTGCGGGTTCTAATTTTTCTTACCCGATCGCTAGCTACATTCCTATCCTTCGTGCATTCACAACGATTCTGGCAGTTTTGCACTCTAACGATCTGTTTTTTTCTTTACTTCGATCCCAGACTCCGGACACTTTTAACAAGTGCCTGTAGCGGTTAACTTACGTAAATTATTTCCCCTGTTTCCAGCGCCGCAATCAAAGGCCTTCGCGGGCATTTAATGTTCCTTTGATTTTTTCTCTGATTTTTTGCCAACCTAAGAAGGTGTTATCTATTATACGGCTTGTTATGAAGATTGAGTGAAGTTCGCCAGTTTCTCTTTGAATTGCTACTCACGATCGGACTGGCAAGCTGTTATAGCAGAAGGCAGAAGGCAGAAGGCAGAAGTCCGAGGGAATAATAGTAACGGTTTGGACGATCTAGAATGTCCTAACTGTCTGGGCGATTGCTATATTTGAGGGTTGGTGCGGGCGGGGTCAAAAACCCGGTTTGTATTTCGATCTCGATCGTCCGAACCAAGGATTTTGTGGAGAAACCGGGTTTACTGACGTTAATATTTGTTCGATCGAACGGCGTTTAGCGGGTCAAGGTTTTGAACATCGTCTGAAGTTCTGCCAAAAAACCTTTCTTTTTTAACGGTTTTGCTGGTTGAGGCGAGTCGGGACTGTCGGTACCGAGGGCTTTGGCAATAATCCGATCTAAATCTTCGCCGATCGGCTTTTGGGCAGTTTCGGAAATTAGTTGGTATTCGTCATTGACTTCTAGCCAAACTTGCCACGATTGGGGATAGCAGCGGAAAATGGCTGCATTTTCTAAAGGCCGGATGTAGTAGCAGGATTCAATTTTGTTGAGGAAGCGATCGCGCAGTTGGCGGCCGGCATAGCCTATGCCTATGGTAGCAACATCTTCGAGGCGCGGGTTGAGCAGGATTACCGGACGATCGCCCGCGGCGATTGACAGTTGTTCGACTTGGGCTACTTCTACGGCTGCGGGATTGATTATCAAAAACAGTTCGTCTTCCGGCGCTATTTTATCTTGAACGGGCGATCGGCTGCTGCCTAAATCTGTAACTTTAAACTCTGTTTTTCCCCAGTCGCGGCGGGCGAGGGCTGCTGCACCGGTGTCGGGAAAAAAGACTTTGACTCCGGAGTAAATTGATTCAAATTCTGGGAGGAATTGGAGGGTAATTGACTGTGCTTGCAGTGCGATTTCTGGGAATACTAATTCAACTTGCAGTAAGGTTTTGCCATCGGCAAGTGCTGCAGCAGTTGCTTGTCTGGATTGGGCGATCGCCTCGTTGAGATCGGTGGGCAGTTGTGTCATTAATTTTAAATTGTTTTCGATCGTGCTTTTAGATTATTATATGTCATGGCGATCGCATTGAAGCAATCGTTTATTCAACTGTTGTTTGTAGTGAGGATTTTAATCCTCTGAAGCTGAAGACTGAAGTCCTCACTCCGAACAAATTTGACATGAAGTCAAGTCACAAAAGCGATTGCCGATACGGGCGAACCAGAACCTCCGACTAGGCGCAAAATGCCGATAACTAATGTTATCCCTTTGGGAGGCAATCGATCGAGATTTCCTAAATTTTCCAAGACGATTCGCTGTTGCTGCAATACCATTTTGTTAACCACAAAACTTGTATCCCGTCCCGGATCTACTCCGTGAGTATCGGTGCCAATACCCGCGATCGATCTTTCTTCTAGCAAAAATCGAGCAGTTGCTTCACTAAATCCGGGAAAGTGGCAAATTCCGCGATTGTCCCGATTGAAAAATGCTCGATCGTCGTGCCATTTTGCTTGCCATCCAGTATATAATAAAACTAGATTGCTCGCTTCAATCCTGCCGTGCTGCTGTTCCCAATTCAACACATCATCGATTGTTAAAGTATAATCGGGATTGGGATCGGGATTGGCAAAAGTGCGATCGCGAATATCGATAACAATTGCCGGAGAAACTAGCGACTGCGGCGAATAATTATCAATTCCCATTCCTGTAGAATCAAAGCTGTTGGGTGCGTTAATGTGAGTGCCGCTATGTTCGCCCATTGAAAATTTGCGCAGGTAATAGCCTTCGGTTTCGATCTGAGATACTGTTTCAAATTGTACGGGCGGATCGCCGGGCCAAATGGGAATATTTGGATGAATTGTCTGGGTTAAATCTATAATCTTAGTATAGGCGATCGTCTTGAGGTTAGGTGAATTTAAGTCAGTCATAGTTTTAGGTTTTAGGTTTTAGGTTTTAGGTTTTAGGTTTTAGGTTTTAGGTTGTTCGATCGAGAGATTGGGAGAATTACCAATTACCAATTACCAATTACCAATTACCAATTACCAATTACCAACTATCAACTATTTAAGATTCGATCGAGCGTTGCTGCCATGACATCTTTTGTTTGGCCTGTCACAGTATAAACTAAAGCTTCGCGGTAAATTCTGCCGGCCGCGTGCGTGATGCTGTTAGCCGCACCGGCAGAAACTGTAACTGCTGCTTGCCCGCAACGCATCGCTAAATCTATCGCCTCTGCGCGCAGTGCTAATTCTTCGGCAAACGAGCAATTTTCAGCTTGGTTAAAATTAGTTTTTAATCGATCGAACTTTTCCTCTAATTTGTGGCTGGCGGCTGAGATTGCAGGTGAATTTTTACTGCTTGCTACTGAGTTAATTGCATCCAATCCAGCGCGAATGCAGCCTAAAGTAGCTGGGATAGATTTTAGCACATTTTTGCGATCGCTTTCGGCAATCCAGCCTGCGGGTTTCAAGGAAATTATTTGCGATTCGTGCAGCAAGTAATTATCGAGAGTTGCGGTAACAGTTTTGGTGGAACTCATGGATATTAATTCCATCGGTTCGCTGCAAGTTATCGTACCGCATTCGCCTGCAAAATTGGCAAAAGGAACCATACCGAAAACAGCCCGATCGTCCGGGAGAGTTGCAGCTAAAATAAACTTGTGAAATAATCCCAAACCCGTTACCCAAGGAATAGTTCCCGATAGTAAATAGCCGTCTTTTGCGGGAGTGGCGGTAACAACAGGATTGCCCGATCGCCGTAAGTGAGAAAACCCCACACCCAATCGCAATTCTCCTCGCGCGATCGCGGGCAAATCTTTGTTTTTCAGCATTTCGTTATCGCTGGCTGCTAGCATGGAAGTAGCGCTGTGGTGTTGGGCTTGCAAAAACCATAAAGCACCGGAATAACGGGCGATCGATTCTTGATGTCGATCGAAAGTTTCCGGATCGATATCGAGTCCGCCCCAGTATTGGGGAACTCGCAAAGCTAAGAGCGATCGAGCTTCCAATCCGTCAATTGCTGTTGCTAGCGCTTCAGAGTTGGTGTCGATAATTTCGGCTTGAGGTGCGACGAACTTTTGCAAGTAAGTTTCCGTACAATTGAGAATATCTTGGGAATTCATGTTTAAGGTATGACCCCATATAAATTTCTTCGGGCTTGTTACCATGTTTGCAAATCGAATTCGGTAATTTGATAAATGTAATCGTAAGTATCGCTACCGGAGATAACTCTCCAACCACCTACAATACAATAATTTACTGCATTAATATACTGTCCAACGAATTGTTAAGATCGTCAATCTTCATCAAACAGCTTTCTCCAAAACTATTATTGTATCATGTTTGATTGTTCCCGCCCAATCTACATTTCTTGGTAGGTTCAATTTGCGATTCTTTAACAGCAAGTGAAAATGAAATTGTTTGCGGAAACCCACCTCACAGGCGATTTCAGCGAGAAGGGAAGCGACGGGAATGTCAACCCCGCAAATTCGACTCGTATCACCTATTGTAAAGCAATAATATCCACCCGATCGCAAACACTCAAAACTCCTAATAAAATGTTTCTTCATATCCATAAAATACTTGTACGCAACTCTCGATCTTAATTGATTTTGACCTTTAGATGCTTGATATTTTTTGCCCGTATAGATATCTTCTATTAAGCGATCGAGATATTTCAAATTAGTTTTGCCAAGTTCTTTACACTCTACTTTCGGTATTCTCTCTGTACCGATTTCATTCGCGTATAAGTTCAGTCTATCTCGATCGCTCTCAACCATATTCAACCAATGAAGCTCGAATTTTGTAGCCCAAACATAATCAATTGCGTTGATGTAAGGCGGAGAAGTGACAATAGCATCGTAGAGGCAATCTCCAGTTATATCTAGTGCATTTTGCCAAGGTAACTTTCGAGCGTTAATCCTCAGGTCGCCCACTAAATTATACCATTCACTAATAGCATCTGCTGCTTTTTCAGCGTAGAATTTAAAATAATTAAATACATCCTCGCGGGAAAATTGCGGTATCTCTTTAATATGAGAACGTCTAGCAGCAAGCAGCATTCCATCATTCATATTAGAAGTCTTTCTTACGGTCGATGCAAATGCCAACCATAAAACTGGTTGTGTTGTTAGAGAAGATGCTAAAATTAGCTCTTTCAAAATTTCTAAACCTTCTTGTACGGGTTTTTGAAACCAAAAATCTTTATTAGCAAAATTGACTGTTTCGGGTGCTTGTTTATAAAAAGCCGAACTCTCAATAATTTTCTCAGCTTGTTCTAAAACTTCCGCAGCCGAGAAATAAGTAGTTTTGACGCTACAAATTAAACGACTTAGAGGGTGATAATCCAGCCAATCTACTTCTATTTGATGTTTTAAAGCTTCTATTATAGAAGTACCAGATCCAGCAAATGGTTCAAGTATATTAGATGAAGATTTAAGATATTTTTGTAAAAACCAGCGAGGAATCTCTGGAATTGATTTGGCTGGTTGAAACCCAAGGGAGTAAATTTTTAATGGTTGATTTCTCGTAACCGAAATTAAAGTACCTTCAGCTATATCTAAGGGAATATCACCTGCGATCGTGAAATATGATGTCTGCTGCGATTCGACTGCGATTGTCATAATTAAGCTTTGCGGTGAGGGAATTTACCAGGACTTGCGTGAAAACAATTTAAGACAATAAACTAATTACTAATTGTTCGCAGTCAGGACTTTAGTCCGCATCCATTCGGAGGACTTCAGTCCTAACTACAAACCGATTAACTGTTCGCAGTCAGGACTTTAGCCCGCATCCAATTCGGAGGACTAAAATCCCCACTACAAGCCGATAATCTTTCCAAAATCTGCTTGAGGACGATCGCCGTCCAATCAATATCAGCTTCTGTTGTCTGCCGTCCTAAAGTCAAGCGAATGCCGCCCACAGCAGCAGTTTCAGTATATCCCATCGCTAACAATACGGGACTGGCAGTGAGTTTGCCGCTGTTGCAAGCCGAACCTGAACTAATACCAATTCCAGCTAAATTTAGCTGTCGCACCAAAGTTTTACCCGTTACCTTTCCCGAGATAACACAAAAACTAACGTGGTGTGGCAAGCGGTGAATTCGATCGCCCGTGGGCACCAAACAGGGCACATCAGACAATCGATCGAAAAGTCGATCGCGCAGGGCAATTAATCTCGGCATTTCTACAGGAATTTCCTGCAAAGCCAGTTCCGCCGCCGCCCCAAAACCTGCAATTACCGGCACCGCTTGCGTGCCGGATCGCAGTTTCAATTCTTGCCCGCCACCGCCTAAAATCGGCATTAATTCTATGCCATTGCGGACGTAAAGCGCCCCCGCACCTTGCGGCCCGTAAAGCTTGTGACTCGAAAGGGAAAGCAAATCTACGGGCAGTTTTTGTACGTCTACGGGCAGTCTGCCGGCAACTTGAACTGCATCGACGTGAAAAATAATATTGCGATCGCGCGCGATGTTTCCTAATGTTTCGATCGGTTGCAGAGTTCCTACTTCACTTTGACCGTAAATTACCGATATTAAAACAGTATTCGATCGCAGCGACGCCTGCAAATCCACGGGATTAACTCGCCCGAATCTGTCAACGGGCAATCGCGTTACTTTCCAACCCCAATTTTCTAGTTGGTTCACTGGTTCGGCGATCGCAGAATGTTCTACGCTGGAAATAATAATATGCTGCGGCTGCCGATAAAGTCGGGCAATTCCCATAATTGCCAAATTGTTAGCTTCAGTACCGCCGGAAGTAAAAATCAGCGATTCCGGCTGCGCGTTAATCAGGCTAGCCACCTGCATTCTTGCCAATTCTAAAGTTGTTGCAGCCCTTTGCCCCCATTCGTGCAAGCTGGAAGGATTTCCCCATTCTTGAATCATCGCTGTTTGCATTGCTTGAATTGCTTCTGGGCGTGCGGGCGTCGTAGCGCTGTAGTCGAGGTAAATTTGCATTGATTTATAAGTAATGAAGGAAGAAGGCAGAAGGCAGAAGGCAGAAGGCAGAAGGAAGAAGAAAGAAGGAAGAAGGAAGAAGAAAGAGAAAAAAGTTTTTAATTTGTCATTCCCAATAACTAATAACTAATAACTAATGACTAATGACTGACGATCGCGAGCGAGGACGCTCGCACTACAACTGTCAACTATCAACTATCAACTGTCAACTATCAACTGTCAACTATCAACTGACTAACTTCCTGGCTTGCAGACGTTGTAGTCTTCATGCGACAAAACTTTTTGGGGAATTAAGAAAGTACCGCAATCTTCGCACAGCATTCTGTAGTTGCGCCCGATAGGAATACTCACAATAAAACGGTTGTGGCGCAAGCGTTTGCCGCCGAAATCCCTGTAATTTTTGTTTTCGCCCAAAGCTGCTATAATAGCGCGAGCTTTGACAACTACATGGTCGGGCAGACCTCTAAGATTGATGATATCTCTGTCAAATGATGCTTCCTTCTCCTGTTTCTTCGATTTTTTTTCCGCCATCACTTGAACGTATTGCTGTTGCGCTGCCAACTCTTGCGTGCAGCGATGGCACGCTTTACCATATCCCTTGTGACCGCACGGAAAAAGTGTTTTTCTTTTAGCCATAAAGCAGCTATATCGGGTCTGACCCACGCCCCTCAATGCTGCTACCCCACCCGCGATGCTTCCCGGCCCCGAGGCAGTCTTACAAGACGCAAAATCTATCCCCTTCTTTAAAGTGAGTAGTTCTTGACTTTATTATCGGATAGGTTTGAACTGTCGGACGGCTACAATCTCCAAGTAATGTTTAAATTTTTGCGATCGCAACTTTATTATAAATTAATCCGTTGGTGTTGGGTGCTGCTGCTGGCAATCAGCTTGGCCGCTTGTGGAAAAAAGCAGCAAAACGAGCAAAATTTGCCTCCGGGCCTGCCGCCGCTGCCTCAAGACCCGCTGCTGCAAGTATACTTCAACCATTCCCTCACTTCAAGTTATACAGAGCCTTACCGCCAGCAAACCCGACCTGGAGACGACCTCGAAAAGTCGATCGCCCTTGCCATCGCAAACGCTCGATCGACCGTGGATGTAGCGGTTCAGGAGTTTCGGTTGCCCGGTATCGCGCGGGCTTTAGCCGATCGGGCGCGATCGGGCGTCAAAGTGAGACTCATTATAGAACATATATACAGCCGACCGTGGAGCGATTTTAAAGCTGAGGAGTTGGCAAAGTTGCCGGAAAGAGAGCGCGATCGCTATAGTGAATTTGTCAAGCTGGCCGATGTCGATCGAGATGGCAAATTGAGTCCGGAAGAAATCGAGCAAAACGATGCTTTGGTAATTGTCAAAAATGCCGGAATTCCGGTAATTGACGATACCGCCGACGGTTCTAAAGGCAGCGGTTTGATGCACCATAAATTTGCAGTAATTGACGGCAAAACAGTAATTGTAACTTCCGCTAATTTTACTACCAGCGACATCCACGGAGATTTCAAAGAGTCGGAGAGTCGCGGCAATGCTAACAACTTGCTGCAAATAGAAAATGCTCGATTAGCGCAACTATTTACTCAAGAATTTAACATCATGTGGGGCGACGGGCCCGGAGGTAAACCTGATAGTAAGTTTGGCATCAAAAAGCCCTTTCGTCAAGTGGAGAAAGTAAAAGTAGGCGATGCAACAGTTGCCCTGCAATTTTCTCCTGTTTCTCAAACTGTAGCTTGGGAAAACAGCCCAAACGGTTCGATAAATAAAAGTTTGGCTATGGCGAAAAAGTCTGTAGATTTAGCTTTGTTTGTATTTTCCGACCAGCAGCTAGCAAATACTTTAGAAAAAGGATCCCGACAAGGAGTTGGGGTGCGGGCTTTAATTGACTCGAATTTTATTTATCGATCGTACAGCGAAGGATTGGATATGATGGGGGTAAGTGCCATTGAAAACTGTCAGTTAGAAGCAGAAAATCGCCCTTGGAAACAGCCGCTGACTTCGGTGGGAACGCCTCAATTACCGAAGGGCGATCGACTGCACCACAAATTCGGAGTTGTCGATACAAACACGGTAATTACAGGTTCGCACAACTGGAGCGAAGCGGCAAATCGCAACAATGATGAAACACTTTTGGTAATTGAAAGTCCGACAGTTGCGGCACACTTTCAGCGCGAGTTCGATCGACTGTACGAAGGTGCTATTTTGGGAATTCCCGCCCGAATCAAGCAGAAAATTGATGCTCGCAAACAAGAGTGCAATTCATTGCCAACAGCTTCAAAATCTCCGATAGCGCCAGGAAATAATACGGTGAATAAACCTCAAATTGCTGGGAAAAAGTTAATTAATTTAAATTCAGCAACGCAGGAAGAGTTGGAGGCGTTACCGGGAGTTGGAGCGAAGTTAGCTGAGCAAATAATAGCAGCGCGAAAACAGCAGCCTTTTGCTTCGTTGGAGGATGTCAACCGGGTGCAGGGAGTGGGGGATAAGTTATTAGATAAGTGGCGCGATCGAGTAACTTTTTAATACGGTTCGTAGTGAGGACTTCAGTCCGCAAATTTGTAAGTTTTGTGGTGTCTCAAAGTATCCGAATTTTATGAACCGCAGAGGACGCAGAGAGCGCAGAGGAAGAGAAGGAGAGAGTTTGCAGCTTAGGAGGAGAGAGAAGTTGAGTAATATTTTAGGTATGGTGCGCCAGCTACTATAATATAATTAATCAATGAAAATTTGAATGGAGTTCCAACAGTTCAACCGAGATATTGTAAAATGAAACTACCACAACAATTTACCAAAATTCGATACATCAAGTTCATCACAATCTTGCTAGCTGCAACGTTTGCGATTCTAGCAGCTTTTAAGATCGGTGCCCAACCAACTGAAACCGCACAATTTCGAGTTAGAAATGAAAACAGTTTTAACATTAATTTAATTCAATTCAAGCGCACTGAATATGTCGGCCAATGTCCGGGTACTGGGTATTCTCCCGATTCACAAAGTGCTCGATTTGTTTCCCTAAAAACGCCTCCAGGCCCAAACCGCAGGGTGACAATTAAAAATGTGACTGAGGGAATGGAATCAGATCCCTATCCTTACACCGATCGCAGTTACAATAAAGGCGAGTTTTCCGAAGATTTTGCGTTTAAATTGGCTAACAAACACAGAGGAAAAACTTTTTCTGTTTTGGAGGGTGTAAATAAGTTTACCTACGAAATTAAAGAGGGCGATCGAGCGATCGAAGAAGGTACGCTGACAGCAGAAGTTTCTATCCAAAATTTGGGTACTTTCCCGCGAGGACAAGTTTGTCAAGAGAAATTACAATGCAATACTCCTTCCGGCTGTTACGATCGCAAGGGCAAGAAAATAACTTGCCCGCAATCGTGCTTTCCTATTAGAAATTGTAGCTGTCCGTAGTTAGTTATTGCGTGTAAAATATCTGATTTTATTTACCGCAGAGGACGCAGAGGACGCAGAGTAAGAGAAGGAGAGAGTTTTAAGTTAGGGGTAATATCCCATTTGTATATTTTTTGTAGGGGCGAAGCATTCGGGCGATAATTCCTGCAAGCAGTAAGGTGCGCACTGCGCACCCTACAAATATAGCTACTACAAACAGAGCTGCAAATAGAGCTAGCCTGTGAATTTTTTTTAAAGTAAGAAGTATAAAATAGCTGTAAGGTGCGCACTGCGCACCCTACAAATAAAGAGAGCTTGTGAGTTTTGCTTTAAGTAATTGGATGAAAGTAAAATGCGGCTCCCAACACTACATACGTGGCTAAAAGCAGCACTCCTTCGAGCCAGTTCGATCGTCCGTCTAAACTAATTAAATTGGCAATTGTTACCGCGATCGCCACCGCAATTACTTCAAAAGGATTGAAGTTCAAATCCATCGGCTGGTGAATTACCAATCCGATAATTACCAACACGGGAGCAACTAACAAAGCTACTAGCAAGCTGGAACCCATCGCCACAGAAACCGACAAATCCATATTGTTTTTCATCGCAACTCCTACCGCCGTTACGTATTCTGCGGCCCCGCCTACGATCGGCAACAGAATTACCCCAGTAAATAACGGCGTCAATCCCAATCCTTTTGTAGTTTCTTCGACAACTCCTACAAAAATCTCTGATTCAAAAGCAACAGCAACTGTCGATACAACTAAGACACCCAACCACAACCACAAATTCGGTTTGTGTGCGGTAGATTCCCCTGTGGTATTTTGAGGATTTTCTGACTCTAATTCTACCAAGCCGACATCATAAAGATAGCTGTGTGTTTTGAGGGAAAATAACAGCGTGAGAGCGTAAACTGCAATTAGGACGATCGCCGCAATCAGAGAAAGATTTTCAATAGCTGCCGGTTCGACTCCATTTGAGGTGTAAATTACCATTGTCGGCAGCAGGATTGCAATCACTGCTAGAGTCATGGTGGAACCGTTTACCCGCGCGATAATCGGCTTAAATTCCTGTTCTTTGTAGCGGATTCCTCCTAACAGCATGGAAAGTCCCATTACTAACAGCAAGTTGCTGATAATCGTGCCCGTAATGCTGGCTTTCACGATGTCAATCAATCCGGCGTTGAGGGCGACTATGGCAATAATTAATTCCGTAGCATTTCCGAAAATAGCATTTAACAAGCCGCCGATCGAAGGGCCTGTAACGATCGCCACTTCTTCGGTAGCTGTACTCAACCAAATCGCCAGAGGTACAATCCCTAAAGCTGATGTGATGAAGACTGTTAACGGACCCCAATGCAAGTTTTCCGCCGCAATGGAAATGGGGACAAAAATTAACAAGACTATGGAAAGAATTTTTTTGATTGACATAATAACTCGGATGGTGTACTTGTTAGGAGCGAGTTTAACGGTCGATCGAGCGATTTTAGATTTGAGATTTTAGATTTGCGATTTGCAATTTGCGATTGTAAAATCTCCAGTCTAAAATTTAAGAGAGTATCGCGATTTTACCTGAGACTGCTATCTTCTGGCAAGCCGATCGAGCATTTATAGCTAAAACCTTACTGTGCAGATTAAATTCGTCCTAAGTAACCTGTCGGCGGCGAAGAAAGTTCTATTAAAATTTCGTGCATTTCTTCAGAGTTTAAAGGTTGGGGCGGCCTAGAAAAAGCATAAACACTGTGAAAACTGCTGAAATTTTTCAGTTTAGTTCAATTCAAAACTCAAAACTCCCTCACGCAGCTAAGTTTGCAGTTGAGCCACAGCCCAACTGCAAACCTAAAAAAACATCCAAAAATTGCCCTAACAGCTATTAAATCGAGTAGTTTATTGTCAATATGGGAGTTTTTTTAGCATTTAATTGGCTAAAACCTTTGCCTGTTAAGATTTAGGATCGGTTATGGCACTGTCCGAATCGGGATTGCCTTGAGGGAGGACGAATCTCGGACACGCATAGCGCCCGCCATTGGTGTCCCTGCACTGCCGCATCGAAAAATTCGATGCAAAAGGATCTTCCACTTGACGATCGACTGTTGGTTGAAAATCCGCAGGAGTTGCCAGCGATTTTGAGGCTTGACTCAGCCCCAGTACCGTTACTGTCGCTAGTATTGTTGATGAAATCAAAATTGTACGTTTCATTTTTTAGTTTTCTCCTGTTGTAAGCGTTGGCGTCCCATTCCTATCCATATATCCTCATCGAAATCTTGAGAATCCGCATACTTTAGACAAATTTTCCACTGTGCTTGGGCTTCCTTTGTCTTTTTCATCCCGTCCAAAACTTGCGCTTTTAAACAGTAACCCGCTACTCTTTCGCTATCAAGTTTAATTGCTGCATTCAGGTGTTGCAGTGCTTCGGAATACCGGCCTTGTTCCAAACGGGCCCAACCTAAATTTTTGCGCAAAGAATATTTTACTCGATCGTCCTTGGCCAATTTCAAACCTTGCAACAGCAAGTGTACTGCCGCGGAATAGTTTTTATTTTCAATGATATACAATCTAGCCAGGTTGCTGTAAGCAGCAGGCAGACCGAGTTTGGCAGCTTGCAGGTATTTTCCTCGGGCGCATTGCAAATCTTGCACTTCTTCGCAAAGCCATGCCAAATTGTATAGGGCAGTTCGGTTGTCTGGGTCTATCGAAAGCGCTAACTGGTAAGATTTATGAGTCTCGGCTAATCGATTTGCTTTGTGGTTCTCAAAGCCCCGATCGTTAAAAAATGATGCTATTTTGGGCAATCCCAGTTGCCAGCCGCCAATCCCTACTGCTAGCATGAGGAGCAATGCAGGCCACTTCGAGCTGTGTTCCTTTTTCGGTGGCTGCTGTGTCGCTTCTTTCGTTGGCTGTTTTATAGCATTGAAAAAATTAGCTAATGATGTCGTTTTTAGCATAGTTTAACTTGAGAGTCTGGCGGTATTTTATTGGGGAGATGCAATTACGATCGCACTTGCACCTGAATTTTTGCGACATGACTCAAAATCGAGCCAATTATAGGCGAAGGAAGAAGGAAGAAGGAAGAAGGAAGAAGGAAGAAGGAAGAGGGACTCATAGTAACGCTTGGGGCGATCTAAAATGTCCTAACCGTTTTGGCGGTTGCTTTATCCATAAAGATTTTGTAGATCCACCACAGCCGAATGCTGCCGCAGTGCTGGTGCTTCGCGGGTTGCATTCAAGCATAGATCGATACTTCATCAGACTCCTCGATCGATCCGGAAAAATTGGAATTTTAAGTTTGAGATTTGAGATTTGAGATTTTTTTTAGATTCGAGATTGAGATTTTATAGCCGGAGTCAGATCGTGTCCGGTTGCACAACCATCATAAAAATGGTTGGTAGTGCAAACTTTAGTCCTTGACAGAAGAAGGACTAAAGTCCTTACTACGAACATTTAAGATCGCGGGCGATCGACCGGACATTATATTAAATAAACTAGGGCGTGTTTTCAAACTTTTCGATCCCCCCCAGCAGGGCAACCACGGGGGGATTGCCCCTACAAAGGGGGGAGCAAGAGTCTTCAAGTGCCCCTTTCTAAGGGAAGAAAGAGTCTTCAAGTCCCCCTTTTTAAGGGGGATTTAGGGGGATCTAGCTAGCCCGTATTCCGCATTCCCGCAGCAATCCCATTAATCGTTAGCAGAGCTCCTCGCAACAGTTCGCCCTTGCTGTAACGCGAATGAATCACGCCCGGAATACCTGCAACTCCGTGCTGTCGCAAGCGTTTGAGCAGCGAAACCTGCAACAAGCCCAAAGGTACAATTGTGGCATTTCGCAACTGCACCGATCGCTGCAAAGACGGATCTCCATCCAATAAATGCTGGTGTCCGGTAATAGTTAACACCAAATCTCGAATCAAGTGATATTCCGCAGAAATTTGCTCGAACAAAGCGTTAAAACGCTCTCTGTCAGCAGCAGGAGCCAATTCCCGCACGTAATGTCCGGCAATTTGCAAATCGACCTTAGATAAAGTCATTTCTACCTTAGAAATCACCATTCTAAAAAACGGCCATTTCAGGTAAAAATATTGCAAAAGTTTCAAGTTTTCTTCCGGTTCTTCTTGCAAAAATTCTTGCAAAGCTGTACCGACACCGTACCAAGAAGGCAGCAAAAAGCGGGTTTGAGTCCAGCTAAACACCCAGGGAATTGCCCGCAAACCGCTGATATCTTTTTTGCCGCCGCCGCGACGGGCCGGACGAGAACTAATTTGCAACTGGCTGATTTCTTGAATCGGGGTAACTTGGTGGAAGAAATCGACCAAATCCGGCTGTTCGTAAATTAAATGGCGGTAGTGCGATCGCGACTTAACCGCCAATTCTTCCATAATTTCGTTCCAAGGGTCGATGCCGTCAAAACCCGCGTGCAGCAAGCTAGCTTGAATTACCGCCGCCGTTACAGTTTCTAGATTGTAAAGCGCCAGTTCGTGCATGGAATATTTAGAAGCTAAAACTTCGCCTTGTTCGGTAATCTTAATTCGTCCGTTAATACTCTTTCCGGGCTGAGCTAAAATTGCCTTGTAAGCAGGTCCGCCGCCCCGCCCTACAGAGCCGCCCCGGCCGTGAAAAATTCGCAGTTCTACATTGAAACTTTCAGCAACTGCTTGCAGGGCTTTTTGAGCTTTGTGAATTTCCCAGTTGCTGCTCAAGAAACCGGAATCTTTGTTGCTGTCGGAATAGCCCAGCATCACTTCTTGCAAAGCTGGGGCCGGAGCGCGATCGGACTGTTTATTATTTGCTTCGGCAGCGTAACCTCCTAGTAGCAAAGCGCGGTAAAGTGGCAGTCCAAATATTTGCTGCATCACCGACGGCGCTTTTTTCAAATCTTCTACTGTTTCAAACAAAGGAACTACGTGAATGCTGCCAATACCCGTAGCGGGGTCGTAAAGTCCTGCCTCTTTTGCTAACAGTAAAACTTCCAGCATATCGCTGGCATCATGGCTCATGCTGATGATGTAAGTTTGGCAAATTTCTTCGCCAAATTCCTGCTGCATTTGCCGCCAGACTCGGAAAGTTTCGATCGTCTCGCAAGTTTTGGGAGAAAAGGGTAATTCTGAGGGAATTAAAGGGCGGCGGGTTTGCAATTCTGTTGCCAGCCACAAAGCGCGCTCGGATTCCACCATTAAATCGTAAGGCTTGGGCAAAATTTGCAAGTATTCAGCAATTTCGTTGAGAGCGTCGGAGTGTACCGTTGACTCTTGGCGGATGTCTAAATAAGCCAAATTAAACCCGTAAATTTCTACTTGACACAGCAGATTTTCCAAGTCCCGACAGCTCAAACCTGTTTCTACCAAATTGCGTTCGATCGACTGCAATTCTGCCAAAAATTCAGCGCCCGATCGATACAATCCGATCGTGCCTGAATTTTCCGATAAAACTTCGCGTTCCCGCTGCAATTCATCTCCTTTGTACAGCCGCCAATTGCGATCGCGCGTATTTTCCAACCGTTGGAGGACGTAGGCGAGTTTCAGGCGGTAAGGTTCCTGGCGGTAGCGGATCGCCCACTGTTCGTATACTTCCGGGAATTCCGACTTGTCGCGATCGAGCGATTCTAGCAGTTCCGGCAGCACGTCGCTCCAGTGCAGCGACAAACTCAACAATTCGCTGAGCCGCTTCACCGCGCTGATGTACTTCTCTAGCACTAAATGGCGCTGGTAGCAAGCAGTTTGCCAAGTAACTTTTGGAGTCACGGAAGGATTGCCGTCCCTGTCAGAACCCACCCAAGAACCGAACTTGCAAAAATTGTAACTCGGCGGTTTCAGGTAAGGATAAGAAGCGTGCAGCGCTTGCTTGAAGCGGTGGTAAAGTTCGGGAATCGCATCAAACAGCACTTCCTCGAAATAGTGGAGGGTGTACTCCACCTCATCGAGAACCGTAGGCTTGAACTGGTGCAGTTCGTCAGTACGCCACCAGAGGCGAATTTCTTCCATCAGTTGCTCTTGCAGGGCGACGGCTTCCCAGCAGGATACCGGGAAAGGACTTTGAGAGTCCGCCCCCACTTGAAATTTCTCATCAACTTGGTCTAGCTGTTGCAGGATTTTCGCCATCCGGCGCTGCTTGGTGCGGATCGTGTGGCGGACAATTTCCGTCGGGTGAGCGGTAAATACCAAGCGGATGTCCAACTGATCGATCAAGCGTTGGATTTGCTGGCTGGGAACGTTCAGGCGCAGCAGCATCGGGAACAGTTGGTAAAAAGTTCCCGCATCCCGGACGATGGCGTCGTTGCTGTCTGGTTTGCCGGCGACAATTTGGGCTGGTGCCGGGCCTTCCGGGTGGCGGGGTCGATCGAGCCCATCCCTACCTTCGATCGATTTAGAAAACATTGACCCCCCAGCAGTGCCACCGCCCGCGTAAGCTAGCTGTTGGTCTCGCTGTTCGTAGTGTTGCTCGACAATATTGATTAACTGGAAATACAGTGCAAAAGCCCGAGCGGCGCGAATAGCTGCGTTGAGGTCGAGCTTTTCAATGAGCTGCCAGACGTTGGATTCCAGAAAATGAGCCGCTTGTCCCTCTGCGGAGTTGACCGATTGCATTTGCTGGAGCAAATCCACTAATTCCTGCCCGCACTCTTGGCGCAGCACTGATTCCCACAAGTCCTCTACTATTTTGAGGCGATTTCGCAAAAACAGGTCTGATGTTGAGAAGGGCGGAGAATGCGCGATCGATGTTGTTGGAGTATTTATTGCCTGTTCTGAAGACTGGAGGACTGAACTCATCGGGGCTGTTCCTCAATAGCTGCGGGTTTCTAACAAAATTGTAGGGTTTAGTTTGCCCTAAAACTCTTTCTTTTACAGTCAAATATGAAACAACTTGTCACAAGCAGAAGGTAAAAGGCAGAACGCGCAAGGCACGAGTCCAGCAAAACTTGAATTCACAAAATTTTCTGCTTGTCAAGTACAATTCCAAGGTTTTTGGCTGCAGGACTAACTCGCTGGAGACACAAAAACCCGGTTTCTGCATCAATATCTCGGATCGATCGGCGATCGATCCGAGAAACTGGGTTTTTCGCATAATTTCTATAGCTTTTGCCTGCGATGCTTTCTACCGCTCTCCGTGAGGGAAGTTGAGAACCGGAAGGCGGGAGCCCCGAAACACTTCTTCACTTTCAACGCCGATCGCGCCGACGAACTCAGCAGCAGCTTTGGCCGCCAGCAACCCGCCCAGCAAGGGCAAGGCGGCCAAGCTCAACAAAATATCTGAAGAAACAGGCAAATTTTGAGTTTTGGAGGTGGCAGTTTTTGGCAAGTCTTGGTTTTGGGAGGGCATAAATCTTTCCTGTATATTCTGTTATCTTCAGTGTACAGGATCGGGCGTGTTTTCAAACTACTCTACTAGATCTAGATCCCCCTAAATCCCCCTTCAAAAGGGGGGACTTTAAGACTCTTGCTCCCCCCTTCACAAGGGGGGCTTGAAGACTCTTTCTCCCCCCTTTGTAGGGGCAATCCCCCCGTGGTTGCCCTGCTGGGGGGGATCGAAGACGCAAGAAAACACGCCCTAGGCTTAGAAAGGGACATTTAACAGAATCTGCGGACTTCAGTCATCACTGCAATCCCTATGTAATTACTGCCAAACAAACACTTTGGCTTCGTATTCCGGCAAATCTATCATGATATTGTCATCCCCCGATTCAACATCGTAATCGCCCGTCCATTCGTGCCAAGTTCCATTTGCCGGGAAGTGCGGCACGCTGTAGCCAGCTAGATAATTTTCCGACAAATTTGCTACCACAACTACTCTCGAACCTTCATCGTTCCAGCGAGTGTAAGCAAAAACTTGCGAGTCCGGATCTTCGTGAAAAAAGTCGATGTTTTCCGTGTAAAGTGCCTGGTTGTTTTTGCGCAGGTGGATCAAGCCTTTGTAGTATTCCCACAAGTTTTTATTCGAGTCATTTGCCAGTACCGTCCAGTCAATTTTTGCTTGCTCGATCGTCTTGCCTTTGTATTCCCCAAATTCTTCACCCATCCAAATCAACGGCACGCCAACTGCTGTCATTAACAGCACTGCCCCTAACTTCGCCCGCTTGAAAGCTGCTTCATCCAAAATCCCGCGATTTCCCAATTCTGTCATGACCCGATCGTGGTCGTGATTGCTGACATAATTCACGACATTTGTCGCTCCCAAAAAGCCTTGTCGCTTGCAGTCGATGACTTCTTTAAGCCGCTCTATATCGAACGTATCGCCGCAGATATGTTCGACAATGGAGTGATAGAAACTGTCGTGCCAGCAGCCGTCCATCGGCCCTTCGAGATTGGTGATGCTGGGTGTTTCGGGAATGTGTTCGGCAACAGTATAAAACGGTTTCGGGCCGGCAGCATTTTTGGCTTCTTGAACGATCCAGTGCATGAAATCGTAGTTGGCAATTTGTCGCGCTGCATCGAAACGAATGCCGTCGATATGGAATTCTTGAACCCAGTATCTAACTGTATCGCCGATAAATTTGCGTGCCGGGTAAGTTCCTAACTTTTCGTCGTAAAGTTCGTAGTTGAATTCCGGGCCCCAATTGTTGTCGGGATCGCGGGGGGCGTGGTGGTACCAGTAATCGTGATCGATTTGAGTTAGGGGGCTCGATGCTTCTGAGTGGTTGTAAATCCCGTCGATGATGATGCGGATGCCGCGGGCGTGACATTCGTCAATCAGCTTTTTCAGGCCTTCGGTGGTGCCGTAGCTGGATTCTGCAGCGAAGAAGTAGCGGGGGTTGTAGCCCCAACTGTAGTCGCCGGGATATTCTTTGAGGGGCATGAGTTCGATCGCGTTGACGCCGAGCTCGACTAGATAATCGAGTTTTTCGACGACGTGCTCGTATTTGCCGCGGGCGAGGGGATCGGCTTCGCCGCCGGAAAAGTCGGCAACGTGCATTTCGTAAATTACTAATTCCCGATCGGCCGGTAGCGGTTTGTCGTCATGTTGCCACACGTAGGTATCGACAATGCGATCGCCGTCTTTGATCCGAATTACACCGTTTTGCGTGGGATCGTCGATGTCTGTGGCGTAGGGATCGACGATTTCTACCCAAGCATCCGGTTCGAGAAACCAGCTTTTCGATCGCACTTTAAATTTGTATTGATAAACGCCGTCTTCCAACTCTACTTTGGTGCGGAAATAACCGTCTTTGCCTTTCTGCATGGGAATTTCTTCCCAGTTAGAAAAAGACCCGATTAAAGCTGCTCCTTCGTTGTAAGGAGCAAATAAATTGAATTCAATTGGAGCGGCCATATTACCTCTTTGTAAGAAATGTAAGTAGCGATTGATACTCTTAATCTCTCAAATTTAAGCGACCTCAGGCTCGCTCTGGAGGTATAATCTTTCTGACCGCTGAACTATTCCTGCAAGTATTGTTATTTTGCCTTTTTTGCAGCTACTTCTGAATTTGCTTGATGCAAAATTGGCATTTCGGTCTTAATTTATCTCGCTTGCTATTACTGCCGATCGATGGTGTAGGAAATCAATATTTTTGCCATCTATCTTCAGACATATTTAGGATATTTTATAACATTTTAACTCTACTCACTAAGATAGATGCGCAATTTTACAAACAAATATCTCAGCATTTTTCCGCTCGATATTTTCCTCAAGAAAATGGTATATAAGCGGCGGTTGTTTTAGCATACTCAGCCATTAGTTATCAACCATCCAAGAGTCAGCCACCAAGGACTAATAACTAATGACTGATGGCTCACCGAAAGCGAGCGGGGACTCACCGAAAGCTAATGACTCTTTATCCAACCAGACCGGAACGCAGGGCTAAAACAGCAGCTTGAGTGCGATCGTCCGCGCACAATTTGTTTAAAATATTGCGAACGTGAGTCTTGACAGTACCGACAGTAATGTACAGTTTTTCGGCAATTGCAGCATTGCTGTACCCCTGCACTATGAGCTCTAAAACCTCTAATTCCCGTTCCGTCAAAGGGTAAGTTTCAATGATGTGACTGAACTCTGGTTCGGCCGCTTTAATTGTCACTTTCTTTTCCTGAGTTTTCGCTTCTTCCGGCGCAGACTCCTTAGTGCGAGACTTTTTCAGGACGATTCTGGCGATCGCGGGGTCGATCCAAGCATTGCCTTCGTGGGTAACTTTCACCACATCCAACAACTGATCGAAGCTGATATCTTTCATGCAGTAAGAGTCAGCACCGGCGGCAAAAGCGGCGAGGACTTCTTCTTCATTGTCCTGAAAAGTTAGGATCAAGACTTTGGTGTCAGGATCGGCATCCGGGACGATAGATTTTTTAAACCGTTGAGTCAATTCAATGCCGTCAAAATCCGGCAAACCAATATCTACAATTGCTACATCGGGTTTGGCAGACTGAAGCAGTTTTAATCCCTCTGTAGCGTTAGCTGCATCGCCGACAACTTCAATAGCGTCACGCTGTTGTAAAGCTGTACGGATGCCGACTCTAGTTAGGTCGTGGTCTTCTACCAAAGCAACGCGAATTTTATTCATCTTTCTTCAAGTAGCCCGCTGAAAATTTTAAAATACCGCCAACCAACTCAGGGAAGCTGAGTAGATTTGAGAATGTGTCTCGCTCTAGGGTGTGGCAAGTTGCACATCTTTTTCAAGCATACTCATGCAGTTGGGTTATTGCAACTAAATTATTGTCAAGTTATCTTACTGCAATCGCCTGCTTTCTCCTTCTCTAGAGGTAGGCTCTGAATGTTTTTACAGTCTAACTGAATTTTTGTCCTATTGTCCGCCCCTTGATAGAGGGAAAAAGTCCGCTAGCTCGATAAATTGAAACTATAAAAACTTTTGATGCAGTTGAGAAATCCGAACTGACCGACCAAGCACCGCCCTGGCACGGAAGGTTGATTTATAAAAGTATGAAAAATAGTTATGAGTTACTCCAACAGCAACAAAAATTCTAACTCCTGCTTGCCGGAGAGCGAAATAGTACAGAATGCAACAGATATTTCGTCCGATCGACCGCAAATTTGCGACTGCGAAACTAAGTACGATCGCCTGTTGGATGCGATTCCTCAAGTAATTTGGAAAGCAAATGCTGACGGCTGCGCGACTTATTTCAGCCACCGCTGGGAGGAATACACGGGTACGGCAGCCTCTTCCGCTTTGGGTTTTGGCTATCTCGAATGCGTCCATCCAGAAGACCGAGCTCGCCTCCTGGCACACGCGCAGCAAGGTGCTATCGAGGATGGCAAAAGCTGCGAAATCGAATTTCGCCTGCAGTCGCCCTCGGGCGCTTACCGCTGGGTGCTCGTCCGGGCAGCAACCTCTACCGCAGGCAGTGAGGGAGTTTGCCAGTGGGTGGGAATGGCGGCAGACATTCACCAACTCAAAGAAACTCAAGCGCAAATCGCCAGCGAACGGGACGCCCTCCTGCAGTTAGTGCGATCGCCAGCCAACCAAAGTTCCACCGGAGATAGCCAGAATTTGCAAGCTATGGAGAGGTTTGCGGGCATTTTTGACCGGGAATGGGCGAATTTGGACGACCTGTTGCAGGCGATCGCAGATGATGCCGTCGGTGCGATCGCAGGGGCTGACTTGGCGGTCGCGTCCGTACCCGAGGGCGATCGCACTCACTTGAAATTCAGCGCCCCCAGCGGTGCGGAAAACTTCGCCCCGGACAAATTCTTGCACGTACAGGACAAGCTGCTGTCGGGGGCGTTTGTTACAGGCGAATGTCAATTGCTGCGGCGCGAGTCGGAAGCAGAAACCGGATGCCCCGTGTCGGCGGCTTGCGCCGTGCCGGTCGAATCTGCTAATACCGGACGTTTGGGCGTTTTGGCAATTGGTAGCTGGGAAAATAGCAAAGCTTTTGACGGGAGTACCCAACGGCTGCTATCGGTGATTGCAAAACAAGCTGCGATCGCGATCGATCGGGTGCGGGCGATCGCAACTTTACAGCAGCAGGAACAGCTTTTAGACTTGCAAAACCAGCTTTTAGCGCGCCAGCGGCAGGAAATAGAAAAGCAGCGCCAGCAAATTCACCTGCAACACTTGCGACTGCTAGAAGCAGCGCAGCTAAAATCGCAGTTTTTAAATACCGTGTCTCACGAGTTGCGCACTCCGATGAATGCGATCGTCGGCTTTTCCCAACTGCTGCTGCGCCAGCACAAACAACTGCTGACGCAACAACAAACAGACATGGTATCGCGCATTTTTCATAACGGCAAAAACTTGCTCGTTCTGATTAACGATATCCTCGATTTATCCAACATCGAAACCGGCCGCACAGAACTAAAAATCGAGGAATTCGATCTGGCAAATTTAGTCATCTCTGTCGCTTTGGAATTTGGAGAACGAGTGACCCAAAAGAATTTGGCAATGTCAGTCAGTGCTTGTTTGCAGAATCAATATATAGTCAATGACAAGTCGCGGCTGCGGCAAGTTTTGGCTAATTTAATTTCTAATGCGATTAAATTTACGCACCAGGGAAGCATTTGCGTTCAAGTGCGGGAATTGAGTGGCGATCGACTGGCGATCGCGGTTGGAGATACGGGAATTGGCATCTGCGAAACCGAACAACAGCGAATTTTTGACAAGTTCCACCAAGTCGATCGAACTACAACCCGCCAGTATCCCGGAACAGGTGTGGGACTGGCGATTACTGCCTCGTTAGTCAAGATGATGAACGGCACAATTTCTGTAACAAGTCAAGTCGGAAAAGGTTCTAAATTTACGATCGAACTGCCCAGAAAATCTAGCTATTTTAGATTTTGGATTTTGGATTTTCGATTGGAGATTTTCGATCGTAGCATGGGCTTTCGATCCCCCCTAGCCCCTCTTAATAAGGGGGGACCGGAAGCAGTCAAAGTCCCCCTTTTTAAGGGGGATTTAGGGGGAGCGATGCAGTCAAAGTCCCCCTTTTTAAGGGGGATTTAGGGGGATCGAGACTCGGACAAACACGAGAGAACAGGAAGCAGTCAAAGTCCCCCTTAAGAAGGGGGATTTAGGGGGATCGAGACTCGGACAAACACGAGAGAACTCGGAATGTTTCAGCTTTAATCAGAGTATGCCAACAGCTTCAAAAACTTGAAGTTTTGCCAACTTCAGCCTGAGTTTGAATTGGCTTCACATCAGAATATCCCATCTTATTCGCTACATCGCGCAGCACTGAAATTTGCTGTTCAAAATCTAGATTTTCAATTTGACCCAGCACGTTATTAGTAGCCTCAGTTACTTGATATCCTTCCGGGATATCTACTATTGTATCGCCCATACCGACAGCCCAAGCATACCAAACTACCAACTGATTGTTAGCAGTTAAAGCTCCGTAAGCGCGAGAATAATCGGTATCGTCTCCGTTAACAATAGCTCGCATTACATTCAATTGTTGGTCAGGCGACAACTGGTAAAAATCACCTAACAGCAAAGGAGCGAGTTCGGGTTCGGCGGCTGTGGGAGCAGCGGGAGTAACTGAATCTCCCATTTTTTCATAAATAAAGTAAAGCAGCGCCAATTTTTCATCCGTACTCAATTTATCTATTGCTTGAACTGCATTTTGAGTGTCGTTAGAAAGAGAGTGTGAGTTGGGAACAGTGCTGGCGTTCATAAATAATTTCCTAATTTCATGACAAATGTTTCTAGCCTATGAATAGCAAGATTTTTAGGTATCAGTCACCATCCCCAAGAGGTAATGCGATTTGAGATTTTAGATTGAAGATTTGAGATGGGGAATGGCTTGCCAGAGTTGAGTTGGGAGTTCGATCGCCGTTGGAGTATGTTTGGGAATTATTGCGATCGCCTGCAAATATTCCCAAATAAATCATCCTTCAGATAGAAGCGATCGATACATCTGCCGGTAGATGAAAATTCAAGAAATTTCCGTCACGATCGATACAAAGAAAAGAACAGTATAAATAGCAAGGAGTACGAGATGTCTGAAGTAAGTTCCCAATTACCTAACTCTCAAACATTTGACGCGCAACAGATAGCTGAAAACGTGGAAGCAGGAGAACAAAAATTGCCTCAGGTTGACGTATCGGCTGATTACGAAGCTTCAAAAGAATTCAGCGTTAGCGAAATCGATCGCACTGAAGCCGGGGCCGAAGCTGCTGCGGCTGCAACAGCACCTAAATTTGAGATGCCGACTCCTCAAGAGACAAATTTGCCCGCACAGTCTACAGGAAATCCCGATGATTTTCTGTCGATGGCTAAGGAAATTAAGTCGGAATCTGTACCGGGTGAAGTTACCGACGATTTGGTACAAAAAGCAATTGAAATGGGTACTCCTGGTAGTTAGATATCCCTTACGCGGCGGTTGAAACCGCTGCGTTTCATTTGTCGTAAAAATTTAGGACTCGGCGGTTGAAAACCGCGTTTAATTCGTCGCATAAATTTAGGACTCGGCGGTTGAAACCGCGTCTATACACACAAAGTCCGCCTCCGCGGACTAAGAGATAAAGGAGCAGAAATTTAAGACTCGGCGGTTGAAACCGCGTCTATACACATAAAGTCCGCCTCCGCGGACTAAGAGATAAAGGAGCAGAAATTTAGGACTAATAATGTAGGGTGCGCACTGCGCACCTTATAGTATTTGAATGCAAATAAATCAAATTTTTAACTGCATGAATAGGTGCGAAATCCCCAGGTATTCAGATGATTTATCTTCGGGTGAAAATCCCAAATTCTGGTAAAATTTAACGGCATTAGTTCGAGACATAACTCTCACAGTTTTGAGATTTTTTTCCCGAGCTTGATAGATTAATTTTTCAATTAGTTTAGTACCGACTCCTCGATTTTGAAATTCAGGAAGCACGGCAAGATAAGCGATGCTGCCCAATTCAGGAGATAGTTCTCGAAGCCGGCCGGAACCAATAATTTTTCGATCGAGCGTTGCTATGACATGAATAGCACTATCTTCGTGAGTGTCTCTTTCGCTGCCGAGCTCCATTCCTAAGGTCGATCGCAATACCAGCCACCGCTGGTAAAACATATCTTCTAATTCTTGCTGGTTTTTAACAAGACGCAGCTCTATGTTCATCACTGATTATTCACGATCGGTCAAGCTCTGGACTGACGCACCGAATCTATTTGTGGGGTGCGCAGTGCGCACCTTACCACTATAAATAATGTTTTAAATCTCTTTTTGCGTCGTAAATCCTATAGATATTTTAAGCTGAGAATCCCCGTCTTTTCAGAGCGGGGAGTATGCCAACCGTTAATTTTGTTCGGCGGTTTCGATCGATCGCGCTACCGCAGCCGCAGCCCGATCGCCGATCGATTTTTCTCGATCGTACCCTAACACCAATTCCCACGCATCCTGCAGGTATCTTTCAGCTAGCGGCAGCGCCACCTCATCCAGCATCCAGCGCCCGTGACGTTCGTCTTCTCGGATGTGAAGTTCCCAATAACCCATAGCAGCTTGCGACAGGCCCAGGCGCTGCGCTGCAGCTAAATAATTGCGGTAAGCAACGGGTCCAGCTACTTCAAAATAAGTCAGTCCGCCGTTGTATTGCAGAAAATAGCGCTTGCGTTCCGTCAGCAGGAAGTTTTGGTTGATTCCTGCGAGAACTTGCCAGGGCACTAAATCGAAGTAGGCTTCCGGTTCCGTACTCATCCCGAACTCTGCCAGCATTTGAGCAAAATAGGTGGAATGCTTGCGGGGAAGGCGGCCGCCGCCGTATTCCTCAATCAATACGCGCGTCAGAGTGCATTGAATTTCGTTGCCGGCACCGCCGAGGATGCGCGACAGGCGACTGGCTTCGATCAAACCGTCAAAAGATGCGATCGCCAGCAAATGCTTGTATCCGCCTGCTGTCATCTGTTCCCGCAAATAGCGATCGCCCTCGTTCAACGGCGGATCGACATCGGCGGCAGCACGATCGCGCAGGGCTTGCTTGACATCTGGGAGGTTTTGCAGGGCTGCAACGTCGATTTGCGAGAGTTCCCATTGCTGCCAGGGTTCTTCGATGCGATCGCGCACGGAACGCAAATAGTGCGATCGCTCGTTGTTGTAGCGCTGCAAATCATCGTACCAAAACAAGTTGAGGCGGTTGATGCGGTA
Source organism: Richelia sp. CSU_2_1 (assembly GCA_012034575.1). GTDB lineage: Bacteria > Cyanobacteriota > Cyanobacteriia > Cyanobacteriales > Microcoleaceae > Microcoleus. The sequence continues at coordinate 9,538 of JAAUPF010000013.1, read as the reverse complement.
CAGCACGCGCTGCAAAAAGCGGTGCGCGGCATCATCGTTTGAGGATTCTTGATAGGCCGATCGAAGGGCCACTGCGATCGCGCTTTCCAAGTCGCTGACAAGTAACGGTGTTGCCGCTACGGTTTTGTCTAGATCGTCTGCAGCTAGCAAGTTGACAAATTGCTGTTCTGCTGCTTCGTAGTTTGTAGTTGTTAATTGTGGCTTTTGCCGGCTCGGCGAGGCAGTTTTTGAGGATATATCTATAGTGCTGTGCATGAAATCTAATTATGCCGATTTAGATGAGTTTGCTCTTCACCAAAACAGCCAATCTTGGCAGATTGCTAGTGATTTTTTGGCTGCCGATCTTGAAGGTAGCTAATCTATTTCCAGTTTGCACCTTTCTCTTGATAGATCTTTGACTCTGCCCAGTCGATGCGATCGGAAAATTCGAGCAATTGCTGCGATCGCTCGTTATTGTAGTTGCGCAAATCGTTATGCTCAACCCAAATAAATTAAGCTTCTGAGTTGGGTTGGGGCACGAAACCCAACTTAAAATCTACTACAATCAACTCTCAATCGATCGACTATCAACTCTCAACTCTCAACTCTCAACTCTCAACTCTCAACTCAAAACTTTTCTTTAACTCAAAACTCAAAACTCAAAACTCAAAACTCCCGAACAACTCTCAACTCTCAATAATTTCCTCTCGTCCTTTTCTCGCTTTACCGCTTTTGTCGCACCCTCTGAATTATATTAATGGTAATGCTGGCGTTTTCTCGATCGCCGACTTCTTGAAATAGCGCTAAAGCTTGTTCTAGGGATTCCACCGCTTTTTCTCTCCGATCGAGGTTGGCAAAAACTTCCCCTATATTTGACATCACTATTGCTTGACTGCGCCGGTTGCCAATTTGTTTGAAAATAGTCAATGCTTGCTCGTGAAAATCCATCGCTTTTTGATACTGCCCCTGAGAGTTATAAATAGTGCCAATGTAGTCAAGCATTACGCCTTCTCCCTGGCGATTGTTTAGTTGGCGAAAAATAACTAAAGTTTGCTGGTAAGCTTCCAGGGCTCGATCGTACTGTTTCTGATAGTGATAAATTTTCCCGATATTGCCCAGCACTATTGCACTGCTCTCGCTGTTGTTAATTTGTCGAAAAATCTCCAATGCTTGCTGTTGAAAATTCAGCGCTTTTGCCAAATCTCCCGTATTCTGATAAAGTCTGCCGGTGTAATCGAGAATTATTCCTTCACCTTGGCGGTTGCTTGTTTGTCGGGCAATCGCTAAAGCTTGCTGATAAACTTCCAGGGCTCTGTCGTACTGTTTCAAATTATCGAGAGTTCTTCCCAACCGCGAAAGCACGACCATTTCGCCCTCACGATCTCCGTTTTTTCTGACTATTTCTAAAGCTTTTTGCAATTTGACTAGCGCTTCTTGAAATCGACCTCGATCGTACAACTCTGAACCCTCTTTGTAAAGCTCGGTTGCCTCATCTTTTTGGGCGATGTTTCTTGGTGCCTGTGGGGAATTTATATTGCTTTTTTGAGCTTGAGTTTTGAGCAATTTGAAAGAAGTTAAAAACCTGTCGCTTGCTGGCGGAAACGTTTGTCCGCTTGTCCGCGTCATTAGTACATACAAGCGCGGATGCACCCAGTATATTCTGGCTTTAGTGCGAAAACCATCAGCAGTTTTTATCTCGATTTCTCGACCGAGGTTGTCATTGAGTATGATACTACTTTCTTTGAGGAGTGTACTATTATTAACTGCACCATCTCGTGCGGCATTCAACAGAGTATTAACTTCACTAACACTTAACTGACTGGGCAGGCCGGGAAATTCTATATAGCTAACATAGTAGGAAACTTTTCCACCTTCAGTTTCCACAAAAAAATACCTAGTTTCCCCTGCTCTACTCTGAGGTTTTGGAGGTTCTATTGTTTCCGTGGGTTTTCCCGGCATTAAAACACTAAATCCACCCCGATCGGAAGCGAATTGCTGCCATCTTTCCGCCTCTATCGCTAATTTTTGAGGACTTTTTGCCTGCACGGCCAGAACTTCTATGCCAGAGGTAAAAGGCATCAGAGACGGCATTATAGAGATAATTAAAGTTGCGCCGATCGCGTTAATGTTCTGCCAAGTAGTGCGGTGCATATATTTCTCCTTAATCTTGTCAAAAAGTGGTTTACAACTTATATCATGTCCGATCGATTACCACAACAATTTTTCGGTTAAAATTCATAAAATTTATCAAAAAAATCAAATTAAGGCTGCGAGAGTCGATCGCGAAAATATTCTGCATACAATTTACATCGCGGACTGCAACTATTTCCTTGAAGTTTCACCAACCCCATACTATTTAATTTAAATCCTAATTCAGACTTCAATCGTACTGGTTGGGATGCGTTTGCTACCTCTCCCATCGCCTCCATTAATTCCGCATATTTCTCTAAATTCCACAAATGCCGCCGCAAATGATCGCTATAAATTCCCGCTTCAGTTGCCGATTCTTGCACTAACCGATCTAAAGTCAAATCTTGACGGCAAATATGATACATTCCCAGCCGCACTAAATAAGGATTTCCACCCACTAAACCCATCAATTCTGCAACTTCCCGCGAGTTCCAATTCAATCCGTGGCGTTTTGCTAAATCTTGTACTTGCTGCAAATTAAACTCCGGTAGTTCGATCGGCAATCCTACATTAAATGGCGATTTATTTACATCGAGCGGGATATAAACTTCTGTCGAATGCACTACAATCAAGTGAAACTTTTTCCAGATATCTCGCCGCTTGGCTTCTTCATGCAAAGCCCGCAACAATCCAAAAAAATCATCGGCAATTTCCGGCGATTCAAACAGGCGATCGCACTCATCCAAACCCAAAGTTAAAGGCGGTGAAGATTCCGACAGCAAATACTGTTCGATGTAAGCCTTGCAGCACTGATTGCTGCCAATTAAATCTGCTAATTCCCAACACTTCGGCAACTGTTCTAGCATTCCCAATTCTTGACCTATGCTAGCACAAAACCACTGCAAAAATGTATCGGAATTAGCGAAAACTCTCTTATTTGCGAGCTGAAAACTTAGTGCGACCGTGCGGGAACCTTGCTGTTCTGCATGGTGCAAAATCCTCGCCATTAAAGATGTTTTACCCATTTGTCTGGGGGCTTTAATCCGAATCAGGGCCCCAGGTTGACCGATGGTTTCGTAACAGCGGGATTCGATCGGAGGGCGATCGATATACAAAGCAGAAGCTAAATCTACTTGTCCTCCCGGCACTTCTGGTGCTGCTGCTGGTAGGGGTTGAATTATTGACTGTTTTGTGTTAGTAATATTCGTTAAATTGACTGCTAATTCACAGTCGGGATTTAAGGATGTGCGACCTTCTTGAATTACAGTGAAAACTTCGGAAATTAAATTTGATGGATCGCCCGTACCTCGCCAATGCCAAATCGGGATTTCTGCTAAATAGTGTAATAAATCGAAAGAAATTGGTGTATTTAATTCAATACAAATTGGTAAAATAGCTGGTTTATGATAATTTAAAGAGTGCAATTCTTTGGCTAGCTGCACTTGTTCTACTATCATTTCGCTAGCAGCAGATTCTGAGTCGATCGGCAGCAGTAAATAATCGCAATTTTTTAAATACGAGTAATCTTTGCTATTTTTGTTAACTAAAAAAACTTCGTGACTGGCGGCAGTAAAAGCTTGGTGAAATTGTTGAACCAGAGTGTTGTGTTGAGTGGATTGGGCGATCGCAATTTTTACAGATTTTGGCAATACCTCATCGGGCGGGGATTGGGATTCAAAATCGGCTATATCGCGCCATTCTTGATTCAATCCGCGACAAATTTCGATGAAATTGGCATAATCCACAGGTTTGCCATTCAGGAAATGACTGACTGTAGATTGGGCGATTCCTAAATCCTCAGCCAGGATTTTCTGACTGGGAAAGCCGTTGCGGAGGAGAGAGGATTTAACTGCGGGAATGTACTGGAGACGCAGCCTGAGCGATCGAGGCATTGTTTATCGCAATTGAGACACTAAAACCATAATAAATGCAAGTGTCCCTCAAGTCGATGGCAAGTCGATGAAAAGTCGATGAATTCTCAAATAAGTCAGTCGCCAACTCGAACAGCCACCTGATTAGATGGGAATAACAAGGTTGAATCGCATCAAAACAAGGTAAAAGCGAGGAAAAAATACCATGAGTCAACAAAAGTCTAAGTCAAATAGCATTTTACCTAAAGGTTGCGGATGCTCATTGCTGATATTCATTGGAGTAATTGGCGCAATTATGCTATTCCCAGGATTATTTTTGACCTTTGGAATTAAGGATAAGCAAGTTGAGATATTTGTGCCATCATTTTTGAGTATGGCAAATAAGGCTAGGCAGTCGGAAGCGAAACAGTATGTTGCTTCAATGAATAAAGGTCAGCAAGCTTATTTTGCAGAAAACAGTACGTTTGGCAATTCTATTTCTGATTTAGGACTTGGAATAAAAACAGAAACAAATAACTACAAATATTCAATTCGCGTTACTCAAAGAGCAGCATTTAGTTATTCATTACCTAACAAAAACCAGGCGCTTAAAAGTTATTTTGGGGGTGTTTTTCTAGTTCCTGCTCAAGAATTAGATCGAAATGCAATGACGACTGTATCTATACTTTGCGAAACCAATGAAGATCGCCCTTTAATTAGATTTAAACCAACAGATGAACCAGCGGAACCAATCTATCAAAATGGTGAGGTTATTTGCGGTAAAGGCACAACGGAATTGACCAGATAATCTAACTAAACAAATCCCAGAATATTTCGCACAAATAGGAGAAAATCAAAATGAAAGCCTCAGAATTAATTAAACTCTATCAACAAGGTAGAAGAAACTTTAGCAAAGAAAACCTCAGAGGTGAGAATTTCGATGGTCAGGAACTGTCTGATATTAATTTGAGCCATGCTGATATTCGAGGTGCTAGCTTTGTTAATACTAATTTAACAGGAGCGGATTTTACTTATGCTAAATCTGGAGCAAGGTTTGAAGAATCATTTGTCACAACCATTTATCAGTTGAGCGTTGCTTGTTTAACAATGGGTCTATCTATTTATTACTGCATTGATTATTCTAATACTTTGGCTGAGTTATTCAACGCAGAATTTGAACAGGGAACTGGACTTTTATTCCTTAAGTTTTTTGTTTATGGAATACTGTTATTAATATTTCTTTTTTTTCATCAACATGGATCTACGAAAACTGGATTGCAATTTTTTGGTGCTACTTTACTAGCATTTTTGTGGTAAATATAATTATCTACTATTTTACCAAAAAAACGACATTAATATGGGGCTTTGTTTTTAATTTTATGATGCTGTGGCCACTAATTATCTTGGTTTCTACCACGGTACATTATATTGTTGAAAGTTTACCATATCAAGGAACATGGCTCTGGGGAGCTACTACTTTTAAAGGAGCTACATTGCGAAAAGCAGATTTTTCTCAAGCAACTTTGGGGAATACAGATTTCAGGTATTCTCTATTAGAAAACACTTGTTTCTATCAGGCAAAATATCTGAACATTAAACTTTTCCGAAAAACAAACCTAGCATCAAGAGAGCTGTTGATTAATTCAACTAAAACCAAAGTAAATAGGAAGCGATCGAGATAACAGCCTTAGTTTCCAATCCCAAATTAATTTAACATCAAATGCTGTACCGATATTGTTTGTAAGTCCGATCGTCCGACAGGGAATTAATTCCCTGTCTCATAGTGAAAGTCGTCTGAAGACGACTGAAGAGCCAATTAAATTAACTTCTTAATCCTCAATTTTCAATCTCCGATATTCAATCTCAAACTAATAATTCCAATCTAAAATCCAAAATCTTAAATCTTAAATCTATAGTCGGTTTCAACCGACTTTCGCTATGAGGCAGGGGTTTAAACCCCTGCCGGACTGCTGGACTGACGAACCGTCGGAATGCGGATTTGACCTTAAATTGACTGCCAACCGTCCCAAGTCGATAAAAAGTCGATGAAAAGTCGATGAATTCTCAAATAACTCACTCGCGAACTCAAATAGCCGCCTGATTAGATAAGAGATAACAAGGTTGAATCGCATCAAAGCGAGGTAAAAACATTATGGATTCTATTTTAACTTTCCTGCTGGCATTAGCCACCGATCGAACGCTTTTTACATTCACACCGCCGCTATTTTGGTTGACAGCCGGAATTGTGTTAAGTGCGATCGATCTATTAATCCTCAAAACTCTGCCGCGAAGATACAGATTTTACTTGCTGATGATGGGGGTTGCTGCTTTAATTTGCTCTTCCGCTTTGTGGATAGGCTCGATCGCATTTCAGTTTAATTGGGCATATGTCATGTATGCAGCTTTTGACTGGCATATATCCTACTGGATGGTAATCTCTCTCGCCCTCAACACCTGGATTAGACCGCTTTTAATCGTGCGCAAAAAGTTTGTGATTCCCGTGGCAACCACAGCCACAACTATTTCCGAAATTTTACCTGGAGAAACTGGAATGGTGATGTATGAAGGTGCTCCTTGGAAAGCCCGAAATGAAGATTATCAAGGAATTGCACCCAAACAAAAAGTTTACGTTTTGCAGCGGGAAGGAAACACGTTGATTGTGATACCTGACAGATTAATTCACATTAACGGTTAACTTCTTTGATGACTCGGCGATTGAAATCGCTTCTTGTCGAACAAAGTCCGCCTTCGCGGACTAAGAAATCACGATCGACTATTAACTGTCAACTGTCAACTGTCAACTATCAACTGTTTAGGAGATTCACTATGTATCAGTATTTTTTGATGGTGTTGTTTGCGATCGCCGGAGTATCTTTAGGTAGCAGTATCAAGGTCGTCCGTCAAGGAGATGAGGCTTTAGTAGAAGTTTTCGGAATTTACGATCGCAAAAAACTCGAACCTGGTTTGACATTTCTAATTCCCTTTGTCGAAACAGTCGCTTATAAACAAACTCTGCGCGAGCAAATGTTAAAACTGCCACCGCAACAATGCGCAACTCGCGATCGGGTTTTTGTCACCCTTGAATTTATTGTGTACTGGCGAGTAATTGACTTAGAAAAAGCTTGCTACAAAGTGCAGAATCTCAAAGAAGCCATGTTCAATATGCTGATTCTTTCCATTCGCACTCAAATTGCTCAATTAACCCTAGAGGAGCTTTATACGGCTCGCAATCAACTCAATAATGCTTTAGTCGAGGAGTTGGATACAACCACCGATCCTTGGGGAGTGAAGTTTACGAGAGTTGAATTGCGCGATTTTGCGATCGGCACTAAAGCGATTCAACCGACATCCCTCGATCGAAAAGAAGCACAAAAATTGCGAGCTTAGAGATTAGTATTCCCTTGTTTTCCTCGTTACCAGGCAGAGCCTGGTAACGCAGATCCAGAGGCTCTGCCTCGCTGAATTAAATTAACATTCTGAGTACGAAACTTCTGACTGCAAATAAAAAGGAAACAATACCATGCGCCAACAAAAATATCAGCTAAATAACACTTTAGCTAAAGGTTTCAGGTGTTTATTGTTTTTAATGTTCGTTGGAGTAATTGGCGCGATCGCCCTGCCATCTTATCTTAATCAAGCATCTCAGCCTAAGCACTCAGAAACAATACAATATGTTGGTTCAATAAATCCCGATCGAGGATTCGATACAGAGGGCGATCGAGATGCAATTAATGTTTCTGGATGCTTGGTGTTTTTAATAGTCCTGACAGCAAAAGAATTGTGGCAAAAGGGCGATCGAGATGAAATATAGGATCGATCGATACTTTGTGAAATGGGCGAGGCGTAAGGTGCGCAGTGCGCACCCTACATATAGATTGCCTGCGTAATTCATGTGAATTTAACAGACTTTTTAAGGACTAAAGTCCTTACTATAAACAGGAGAAATACTATGAACCCAAAAGATGCGCGGTCAAATAGCATTGCATATAACGGTTGTGGATGTTTAGCGCTTTTGATATTTATTGGGATAATTATCGCGGCGGTTTTGCCAAGTTTTCTGCATAGAGGCAATAGAAGCCCGCTATCAGAATCGAAACAGTATGTTAGTTCGATGAGCAAAGGCCAGCAAGCCCACTTTTTAGAAAAAGGTGTTTTTACTAATTCCATTGACGCTCTGGGTATTAGCGTAAAGCCAGAAACAACCAACTACAAATATTCAATTTATGCCACTGAAAAAGCAGCCTTTCATTACGGAATTTCCAAACAAAAAACACTTAAAAGTTATGTCGGCGGTGTGTTTGTAGTTCCTGCCAAAGAAGTCGATCCCAATGCTGCCAAAGATGAAATAACAACAACTTACATCTTGTGCGAAACTGATTCTCCCGCTACAATTGAACCAGCGAAACCAATTTATCAAAATGGCAAAGTTACTTGCGGTAAAGGTACAACAGATTTGACAAAATAATCTAACTAAAAGCAAGCTTATGACAGTCGATTATCAATATCAAATCGGCGGCAGTCTCCCGCAAGATGCGCCCACTTATGTAGTGCGACAAGCTGACTCGGAACTTTATGGTGCCCTCAAAGCTGGAGAGTTTTGTTACGTGCTCAATTCCCGACAAATGGGCAAATCTAGTTTGCTGGTGCGAACTGTACAAAAACTTTCGATCGATCGCATTGCCTGTGCTACGATCGACCTTTCAGATATTGGCAATCAGCAAGTTTCTCTCGATAAATGGTACGGTGGCGTCGCTTACAAACTTTTGTGCAATTTCAATCTGTTTGATGCAGTGGAATTTATGACTTGGTGGCGGGAGAGAGAATTGATGCCGCCAGTCCAACGTTTAGGAGAGTTAATTGAAGAATTATTGCTGGTCAAGATTTCGCAAAATATTGTCATTTTTATCGATGAAATTGATAGTGTTCTCAGTTTCAAAGAACCGCTAGATGATTTTTTCGCCTTGATTCGATCGTGCTACAACAAGCGCGCTTATAAATCAGAATACCAGCGGTTGACATTTGCTTTGCTGGGAGTAGCTACGCCGTCGGATTTAATTAGCGATGCAACTCGCACTCCGTTTAATATCGGTCGGGCTATTGAACTTAGGGGTTTTCAATTACATGAATGCTTGCCTTTAGTCAAGGGTTTTGAGGGGAAATTTTACAATCCTCAAGAGGTTTTACAAGAAATTTTGGAGTGGACGGGCGGGCAACCATTTTTGACTCAAAAGCTTTGTAAGTTGGTAATTCAATCGAAGGAAGAAGGAAGAAGGAAGAAGGAAGAAGGAAGAGGGAAGAAGGAAGAAGGAGCAAAATATTTCCCAGAATCCGGTTCTATTTTGCCAGATTCTACGGATGAGAGAAGGACTGAAGTCCTTACTACGAACCAATTTTTTATTGGGGAGATTGTGCGAACTCAGATTGTTGAGAATTGGGAAGCTTTTGATGAACCAGTGCATTTGAAAACAATTCGCGATCGCCTGCTCAGAAATCAGCATCGCGCCAGCAGATTATTAGGATTATATCAAAATATTGGCACTCTCAGGCCAAGGAGAATTTTGTAGGGGTAGTGCCCCGTG
>JAAUPF010000081.1 GCA_012034575.1 Richelia sp. CSU_2_1 | reverse complement strand
GAAGCCAACTGACTGACAGACAAAATGAAAACTAACTCAAAACCAGCCAAATCAGCCAAACCTTTTAGCCCGAAACCCACCGACCATGCCCAAGCAATCTGCCCCAAGATCGAGATTCAAATCGCGATCTCTTCGTACCGCCGCCCTCCGCGCAACCCGATCCCAACCGCGATCGCTTCCTGCAACCAACCCCGCAGCCATCCCCGGAACCTCCCCAAGCGCCCCCAACAATCGAACCGCAGCGCCCTACACCTGTTCCCCAGCCGCTGCCTGCTACCCCGTTTCTGGTTCAGAAAATTCAAGTCAGGGGCAGCACGATTTTAAGTCAAGAGGAAATTAATGCGTTAGTGAAGCCGATCGAGGGTCGTAATTCAACGTTAGAAGAACTCAGGCAGGTTGCCGACAAAATTACCGAAATTTACCTCGATCGGGGCTACATCACTTCGAGAGCAGTCTTGCCAGTCCAAACCATCACCGCAGGAGTCGTGCAAATTCAAGTAATTGAAGGAAGACTCGCCAGAATTGAGGTAGAAGGAACTAAAAGATTGCATCGAGATTACATCCGCAGCCGGATTCAACTGGGTGCGGGAACGCCTTTAAGTACGGCAAAATTAGAAGATCAACTCCGGCTGCTGCGCGTCGATCCTTTGTTTGATAATGTAGAAGCCAGTTTGCGGGCGGGCGACAATGAAGGCGAGAGTATTTTAATCGTCCGCATCGTAGAAGCTAATCCATTTATAGCTAATTTTAGCATTGACAATTACTCGCCGCCGAGTGTCGGTTCGGAAAGATTGGGAGTTACTTTGCGCCACCGCAATCTTACAGGAAATGGCGACGAACTTTCGGCAGCTTATTATCGAGCGATCGGCGATTCTGACGTGTTTGATTTCAGCTACCGCCGCCCGTTAAATGCGATGAATGGAACCTTGCAATTGCGAGCTGCACCGAATCGCAACAGTATCGTGCAAGCACCTTTTGACGAGTTTGATATTTCGGGAAAATCGCATTTATTTGAAATTAGTTACCGCCAACCATTAATCCGATCGCCCTTAGAAGAATTTGCTTTATCTGCGGGTTTTACCTATCAAAGAGGCAATACTTTTCTGGGCGGCATACCGTTTCCTTTTGGCATCGGCCCGGACGAAAAGGGTGTGAGCACTACGAGTACGATTAAGTTGGGACAGGATTACATTCGACGCGATCCTCAAGGTGCTTGGGCGCTGCGATCGCAATTTACGATCGGTACTAGCTTGTTTGATGCTACTCAAAACGAAGGTTCAGATCCCGACGGACAATTTATCAGTTGGTTGGGTCAAGTGCAGCGCGTGCAGCGGTTGAACAGCAAACATTTATTAATCGTACAGGGAGATTTGCAGCTTTCAGCTAACAGTTTGCTGCCGAACCAACAATTTGTAATTGGCGGCGGACAGTCTTTGCGGGGCTACAGGCAAAACGCGCGATCGGGCGATAATGGTTTCCGAATTTCGATCGAGGATCGGATTACTTTGCGCCGCAATGGTGCGGGCATTCCCACGCTGCAAATAGCGCCGTTTATTGATGCGGGTGCGGTGTGGAATAATGGCAGCAATCCTAATAAGTTACCGAATCAAACTTTTTTAGCAGGTGCGGGTTTAGGGGTGTTGTGGTCGCCGATCCAGCAAGTGAACGTGCGTTTGGACTATGGTTTGCCTTTAGTTAATCTTAGCGATCGGGGGGATAATTTGCAAGATTCGGGTATTTATTTTAGCATTATTTATACTCCTTAAAATGGGCGTTCGAGAGCGATTCGTCACCTAGGCCAGAGGACACGGCAGTGCCGTGTCCCTACAAACCTGAAATCGATTGCGCACGGAGCCGGGGCGAAGCATAACTCCCCAAAGCTATCAACTATCAACTGTCAACTATCAACTGTCAACTGTCAACTGTCAACTATCAACTATCAACTATTTCTTCGCAACGTTGCAAAAGTGCTTCTATTTCTTGGGCTAAAGAAATTACTTCCGGCCAAGAAGAACCGTTGATTAAATCTTGGGCGTGTGCTAATTTGTTTCTTAAAGCTTCTGCTGATTTTAAAAAACGCTCTCCGTAACGTTTGGATTTCAATTCGAGCCGATCGACTATTTCTGCTGAAGTCAAAATTAAATCTCGCTTGTCGCAAAATTGCAAGTAATCGATGAGATCGATCGCTTCATTTCTCGATCGTCCCAATTCCCACAAATTTTTTGCTGTCGCAATGCGATCGGCTTTTAAAAACTGCTGCCACGAATCTTGGGGAAAGTAAATGCGCGCGATCCGCAATAAATTCATTTCTAAAAGCGTTACCAATCCAAATAATAGCATCCGCACCGGTGCTTTTTGCAAATCGCCGCAGGTAACAATGCCGTTGATGCAGTTGCTTTCTAATACAAACAATCTAGGTTTGTCTCGCAGCAGCGGCAGCAATTCCATTAAAGGAGTGGCGGCGGCGATTAATTCAGAAGGATGAAAAATTTGTTGGTAATCGCTGCATTTGCCTGTTTTTAAGTGCGATCGTTCTACATAGCCGCAAACTGTGCCGTTTTCTTCGATACCGATTACGTCAAAATCGCGCATTTCCATCCACGATCGCAATTGGGCTGCGTCTTCGCAGGAGGGAACAGATTTTAGGGGTTCCGCGAGGTATTTAACCGTAATACTGTCTTTGAATAAATCTTGCAAATCGGCAGAACTCGATTTTAAATGTTTCATATCATATCCGTTAGATTCGATGCAATAAAAATCGCTTACCAATTACCAATTATCCTATCATCCTATCATCATAGATTGCTATTTCAACCTGCACAAAAACTTATAACTGTCGATCGCATCTTCGATCGGGTGATTTCCCTCTTTTCCCGGATTAGCTTCTGCATACCATTGATGCCAAATACTTTTAGCTTCCGCTTTGAATAGGTTGGCAATTGTTTCCCAATCCGCATCCAGATCGATGTTATCTAAAAATTTCATGGTTTTGGTAGCAACTTGAGTTCTTTCCCAGCCTTTGGTTGCGTCAAATAATTCTAAGTCTTCCTTAGAAAATAACTCTTTTTCAAAGTGTTTTGCCAGCAGCATCGCAAATTTCAGCTTAGAGGTTCTGAGTCGATCGCACACTCTAGCAATATTGTAAAAATTCTCAGCAATTAGTCTGGTAAATCCCAAATAAATTGCACCTTTGAGTGACAATAAAAATAGTTTTAAAGCTTCGGTTAATGAGCCGTCAATTAGCAGCAGTCTTTCACCTCTTGCTAGATTAACTTCGGCGAGAATTGCTTCCTGATAGCTGAAAACATCTGTTGGTTTCATTTGCGATTTAATAATATTTTCGGTAACATCGGCTAATTTTTGAGCTCGATCGCTATCTCCTAACCGACAGCAAGCCCGACTCGCATTAGCTAGTAAGTGAGAAGCTTTAAGTCGCAAACCAATTTTTGAGGCGTAGTACGCTGCCATCAAGAAATTGTCAGCAGCCTTTTCTAGCTTTTCTCGGCTTTTGAATTCCGAACAAAAATCAAATCTAGCCGATCGAGCAAAAATTTCTGACGCACACAAATATACATCAAAATCAAAACGTCCGGGATAGCTGCCGTACTTGACATTGCCTTCTTTGATGTGGTTTTTGAGTTCATCCAAACAAGAATTAATATTATAGCTAGATTTTGGAGATTGCCATTGTTTTCTTCGATAAAGGCTCGATCGCCCGACAAAAACTTTTGCAGCATTTCTTCTAGTTTATAGAGAATGGCAACAGGTTTATATTCAGATACTTGACTTTTTCCCTGCAATGCAGCCGCTATTTCGGACAAAAATTCTGCTGCCTCTGTGAGGTTAACTTGAATGTGAGCCGATCGTGCTAGAATTAAATTAGCCATGCAAAACTGGCGTTCTAAATCGCTTTCATAAAATTCTCTAAAAACTGGATGAGCTTGTAAAGAAGTTTTTTGGATTTCCTGAATTTGCTCGATCGCTCCTTTTAAGTAACTGGTAAAAGACAAATCTTTCAAGCGGCGATCTGTCTGAAAAACGTAGCCGCTAGTTAACTTTTGACAGTGGGTTAAATTGCTTTCTATTTCTGCAACTTCTTCGCAGGTTTGATAGTATTTTTTACAAATATCGTCGGCGAGCAAATTTTCAGACAGCCAACTCCTTGCTGCTGAGACAAGGGATTGCAAAATGCTAGTAATCGTATCTAAATCTATCCATACTCCCTGATAAAATTTGCCGGTTCGATCGTTCTTTTCTTCATCCTTTAAAGTAGCTGAGGCTTTGACGAGTCTGGCTGTACCTTCTTTTCTACCCAATGCCCGCGAAGCTATATCTACAAGTTTAAGATGCGATCTGTATCCCATTCCCCTTGCCACAGCAGCTAGCATATTGTCATAGTTAGTCGCAGATGAGCTATATTGCCAGCAGACATTTCGATCGGCTTTACCAAAGTTGCAGGTAACGGATACTTCGATCGCGGTGTCAGAAATTTCGGGATGCAAATAACCTTTCAAACACTTTTCTGCTTGAATTCCGGCATTTTTTAACAATTCCTTCGTACCTAAATCAAACGTGTATTCTTCCAAAGAAAATGTCAAGGTTTTAAATTGACACTCTGTAACTCTAATTTTTCTTAAAGTTCTATTGATATTAGCGGTTGTCTGCTCGTTTTCCAAGACGCACAAAAACAGCTCGAACAGCTCCGATCTATTAAATTCGCATTTGCCTAAAGCCATGAGTTTAACGATCGCTTCCTGAAGTGATTCTAGCATTTTTATACTAGGTTTTTCGTGATGAATGCCATCGCACCACCAATCTTTGACAATTTCGTCTATTTTTTCTAAAGATGCGTAACCATCAATTATCGGTTTTTCATCGGGAATTAAAGCGCGATCGTACCGGGCGGCAATTTCATCTTCAATCGCATCGATAATTTTAATAAAATCAGTAAATTCAGTAAATTTCAAATTAGAAAGTCGAGAAATAATTCGCTGCAATTGTTGCTGCCGGCTAGGTTCTACCTCCACTATCGTGTTGGTTGAATTTGGTAAAAAGCCAGCAGTTTTTAGCAAGCTATTTGGACCTTCTTCGCGCAACTGCTGGCGGTTGGACTTAGCTTCATCGGAAATATTTTTATTGTCTATTTGTTCTGGTGCAGTCAAAAAATCCCACAAGCGCATCAAGTGAAATCGGCCAATTGGCAAGTTATGCTTGGAGTAATTCATAAACGATACTAAGGGCTGGCGACTGATGTCGAGTCCTTTTGCCAGCTCTACGTGATTAGTTGCTAAATCGTTTTTATACCGTTCAAATTCCTGACGCAATTGCTGCCAATAGAAATTTTCTTCATCTTGGTATTTTTCTAAGTTGCCTTCTAAGTTGCGTTCTAATTTGCGTTGTAATTTGCGATCGTGCTGATTCATTATTAATACCTATATCTGCTGGTATGAAAGTTATTTGCAGACAACACCTAATTTATTACTTCAAATAATTGCGTTCAAGCACGCAGTTTAGCAAACGAGCGCGGCTGGCGTGCTGTGAAGTTACCCCCGGAACCGATTGTACTCCATTCATACACAACTGGCTGAGAGTTTCAGCCTATTTGCTGCCCGATCGCGCATTTTGCCCCCGGCATCGTCGCACTGTCCTCAATATATCGCTAGCATATGTCTAGAATATAGACAGGCGGATTATCTTCTTTAGACCCAGGTGCAGTCAAAAACCAGGCTTTTTGCAACAATACCCGATCGCAGCCCCCAGACTTGGTAAAAAAACCCGATTTCTTTGGTTTTAGTTCGTCGAAAGCCTTTGTGTGCTGGCAGAGCGGCTTTATTGGTCGATCGGCTGGCAATTAGAGATCTTGGTGAACCCGCCCTACCAGAAATTACTGTTATATTTTTATACACTGTCAATTTTCAGTACAATTAGTCTTGACAATCACCGCCTACAGATCGGACAATATAAAAAACCACCTCGGTCTGGTAAATACCAAATTTGGCAAATACCAAAACAGAGGTGGCAAACATTTAATTTAGTTACTCCAATGATACAACAATGGCCCGGTATGCTGGCAAGAGCCCTCGCTCTTGGCGCGCAATGGCTGAACGAGATTGCTTTTGGGCAAAATATTGCCGTGCAGAAACAGCCGGTTTTAGGTGTCAATTTAGTTGACAGGTTCGAGAAAAGGGCGATCGTTGATGAAGAAATTCGACCGGATTGCATTGGTCGGGTGCATTTTCAGGGTACTTATTGGCCCGCAAGGTGCGATTTAGAACTCGTCTTGCCTTCTGGTGAAATCGTTTGCGTGGTCGGTCAAGAGAATATTACTCTGTTAGTTCAGCCGCTATAGATCGTACCGATGTCACCAATTTCACCAAATAGCAATTCCTTAATTGTCCAAAACTTACGCACCAGGCATCAAAAACCCGGTTTCTAAGTCAATATCTTTCGGAAATATCCGCTTGCTGTCAGAGAAATCGGGTTTTTTGCGTAAGTCATGCAGCCCTACATTAATACTTATTTATTAGCTAATTCCGGGCAATAATGGTTGGCAGCCAGGGTGCTAATAATATCAGCCTCAGCGAGAAAACTTTCTTTCGCTGTGGGATTTTCAATGTTAGCCGCTTGCCCGATCGCCCTTAATTTAAATTCTGATAAAGAGACACCCGATTTTGCTTCTGCACACATTCTTTTAGCAGCAGCAATTTTTTGACCGGGGGTTCTTTGGACTGCTTGCAATAAACTATCCGTTGCTTCGGGAGAGTAGCTTTTTGCCAAGCGCTTGTAGTCTTCGATAAATTTCCCATCGTTTCCTGTCAGTTGAATTGATTCTTGAGGCGAACACAACAGATTTAAGTTAATTACTTCTCCCGCTGAATTGACCAGAAAACATCCTTCGCGTTCTTGGGCGATCGCGCTTTTGTCTGCGGGTGTAAGTTGGATGAAGGTGATGGAAATAATAGCAGTTAAATGCAAGCGATTTAGCATGATTTTATCCTCGTGATTTGTGATTTTTTGGTGCTGGATTTTAGTCTCGATCCCCCCTAGCCCCCCTTAAAAAGGGGGGGACCGGAAACTTCTTGAAGTCCCCCCAGGGGGACAGGAAACCTCCGGAAGTCCCCCTTGAGAAGGGGGATTTAGGGGATCGAGTTGTCGCAGACAACCTACCTCCGGAAGTCCCCCTTCTTAAGGGGGATTTAGGGGGATCGAGAGAATTTAGGTCGATCGAAGGAATTTAGGTCGATCGAGAGAATTTAGGTCGATCGAACCTCCGATCGCGCCAGCCATTCGTTATCTGTGGAAGATTTAATTAACAGCAAACACCCTCTTTCTGTGAAAGGCGAATGCGCGGAACCGGGAACAGATCGCACGTAATCACCTCGATCGCATCTTTCCCCTTCTACAGTTAAATCTCCTTCCAATACAACTATTTCTTCCGGGCCGGCGTGTCGGTGCGGGGGAAAAATTACTCCCGCCTCCAAGCGCATCAAACAAGTGATTTCGCGCTTTTGTTTGTCAATATAAAGATTGCCGATCGAGATTCCCGGAACTCTAAAAGGTTTCCATTTCACATCGCGCGATCGCACGATAAAAGGTGGCAGATTGTTCTCGATCGAATCGGCAACAATTGGCTCTAAATCTGCTGATTCTACTGGATTTGGCGGTAGTTCAGCTATGCGTTGAAACAAGCGATCTTTTAGGTCGGGGGCGACGGGAATGGGGGGAGTTGTATAGGCGATCGCGGCAATTGCTGCTTCAAAAGTAGCTAGTTCGCTTTGCAATTCTGGGGAGGCGTTTAATTGCTCTGCAAGTGCGCGGCGTTCTGACTCGTCGAGGGTATCGAGAGCATTAAGCGCCGCAAGGAGATTAAATTCCTCGTCTGGCATTGTTTCCATTTTAGATTTTAGATTTTAGATTGGTGTACTGCCATCGCACTTTCGATTTGAGATTTTAGATTTGAGTTTGAGATTTGCCAACAAATTTAAGTTGGTTTTTGGGCAATCTAAAATATATCGGTGAGAGCTTGGCGCAATTTAGAAATACCCAAGCGAATTCTAGTTTTAATTGTGCCTGTCGGGACACCGAGTTGAGTTGCGATCGCCGCGCAAGTTAATCCTTGATAATAAGCTAGTTCGATCGCAATTCGCTGTTCGGCCGGCAGCGTTTCTAGTGCTGCTTTAACTCGTTCGCTGCGTTCTTCTAGAATTGCATCTTCCATCGGTTCTGCAATGTCGGCAGAGGGGATTTTAGCATCTGCCAAACAAGCTTCAGCAGCCCGGAGTGTGCGCTGCAAAACTCGAAGTCGATCGAGGGATCGGCTGCGGGTAAGCATAAACAACCAAGTATCTGCCCGAGAACGCTTCGGATCGTAAGTTGCTGCTTTTTGCCAAATTTGGGAAAAACATCGAGCACTACTTCTTCAGCTTCTTCTTGCGAACCCAGAATTTTGTAAGCCAGAGCGTAACTTGCTCGACCGTATCGATCGTACAGTTTAGCTAGTGCTGCTTGGTCTTTCCGGGCAATCTGCAATAACAGCAGCGATTCATCGCTTAAGTTTTGACCTGTCATCTCAGTGTACCGAAAAAATTTTGTTTTGACCGCACAGATCCAAAATTAAAAATTCGACGTATATCACTACAGAACATAATTGTAAGTTGGAAATTGGGATGCAATTAAGTATGCCTTTGGGGGCTAACTTTGTCATGCTTTTAGTTGTAATTTTCCCGATTCATCTTGCAGTGTACCATCTCTGCATTAACTTTTTGCAACTTAGCAACACCCTCTATGCAAAACCCAGAAATTGCCTTATCCGAAATGTCAAAATCTCGCAATAATTTTAGTTTGCGACGCCGCACTGTACTTGCTGGCGGTGCCATTGCCGGTTTAGCCGGTGCTTTGGGCGTTTCGCTGCTGGGTGAAAAAGCTCTCGGGGCGACTCCCGATGACAAAAAAAACGATGCTGCTATTCTCAACAACGCTCTTTTTTACGAACACCAGGCAATTTGGGCTTACAGTTTTGCTGCTGGCAAATTGACAAATACTGACGTTGGCAAAGCTGTTTTAGCTGTCGCACTCCGCAATCAAAACGACCACAAACAGCACCGAGATGTTCTCGCTGCTGCGGTGAGAAGTTTGGGAGCAACTCCCGTGCAAGCTGAATCTAGTTACGACCTTTCATCATACATTAATAAGAAGGAAGGAAATATAGATTCTGATGTGAATATTGGTAAATTAGCGCTGGCATTAGAAACCGATGCTGCGATCGCCTATACCTTAGAAGCTGCCAAGATTAAGACTCCTGATTTGATTACTGCGGGGGCTAGTATCGGTACCGCAGAAGCAGCTCATGCTGCCGCTATTCGCGCTACTTTCAAGGCTTTGGGTGTCAATATTGAAATCGTACCAGCAGCTTTTGTTAGTAACGACAACCGCAAAAATTGGGTGCTAACAGTTTAGTTATTTTACATAACTTAATATTGCTGCGCAGATCCAAAACAGCAAAACCTGCGTATACCAATTGTCACGGGACTTACGCACTGGCTTTTGTAGAACGCGCAACGCGCACCTTATGCAACTCACAGCTTTTATAGAGTGCGTGCTGCGTATCTTCAACCAAATAACAAACCAAAATGTTCTTTGTGTAATATCAAATCTTGTTATTTGATAGTCAGTCTTTCACGGGCAAAAATTTCAGCGTTCGAGGTACTAACAGTGAAAATTTCCCAAAAAATTCGTCGAGCCATCCTAGCTATTGAAGTAGCTTTTATTGTTCTCTTAACTCCAGGAATGATAACTGCTTCCGACCACGACGACGGCGAAGTCGATATCAAAGGCCGGACGATCAACTTAACCGATTTGTATGTATTTCGCGAGCGAGAGCAAAACTCCAGTGCTGCAGATGGGGACTTAGTATTTATTATGAATTCAAATCCCCGATCGGTAGCTCGCTATCAATATTATTTCAGCACGACAGCCCTCTATCAATTTCACATCACGCAGGTTGCAGATGTGAATTCTACACCTACCGGACGCGCCGATATTATCCTGCGATTTGCCTTCAGTCCGCCTAACAGCAAAGGTATGCAAGCTGTAGCTTTAACTGTCATTCGCGGCGGTTCAGCAACCACAACTAAAACAACAGTTAACGGCGGTTTAATCGCATCAACTCCTCTAAATTCTAATACTGTTTTAAATACAGTACCTGTTAATGGTTCTAATTTAACAGTATTTGCAGGTTTGCGAGAAGATCCGTTTTTCTTTGATGTCGAACAGTTCTTCCGAGTGCGATCGGGAGCCTTGGGAACTGGATCTCGGGTAGCCTTTAAGCCAGCAAATCAAGCGCTAGACTTTGCCAAAGGTTATAACGTAAATACGATTGCTGTACGGGTTCCGAGAGCATTTTTGCAAGCAGGAAATCGCGCTACAACTTTTGATGTATGGTCAACTATTTCTATTCGAGACGGTGCTGGAGGTTTCAAACAATTCGAGCGTTTGGGAAGACCTGGAATCAATGAAGCTTTGATCGTTACTCCGGATTTTCTAGAAGCATTTAATAATATTCCTCCAAGATTAGATTTGAGTCCGGCGGCGGCTCCGGTGCGTCAGGAAGCTGTTGCTACTTTGAATGCTGTGGATCTTTTAGACGGTAGCGATAATGTCGATGCAAATGCGATCGCCCGTGCTTTTTTACCGGATGTGATGCGGATCGATACTACAAGAGCCAGCGGCTATGCTAGCGCGACAAATTCTCAAGGAAGTTTGATTGGGGGTCGTTTGCTTTTGGATGATGTTGTTGATATTACTTTGGGAGCTTTGGTTGGTTCTCCGGCGAGCGATAACGTTTCTTATAACGGAACTCCGGGAAATCCGGCTCAGGGACACAAGCCTTTAGAGTCGAGTTTTCCTTATTTGGCTTTGCCGAATTAATCATTTGGGAATTGGGAATTGGGGATTGGGGATTGGGGATTGGGAATTAAGAATTATTAATTTTCCTCACTCTCTCCCTCTTCCTTCTTCCTTCTTCCTTCTTCCTTCTTCCTTCTTCAGCGGATGTATGAAAGTAAAAATTTGGCAGGGGATTAAATCGGATGGTTTTTGGTGGTGGCTGATAATTTTGGTACCGATCGCGGGCATTTTTGTAATTAATTTGCCTTCTAATTGGCGTTTGCTATCGGATATTTTTTCTGAAAAGACTCCGGCGAATCTTGATGCTAAGTATCGCTATCAATTTTCGGAAAGTTTGAGAAATAATCAGAATCAAAAACAGGCGATCGAGCGAGAAATTGCTTTTTACCAGCAGCGATTGGCTGTCGATCCGAAGAGCGGTTTGAATCGATCGGGATTGGCGGCTGCTTATTTGAAAATGGCTCGCGCTACTGGTGAGGGAAGTCGGTTTTTGTTGGCCCAACAAGCGGCTCAAAGGTCGATCGCGGATTTGCCTTTTAACAATCAAGGTGCGTTGTTAATTTTGGCTCGAATTGCTGAAGCTAAACACGATTTTTCTACTGCTTTGCGTTTGGCTGAACAAGTTGGTTTTGACAATGAAGATGCGATCGCCCTGACAGTTACATCTCACTTAGCGACGGGCAATTTAAGTGAGGCAAATAAATCGGCAGAAGCTTTAGTTAATCGGATTCCTAACTTGGGTTCTCTCACTTTAAGGGCGTTAGTGAGAGAGGCGCAGGGACGGGATGCTGAGGCGTTGGAGGATTTTCGGCAAGCAATGGCTGCGGAGGAACCGGGGGAGGTGGCGGGATCGGCGCGGGTGAGATCGCTCTTGGGTCGATTTTACGCGCGTCGGGGGCAGTTTGTGCAGGCGAAAGCGCTGTTTTTGGAAGCTTTGCGGTTGGTGCCGCGATACCCGCTAGCGCTGATTTATTTGGCGGATTTGGAAGTGCGATCGGGCAATTATCGGGAAGCAGAAAGCTATTACAGCAAGGTTTCTGCCTATTCTGGCGGGGCTGCTACCGCGTTCGATCGCGCTGTCAAAATCGGTATGGCGAGGGTGAAAGAGTTGCAGGGAGATGCGATCGCGGCCCAGCAACTGCGGGATAAAGCTGAGGCGGGGTTGCGTCAGGAATTGGCTGCGGGCGGTTTCGGGCACCGGCGGGATTTGGCGCGTTTGCTGCTGGAAAGGGGGCGATCGCAGGATGTGGCGGAAGCCTTAGCGTTAATGCAGCAAGAGGTGAAAATCCGCAAAGATCCTTTAACGCTGGATACCTTAGCCTGGGCGCTTTCTAGCGCTGGAGACTGGAAGGGGGCCGATCGCGCGATCGCGCCAATAGTGCGATCGGGCTTTCGGGATGCGGGAATATTTTACCGGGCTAGCGCGATCGCCCGCAAGTTGGGTAAAGAATCTGAATCTCGGATTTATTTGCAAAAGGCTAAAGAAATTGACCCGAATTTTGACGCGCGATCGGGCAAATATTTGGGTTTGGGAAATTTGGAATTTTAAGCTTAAAAACAAGGAAGAGGAAAGATTGTGTAATTCCTATTCAATTCACATCTTGCACCAATTTCAGTTAGGGGCAGGGGGTTGCGCGTGGGGCGGGTTTTCGAGATTGTCAATTATTACAAGAGATTGTTGAAAAACCCGCCCCTACAGGTTAATTGACACAGGTTAATTGACACAAATTGATTGACGATGTTGCAACATTTCAGTTTCAAATGAAATTTTTCACAATTTTCAACAATCTCGTAGGGGCGGGTTCTCGACACGCTCAAGAGGTACAAACAGTTAGATAAACCCGCCCTAACCCACTAAAAAGCCCTAAAACCAGAGGTAATTATGCAGATAAAATTGAGTCGCTCGCCCAAATATTTGATACTTTTTGTTCTGACAATTATCTTATTGTTCGCAACTTCAATCCATCCTGCGTACTCGCACTGGGCGGACTTATCGGTAGCCGAAATAACTGTCAGCGATGCGGAAGCCGAAGTCACATTAACTTACCCAACCGGCTTAACAAACTTCGCCGACGACAATCGAGACAGCCAACTTCAACCAATCGAAATTCGCAACCACCAACCGCAATTAGAACAGTTTTTCAGCCAACAAATTCGCATCGCCAACAGCAGCGGCATTTCAGGAGCTGCAACAGTAAAATCATTAGAAATAGCAACTAAAACTGCCAGTTTAATTCAGCAGCCAAATACTCACACTACTTTAATCTTAAACTACAGCTTTCCCGCAGTCGATCGCCCGATAATTCCCGGCTTGAAAGACCAATTTCGGATTACCTACAATCTATTTTTACCCGGAGTTCCAACAGCTAGCTGCCAAGCCGCGATCCTCTTCGAGGGCTTCGCTAACGCGCGATCGGGCAGTGTCAAAAGCTTTATCTTTACGCCGCAAAACCGGGAATTTGTATTAGGAACGAGTGCATCAATTTGGGATGCAAGTCGGAGTTTGTTGCTCGCAATAGCCGGAGCATTTACTTGGGGTGCCGCCCACGCGATGTCTCCGGGACACGGAAAAACCCTTGTTGGCGCTTATTTAGTAGGTGCGCGGGCTACTGGGCTACACGCTTTATTTTTAGCAGCAACAACTACCATAACTCACACTGCGGGAGTGTTTGCTATTGGCGGAATTACGCTATTTGCTTCTGGTTCGATCGAGCCAGAAAAACTCAATCCTTGGCTGAGTTTAATCTCAGGATTATTAATCGGAGCGATCGGGCTGCAACTCCTACTATCCGGCAGCAAAATAAGGTTCGCAGTCAGGACTTCAGCCCTCCAAAAACTAAATAATTTAGTCATGAATGCGAAATGCGCGATCGCTTCATTATTAAAAAAAGAGAGCAATGAAGTTTTTACTACAAACTTTGAGGAACCGGTGAATCTGTTAAACCGGGGAACTTGGGAAAGAGAATACAAGCCAGTTAAACCAAAGATAAATCATCATTACCACCATCACGGAGACGGTCGCTATCACTCGCATTTACCGCCTGGTGCTGACGGTTCTCCGGTTACTTGGAAAAGCTTGTTAGCGTTAGGAATTTCCGGCGGATTGCTGCCTTGTCCTTCAGCTTTGGTAATGCTATTGAGCGCGTCTGCTTTGGGAAATGTCGGTTTGGGAATGACGTTAGTCGTAGCTTTTAGTTTGGGATTGGCTTTGGTGTTGAGCGCGATCGGACTGATTTTAGTTTATGCTAGAAGGAAGTTCGATCGACTGCCAAAACACCTAACAGCCACCAAATTTTTGCCTGCAATTAGCGCGATGTTAATAATGTTTTTGGGATTGGGAATTACCGGACAAGCTGTGTTACAAATCTTGGCAGCAAACAGTTGATAGTTGACAGTTGACTAACAGCTTGTAAGGTGCGCAGTGCGCACCCTACATTCCTAAATTTTGAATGTTGAGTTTAAAAGCACAATTCACAGTTAACTAACAGCTTGTAAGGTGCGCAGTGCGCACCCTACATTCCTAAATTTTGAATGTTGAGTTTAAAAGCAAAATTCACAACTCACAACTCAAAACTTTGAAAATTCAAGCACCGATCGCGCTATATTTCTGAATGATGGTGACTAAATCCGGTATGCCATTTTCCACGTAATTCTTAGCGGAGGGGCGGAGTTTGGCATAGGCACCTTTAACAATTGCTCTCGTGCTTTTCTCAGCCTTTTTGTCGCTAATTTGGAGCAATTCGTCTGCTACTTGAGATTTTCTTTCAGTCAGATATTCGACGGGGCTGCCATTATTTACTGCTTGACTCCACATCGGATCGAGTGCGATCGAAACTTCTGGTAAAAGTTGATAGAGCACTTGCGCGCAATAGTCAGCGCGTATCCCCTTAACAGTAGAGTAGGCAGCTTTAAGAGCTAAACCGCCCAATCCAGGCGCTGCCGCCACTTGTTTGTCTATCAAACCTACACAGTCACCAACAACACTGTCTATGTTCTTTTCACTCAATAGAATATCGCTAAGTCCCATTTTCACTCTGCTCTATTTAATCGTCAAGGTATCGATCGAGTTTGCACTCCGCTTGAGGAGCGCATATCTATTGTGAGCTAAGGATCGCGATCGCACAAGTATTTTGAGCGCGGCTTTGCTCGACTGCCATTAAGTTACGATCGGTCTCTCAGAACTTTTGCTGGAACATTCCTCACTCGCCATCGCGATTCCCGGACACCCCATCACCGTCCTTGGCACTTCAGCAGGCCGACTTAAAGCCTTAGACGCGATCTTGGTGGGTGCCTTAACTTAATTAATTTTTAAGTTTCCTAATGAATTTTTAAGTGCTATGATGGTAGTCGAGAATAAGAATCGGTTGTAGTGTTTGTTTCAACTATTGAAGGTTTTGCTACATTTGGTATTGACAGGCTTCTCTCCGAAATCTCACTCTCTGCATTCCTTTTTTGGAGATTAGTCTATGTCGATTTACGTTGGTAACCTATCCTATGAGGTTACAGAAGCTGAGATGACTGCTGTGTTTGCAGAATACGGTTCAGTCAAGCGGGTTCAACTGCCGACCGATCGGGAAACCGGCCGGATGCGCGGTTTTGGTTTTGTGGAAATGGGTACCGAAGCTGAAGAACAGTCTGCCATTGATGCGCTCGATGGCGCTGAATGGATGGGCCGCGATCTTAAGGTCAATAAAGCCAAACCCCGTGAAAACAGAAATTCCGGTGGCGGCGATCGCAGAGATAATTTCTCTCGTCGCTACTAATTCTGCAAGTGTCGATCGACTGAATCATCTTCGGTCGATCGCCTAAATCGATGTTTGCAGTTGCGCTTTACCTAAAGTGCGACTGCAAATTTGTTTATTGATTAATCTTTAAGACAATTAATCATCAAATTATAAGTCATTTCCGACTCAGCCCCAAAACCGCTAAAACTTCCCGAAATCGGAGTCGCATTGCGCGGAATAGCGCTAGCAGCTAACGCGATATGCCGATCGGCCACAGCCAGCCCCTGCGTCGGATCGTAACCGCGCCAACCCGCACCCGGCAAATACACTTCAGCCCAAGCGTGCAGGTGCCTTTCTGATTGGTCTCGATCGCCCTCTTGATACCCGCTGACAAACCTCGCAGCCAGCCCAAAAACGCGACAAGCTTCCATAAAAACCACCGCCGTATCCCGACAGGAACCCGATTTTTGATTCCAAGTAATCCCAGCCGGAAAAGGGTCGCCAGTTTCCCGAATAATGTATTTGCAATTTTGATAAATCCGCTGATTTAATTCGCCTAAAAACTGCACTGTATTGCCATTAGCAGCCTGCCAGCATTCCTGTGCCAATTGAACGATCGCCGGGTCGGAACTGTGCTGCAAATAAGGCTGCAATTGAGCTAAAACAAGCGCGGGATAATCGATAATTGGAATCTGAAGCGCCCAAGGTTCTAACATATAATTAAAAGGATTAATGCAGCTCGTTTCAACTTGTGAATTTACCTCGATTTTGAGACAGTCGGTTTGTTGCTGAAACCAAAGTTTAATAGTATTGTTACCTTCCAAGTCCAGCACTTCCGAAATTCCAACGGGTTCGGGAGTAACCTGCATAGAAAAATCCCGCAGAAATTGACAGCCGCCACAGCGCGATCGCAACCTAACTGTATGGGGTTCCAGATTGACTTGTTGGCTGTAATTGTAAGTAATAATATGAGCGATTTGATAAAGCATTTAATCAGTTAACAGTTGACAGTTGACAGTTGACAGGTAGGGGCGAAGCGAAGCGGAGGGGGTGCCCCCGTGCCCGCCCTCTTCGTTATTCCCAATTCCCAATTCCCCATGCCCAATTCCCCATGCCCAATTCCCAATTACCAATTACCAATTCCCAATTCCCCATGCCCAATTAACTAACAGATTTTAAAGCAAAAAAAGCCTCAAACATTTTCTTCCCCACATCATTCATTTGCTGCTGCAAATTGTCCAAAAACTCGTGCAAACCTTGCTTGATAATTTCCTCAATAGTCACATAATCCAACTCAGCGCGCAAGCGGCCTAAAGCGCGTTCTGCTGGGTTTTGCCAGTGATTGGCGGGAGTGCCGGTAATTTCGTGTAAAGAGCGTTCAGCTTGCAACAAACAAAACTGGATCGATCGGGGAAATTCTCGATCGAGAATCAAAAACTCTGCCACATGAGTTGGATCGATGCGATGCTGCTTGCGTTTGCGGTACATCTCGTAAGCGCTAGCAGATTTTAACAGCGCCATCCACTGAATTTCATCAAGTGCAGTACCCACGTATTGCACCGAAGGTAACAGAATAAAATACTTCACATCCAGAATCCGAGTAGTTTTATCAGCCCGTTCGATAAACCTGCCAATTTGACCGAAATGCCACCCTTCATTGTGTGTCATCGTCGCATCAGTAATCCCAGCAAACAGGTGTCCTGCCATTTTTACTTCAGCAAAAAACTCAGGCAATTGCAGTATAGTTTGTTGGCGGGCAGCATCTTCTACCATCATATAAAATTCGTTGACTTGCTCCCACATTTCCGAAGAAATAATTTCGCGGATCGATCGAGCGTTTTCCCTGGCAGCTCGCAGGCAGGATAAAATTGAATTGGGATACTCGCGATCGAAGCTGAGAAACTTAATTACATTTTCAGCAGTTGGTTCGCCGTAGCGTTTTTGAAATAGCGGCAAATCTCCAGTCGTTCGCACTAAAGGTTCCCACTGTTGCGCTACACCTGTAGGAGAATCCAGAATTAAATTGAAATTTACATCGGCAAAGCGGGCAATATTTTCTGCTCGTTCGACATAGCGGTTGAGCCAGTAAATTGAATCGGCAACGCGACTTAGCATAAACAGTTGACAGTTGACAGTTGACAGTTGATAGTCGGCAGTTGACAGTTGAGATGAGGAAACTTTTCGTAGTGTGGACTTTAGCCAGTAGGTTTAGAGGACTTCAGTCCTTACTACAAACCTTATTTATTATCGAATCATTCATTTTTTAATCGCACAGAACCCAAGTATCTTTGCTACCTCCTCCCTGAGATGAATTTACTACCAAAGAGCCGCGTTTCAAAGCTACGCGAGTCAAGCCGCCCGGATGCACGTAAATATCCTTACCGTACAGAATGTAAGGCCGCAAATCTACGTGACAGCCTGCAAAACTGTCGCCAAAAATTGTCGGAACTCGCGACAAACATAAAGTCGGCTGCGCGATATAATTCCTCGGATTAGCGCTAACTTTTTCAGCAAAACTTTGCCGTTCTTCCTGCGAGGCGTGGGGTCCGACTAACATTCCGTAACCGCCCGATTCGTTGGCTGCTTTGACTACCAGTTTGTCCAGATTTGCCAAAACATATTCTAACTGTTTTTCCTCCCAACACACGTAGGTCGGAACGTTTGATA
Source organism: Richelia sp. CSU_2_1 (assembly GCA_012034575.1). Classification (GTDB taxonomy): domain Bacteria; phylum Cyanobacteriota; class Cyanobacteriia; order Cyanobacteriales; family Microcoleaceae; genus Microcoleus. The sequence goes on along the minus strand of JAAUPF010000081.1, from coordinate 9,184 downwards.
AAATTTGTTCCTCGTCCAAATAATATTTAATTATCTGGGGAACGTAAGCGTAAATAACTTTATCATCGGCAACTCCTGTACCCAAAGCATTTGCCAAAGCAACGCGGCCGTTGCGGTAAACTTCCATCAATCCAGGTACGCCTAACAACGAGCTCGATCGAAAAACTAAAGGATCGATAAAATCGTCATCAATCCGGCGGTAAATTACATCAACTCGCTGCAAACCTTTAGTAGTTCGCATTTTTACGTAACCGTCAGCTACTACTAAATCCCGCCCTTCAACTAACTCCACTCCCATCTGCTGCGCCAAAAAAGAATGTTCAAAATATGCTGAATTGTAGATGCCAGGTGTCAGCACGACTACATGGGGATCGGGAATGTGGGAAGGCGCTAAGTTCAGCAGAGTTTCTAACAAATGACTGGAATAATCGTCAACAGGTTGAATTGCCAATTTCGCAAAAACTTTAGGAAAGGTACTTTTCATCACCCGGCGGTTTTCCAACACGTAAGAAATGCCGGAAGGACAGCGCAAATTATCTTCCAAAACGTACCATTTCCCGTCTTTGTCGCGCACTAAATCCGTGCCAGTAATGTGACACCAAATTCCTGCGGGAGGCTGCAAACCGATGCAGGCTTGAAAGTAGCCTGTCGCCGAGGCAATTATTTCCGCTGGAATTATGCCATCTTTGAGAATTTTCTGTTCGCTGTAAATATCTGCGAGAAACAAATTGAGGGCGTGAATTCGCTGCTTGAGTCCCCCTTCGATCCAACTCCATTCCGAGGCAGAAATTATCCGAGGAATTACATCAAACGGAAATATTTGTTCCGTCCCCCGATCGCTCCCGTAAACGTTGAAAGTCGCTCCTAATTTCATTAAAGCAGCTTGTGCCGCCTGATGTCGCTGTTTGAGTTCGCCTTCGCATAAAGAGTGAATTCTTTGTATCAAGAGGGTAGCTTCGGGACGGGGTTGTCCTTTGTCGATGAAGAGTTCATCGTAGAAGTCACCCGGATCGTAGGTATCGAATCTCACGGCTGTTTATCCCAATTTCTTAAAGACTGTAACTGTTGATACTTTTTGATGATTTCGATCGCTGGCATAGCATAAACTATCGGGGATGCCATCCCTAATCGGGCAGAAGTTAAGATTATTTTACGAATTGAGCGATCGGCGCATTTGGCAGTCAAAGCTCTGTACAATATTATTGATTAATCAGCTCAACAGTCAACAGAAGGAAGAGGGAAGAGGGAAGAAGGAAGAAGGAAGAAGGAAGAAGGAAGAAGGAAGAAGGATGAGGGAAGAAGAGGGAAGAAGAGGGAAGAAGAAGGAGTCAGGAGGAAGAAGCAAGAAGGAAGAGATAAGAAAAAGGAAAAACGGTCAACGATCGATCGCAAGTCAACTATCAACTGTCAACTATCAACTGTCAACTGTCAACTATTATAAAATCATGGCTTATATTTGCGATTTGGGTGCCGGAGTGCAAGTTTACATAGAAAATTCGGGAATGCAAACTACTCTTACCTTAGCTAGCAGTTCTCCGGGCCAACAGCAGCAATCGAGCAACAGTTTTGCAACAGGAAAATGGTTGCGACCGCCAACTGCTTTTCGCACAGCATCCGGGGTTATTGTGCGGGTTGAATCGGTGCAAGGCGAGTATTTTGTGCGAGTACAAGGTAACAGTACGATCGCCCTCAATTCCCCTCCTTCTCTCGCTAATGCTGAAGAATTGCCCCTTACAGAAGCGGGCGTACCTCCGATGCAACCGATGCCACCAATGAAGCCGATGGAACCCATGAAACCCATCGAACCTATGAAGCCGATGCAAATGAATAACATGGAAATGCGGATGGGAAATATGTCGATGCAAATGGGAAATTTTGCACCGACAGTGAAGCGTTTTTGTCCGCAATGCGGCGCGAAAACAGAAGAGGGCGATCGTTTTTGTACTAGCTGCGGCCACCGCTTGGCGGATTAAATTAGTTAGTAGTAAGGACTTTAGTCCTGCTTCGTTTATTTAATTACCTGCAAATCTGCTTGGAGTTTTTGTATTTTTGCCAAAAATGGCATTTGTAACTTCACGCAAATTTGCTCTGCTTCCCTTAAGTTATATTCAATACTTTTGGCAAATATCATTTTATATTTCAACATTACTTTAACTAAATCTACGAGGAGCATTATTTTTCGATTTTGACTAGCTAAACCTTCGAGCAACCGATTAATATCAAAAAGTTTATAATAAGTTATTCCAGCTTCATACAAATAATTAACCCGAGTCGGAAGGGAAGTTGTTTCGCTCGCACCACTCAAACATTTTTCAAAAATAGTCATAAAAAATTTCCACTCTTCTAAAGCATCATACGCAACCATTAAAACATTTACATCATGAACTTTACCATTTCCCGAGGCAAGATCGACAGACATTTCTACCTGCTCCTGAACTAAATCCACAAGTATGCTAGAATCTTTGATATTAGAGTGAAAATTTGATAGATCTCGCAAGGCATTAATTTGACTAAAACCTCGCTCGGATTTTTCCAATATTGCGAGGCATTGACAAATACAATCGACAGTTAGATCGTAGTTTTTTATTTTGGCATAAGTCAAGCTCAAATTGCCGATAGTTATTGCTTCTTCTTCGATAAAATAGTGCTGGCGAGCTAATTCTAAAGCTTCCAAGTAGAGAGCGATCGCCTCTTGATAATTGCCTAAATAATCGTGGTTTTTACCTAAAAATTGCAAAACTCTACATTGAATTCTAAATTCCTGAATTTCCCGAGCGATCGCCAAACACTTTTCCAGATATTTTTTAGCAATCTGATAGTTTTCTAAATGCTGGTAGTTGAGCGCTATATACGATAGCGAATCAGCTTTTCTTGTCAGATAATTTGTTTGTTGTGCCAGTTCGTAACACACTTGTAAATATTGATTGGAGGTGACAAATTTACCTAAATCGTGGTAAGTAACGCCCAAGCGATATAAAATATCAATGTGAGTGTTAGTTGATTCCACTAATTGCTGTTTGTCTTGCCAACCCACAGGTAGTAAACCTTCGCACAAATCCTTAAGCAATTGAAAATAGTTGCCGTAGCGGAGAAAATCATATACTTCTAAAACTATGGCGGCTGCATCATCCCACTCTTTTGCCTGACAGGCATGATAGTGCGCCATCGTTAATAATTTGATATCGGTAACTTGTTTCATAAATTTTAGGTGTTGCAACCGCAGATGACAGCGGATAAACGCGGATGAACGCAGATAGGTTTTAGGTTTTAGATGTTAGGTTTGAGGTTTGAGGTTTGAGATTTGCTGCCCAATTATAATAGCTAAGATTCCTAACAGTTAACGGTTAACTGTCAACTCTTAACTCTCAATTGGTTCTGCTGTTTGCGATCGAAAAGATAGCATCAAAAAATAGCGGTAAGCTTGGCGGTTTGCATGGCGCACTGCTTCAGTATCTTGGCACAACAGGCGGTAAGCTTTTTCTTGTACTAAAGGGTGCATTTGGTACGATTCTACCTCGACATTGTAGTCTAGCAGTTGCCGCCGTTTGAGAGCTTGAATGATGTTTTCCTTTAATTCATACTCGTTTAAATCCGGCATTTGAACCGCAATCCCGGCAAAAGTTAGCGGGTGTTCGGAGGTTTGATATACAGAAATTCGGCTCAAACAAGTTCGTTCCGGTTCGCTGAGGCGGGCTAATACTTCATCGATTAAACTTTCGATATCTCGAATTAATAGCCAATTGCGATCGCCCAAAAATCTCCCGACTTTTCCTTTAAATTCGCTATCATCTCTGATTACCGCCGCCACCAATTCCAAAGCTTTGGGATGTCCTTGATAGGATTCGGCGAGTGCGGTTAATTCTTCAACAGTAGCTGTTAGCTCAAAAGATTGCAAAAGCGCTACAGCAGCATCGATACTCAAGCCAGTTATAGAGATAGTACGAGTTTCTCGAATCGGCAATTGAGCTAAAGTTTCCCGGCTGGTAAAAATTATTTTGCTCTGATGTTCTGTTTCTGCTAGCTGTTTGAGGAGCCAAGCATATTCGGCACAGTTGCTAGCAAAATATCCGGCTTTATTTGCTTCTCCTGCTTGCAGTACAGTCTCGACATTATCTAGCACTAGCAAACAAGGCTTTTCTTTCAGAATATCGAGCAGTTTTGCGATTTTTTTGAGATAGTCATCTTGTTCGATCGCACCTAAATTGATGTCGCTACCGGAAAGAGTAGATAACAGCGAGTCAACTATCCAATTAAATTCTGGGGCAATCCCCGTAGCCGATCGCAAAGATTCCCAAGCAGCGGCGACGAAAGGAGTATTTTCTAACTGGAGGTGGCGCACTAATTGAGCAGCCAGAGTTGTTTTGCCGATGCCAGCCAAACCGACAACGCAGACAGTTGTAATCGTAATTGTGCGAGTTTCTGGATCGAGAAGTTGATTTTTGAGAGTTTCGATTTCTTCAATTCTTCCTACCCAATTTCTCACGGCAGGCAAGTTTTCTGGCAAGGCAAAACCCGGATTTTTTTTGCTTGTTTCCGCCACTTGGCAATCTAGATTAGCAGTAATTGAAGTTTCTAGAGCGCGATCGCGATCGACCAATTTTTCCCAGCATTCTACACCCAAAACTTGACAAATTCTAATAAAAGTTTCCCGCTGAATTGGCTGCTTCCTCCAAAAGCGTTTCAAAGTAGCTTTTGAAGTTAAAGCATCGCTGCACAAAACTTCAGCCGTTTTGTCCCAACGTTTCTGCTGTCTGGCTTGTTCGATAATTTCGAGTCCTGCTGCGGACATCTTGAGAGACGCCATTGTTGATTCTCGGTTTACTGACAATTGTTACTACATTATCGTTAAGAGATTTACCGCTTGGGTACTTTTATTAAGTTTTGCAACAAAAACGGCTCAGCTAAATGAGCCGAGTGAGCCGCGATAGTGAGCCGAGTGAGCCGCCAGATTGAGCCGTTGGGAAGTTTTGGGAAGGACATCTTAGAAATATAGGGGATTGGGGAGTCGCGATAAGTGCGATCGAAAAATTCGATCGCTGGCGTACAGAGTTTACATCTGGTATTGACCATGCCCGATCCCAAGAAAAAATACCAACTTCAAGCGACAGTTTTAACAAGGATTTAACACGAATTAATATCACCATGTCTAATTTAGTTAATTTTGACTTGCTAGCTGCCTCCGAGACAGCGGGAAATCTCAAAGCATTAGCACTATCTGACGCGCAAATTGACGAAAAGCTGCAGTCTGTACCAGTATTTATGCTCGTCAATGCCAACAACTCACTTCTAATAAATGATGTTCCAGATCGAGGTAACAGCAATATTTCTGTTGCGGGAGTTTTTATTAGCCAGCAGGATGCCCTGAATTTTATAGAACAACTAAAAATTAGCAGACCTCAGTTGGCGACAACACTGCGCGTGCTGCCAGTATCTTTGGGGGAAATTTACCAAACTTCTCAAGCCAGTAAGGGCGCACCTGAAGAGCTGCAGCTTACTTTTATTCCAGCACCGCAGCAGGTTGAGTTTGCTAAAACGGTATTGCGACAAAACGGTCAGCAAGTTAACGAATATCAGGGAGTGCCTCTGTTTTTGGTCAGAGGCGGCCCGCAAAATGGCTATTTGACGGTGCAGCAGGAGGGACAGGAAGAAATTCCTGTGTTTTTCAATCTAGAGGATTTGCAGAGATTTATAGAGCGTTTCAAAGAGCAGCAACCTAATCTAGCTGCCTCGTTTGATATTGAAGTGGTAAACCTCGAGAACGTGTTAGAAGCTTTACGCACTCAGGACGATCTGTTTTTGACCCAATTAATTTTTGTTCCGCCACTAGAATCGCTGGAATTTGTCCGGCCATTGGGAACGATCGCAGACGTTGAACGGTTGAACATTTTTAATAATTTATTGATTTCAGCAGCTAGTGAACTTTTTCTTGACTTAACTAATGGCAATGATTTTTTTCAAATACCTCCAAACAATACAACTCAATTTCCAGGTGGCGTGCGAGCATTAGACGGTAACGATACCGTGCTGGGTTCATCGAATGATGATGCAGTTAATGGGAATGCTGGAAACGATTTGTTGCGGGGTGCTGCTGGCAATGACTTGCTGCGCGGTGGCAAAGGCAGCGATTTAATTATCGGAGAAGATGGCAGCGATTTGATCGGCGGCGGTCAAGATAACGATAGTTTATCCGGCGGCAGCGGCAATGATTTTTTGCGGGGAGGTAGGGGAAATGACACTTTGAACGGCGACGCAGGCAATGATTTTCTGTTAGGTGATACAGGTTTCGATATTCTTACGGGCGGCGGCGGTGCAGATACTTTTATTATCAAAACTGAGGTTGATGTCGGGGTGCGAGATGTTAATTTCGCAGAGCAAATTACTGACTTCAATGAAGGAGATAGAATTGCGATCGCGGGTAATATCGCTTTAAATAATCTCAGTTTCAATGCCTCAGGTGCCAACACCCTAATCTTGTTAGCTAGTGGCGATATTTTAGCGAATGTTTTAAATGCAGCACCAGCAAGCGTTCGCAGCGCTACATTCATTGCATCCCCTACAGATTTGAGTCTAAACTTTGGGTAATAGCGATCGACAATTAAAGTAGTCAGCAGCGGTGAAGTTTTAGCTGCTTTGACAGGCGTTGATTTTAACTCGATCGGTCCTGAAGATTTCCTCTATGTTTAAATATTTTCCGATTCTAAATTGCCTGCTGTAGGGACACAGCAACCAGCATTAAAAACCTGGTCTTCCACTGTTGACTCTCAACTACATTCATCAGTCATCACTCATTAAAAAAACAACTGTTGTCAACTGTCAACTGTCAACCATCAACTATCAACTATCAAATATATGGCTACTTTCACCGTTACCAATACTGACGACTTCGGCCCTGGTTCTTTAAGACAAGCAATCTTAGATGCCAATGCTGCCCCCGATGCAGACATTATTAACTTCAATATCGGCACGGGAATTCAGACGATCGCGCCTTTATCCCCACTTCCCGATATTACCAGTCCGGTGTCGATCGACGGCACGACTCAACCCGGATTTTCTGGCGCACCAATTATTGAAATTAGCGGTATCAATTCAACAAATCCGATTGCGCCGGGGCTAACTATCAGCGCAGGAAATAGTACAGTGCGCGGGCTGGTTATCAATCGCTTTGACAAGCAAATCAATTTGGTTGCAGGCGGCAGCAACGTTATTGAAGGCAACTATATCGGTACTGATGTTGCAGGAAACGCGCCTGGGGGAAGCTTAAAGACTGGCATTTCTATTAACGGTTCATCCAACAACATTATTGGTGGGACAACTGCTGCTGCCCGCAATGTCATTTCAGGAAACACTGTCGGTATTGAAATTTTGGCTGCTAGTGGAAACAGGGCGATAGGTAACTATATCGGCACTAACGCTGCTGGGAATGCGAGGGTTGGCAACAACCTCAATCCCACAGGCTTTGGTGGCGGTATTCTTTTGGGTGGAAATGCAAGTAACAACGTTATTGGCGGTACGACAGCAGCAGAGCGCAATATTATCTCCAACCACTTTGCAGGTATTCTCTTCAATGATTCATCAGGAAACTTGGTGCAGGGCAACTATATCGGCACCGATGTTACAGGTAATGTGGCACTGGGCAACCTCCGAGGTATTGATATAAGTGGCAACAACAACACGATCGGAGGAGCGACACCTGGAGCTGGTAATGTCATATCGGGCAACGGATATGCGCCCAACACAACTGCCAACTGGGGCGCAGTTGCCATCCTGGGGACGGGAAACACCGTGCAGGGCAACTACATCGGCACGCAGGCGGATGGCATCAGTCCTCTGGGAAACAATTACAGTGGAGTTTTTATCGGTTTATTCGACTCTAATTCTGGCAACCGAATTGGCGGAACGGGTGCGGGGGAGGGCAATGTCATTGCTTTTAACAAGATGGGTGGAGTGTCTGTTCTCAGCTCCCAAGCTATTAACAATCCCATCCTCTCCAATTCCATTTTCCTCAACGGCAGTCTGGGAATTGAGCTCTCCCCAAACTTCACACCGCCGGGACAAATCACGCCGAATGACCTGGGAGATGCTGACACCGGTGCCAATAATTTGCAAAATTTTCCTGTTTTAACCTCGGCATTTTTTAACGGTACGAATACGAGCATATTGGGAACTTTAAACAGCACTGCCAACACAATTTTTAGAGTCGATTTTTTTGCTAACGATGCAACCGATCCGTCTGGCAACGGCGAAGGTCAAAGATTTATTGGGTTTGCAAACGTGACAACTGACACTAGCGGCAACGCTACTTTGTCAGTTACAGATTTGCCCGCAGTTACTAGCAACAGCTTCATCACCGCCACAGCAACCGACCCAAACGGCAACACTTCAGAGTTTTCTAATGCCGCGCCTCTTGTAGGAATTACTGTCAGCCAGATCGCGGGATTAACTACTACTGAAGCTGGGGGAACTGCAACTTTTACTGTTGTTTTAGCAACCCAGCCGACGGCTAATGTCAGTGTCGGTTTGAGCAGTTCCAATTCTACTGAAGGAACTGTTTCTGTTCCCTCGCTAACTTTTACTCCTAATAATTGGAACCAGCCGCAAACTGTAACTGTAACTGGTGCGGACGATGCAGTTGCTGACGGCAACATTCCTTACTCGATCGTTACCGCCACTGCTGTTAGTACCGATCCGAATTACAGCGGTCTAAATGCTGCTGATGTAGCTGTCACGAATAACGATAACGATATTGCGGGAGTTACTGTTTCTCCTACTGCGATTAATGCTGCTGAAGGCAGTACGAATGGCAGTTACAGTTTGGTATTAACCAGCCAGCCAACTGCTAATGTTAATATCACTTTCGATGCGGGGAATCAAATAAGTGCGATCGCCCCTATAACCTTCACTCCAGCTAATTGGAATGTCGCTCAAAATGTCGCGGTAATTGCTGTTGATGATGCTGATGTTGAAGGGAATCATGCAGGTTCGATCGTCCATGCAGCTACCAGTACCGATTCTCAATATAACGGAGTTGCGATCGGTCCGATCGATGTATCGATCGCTGACAACGATACCACTCCCACCCCGACGCCAACACCAACTCCAGTAACAACATCCGAACTCCCGCGCCAACCCCAACTCCTGTAACAACTCCAACTCCCGCGCCGACACCAACTCCTGTAACAACTCC
>JAAUPF010000080.1 GCA_012034575.1 Richelia sp. CSU_2_1 | reverse complement strand
TCACCTTAGTTGAAGCCTACGAAAACAAATACGAGCCGATCGTGATGCCTGACCCGATCGAAGCAATTCTTTATTATCTAGAAAGTCGAGGTCTAACTCAACAGCATCTAGAAGCCGTAATAGGTAGCCACGATCGAGCGATCGAAATTCTCAACCGTAAAGCTCCACTCACCCTTGAAATAATCCGGCAGTTAAATCAAAAGTTAGGTATTTCAGCACAAGTTCTCATTCAACCTTACCCATTGGCATCTTAGCTTGCCTCGATCGTTGAAAGTTTGTAATAATTGTTTTCGCTCCATTGCCTGATTCGGTGATTTTTTTAATGCTTAAAAATTAAACAGAAGAAGAATGCGATCGCGCGGCAGGAATTAATACCAACATGAATTAATACCAAAGGGTCGTTTTCGATCGTGCAGGAAGCTGTGCGACGGATTGCAGAATATACGCTCGATCGATATTGAGTTTTCTCCGACTTATTCAGCAAGCCCTAAATAAAAGAGCATGACAGGCGTGACGGAGGAGTTTGTCGCACCTGTCGTGCAGTTTCTAGCAAATACAACCGACCGATGACCGGTGACTTAAGTATGCCCGCCTGAATATTTTTGCGACCATCTGCGATCGGGTGGTTTCCCCATCATTCGATCGGGTGATTTAATTTTAGCCGATCGGGTGATGCGGTAGCGATACAATTGGTTGCGATCGCAAATAACTATTAGCCGTCAAGTCCCCAATATTCTGTTTTCAAACTTAATTTTTATATCCTGTATTGCAGTATGTCGTTATAGGATACTGTTGGATTATTTTATAAAATTGGTCTTATTTTCTTTTCTGAGATTTGGACACAACATTGTTGTGTCCCTGCTAACAAAGGCAAAATTAATGCCTCAAGAAATTAATTTTGACAGTACCTGAGCCAACTTAGCGCCAAGATTTTCAACAGACTCTTGCTGTTTCGGATCTTTCATCGTACCGTCAGCATTAAACACCTCAAATGCTTTAGGAATTGCTTTCTGATCCGGCAGCACTAATACATTAATATTCCCCAAGATCGATCGCAAGTGAACTAACCCCCGCAAACCGCCCAATCCTCCGGGAGAAGCGCTCATAATTATTGCTGCTTTACCCGTAAATGCTACCAATCCCGGTTCCCCAGGTGCGGGGCGCGATACCCAGTCGATCGCGTTTTTCAGCACTGCCGTAACCGAACTGTTATACTCGGGAGAAGCTATCAAAAATCCGTGATGCGCTACCATCAATTCTTTCAATTTTCTGGCATTTTCCGGCATTCCTTCTTTAGCTTCCAAATCTTCGTCAAATAGCGGCATCGGCAAATCGCGCAAATCTACATAAGTAACTTCCGCGCCCGCTGCTTTAGCGCCAGCAGCCGCAACTTTTACTAACATTTTGTTGTAGGATGCTTCGCGGGTACTTCCGGCAAATGCCAGTATTTTTGGTTGATTTGTCATTGCTTATTTCCAAATGATGGTTCGCAAGTAAAATTATACTATTCTGAGTGATTCCAAACAAAGTCAGCAATGCGTTTATCTGCCTGCAGATCGGGATTTTCTGGGGAACTGAATAAAACCGATCGCTGCTGTATTTTCCCGGTTCCCAAACGCCTTGCAACGCGGCTGGGAATGCCGTAACCGTAAATAATATGTCCTTTTCCTGCTAACACTACCACTTGATAATCGGGATTAGCTTTGACGAATTGTGCGATTTTTTCCGCCATTGTTTCGTCCCACAAAACTTGAGCTTGCACGAATCTTTCAAAAGCTGTACTGTTTCCTTGTCCGGCTTTTTGATGTTGTTGGAAAACTTCGAGCAGCATTTGTCGGTAGGCGGCGTTATCCGTGCGAATTTCCGAGATGGGTGGAATGTATTTTTTCTCCTCGCCACTCAGGCTTTCTAAACCTTCTCTCGCAACTTTTCGGGTAACTTCTGATGGTGTATTTAATGCAATAACTGGCATTTGATTCTCTTTAGCAAATCGCAAAAATGGGGCGTAAGATTCCCAGGGAAAACGCCACCTGCGATCGTACTCGGTGCGATCGACTAATTGCTCTTCTGTAATTTTACCTGCTAAATAGCTGTCGATCGCGCCTTGGAACGGACGCTGAAACATTTCCATCGCGATCGCAATTTTCCGATTTTGGCGGTGCATTTCGCGGATAATCTTTAGTTGAGCTTGCTGGTCGGCGGCGCGATCGTGAGTTTCTCCAAGATACACGACTTTTGCCTTCACCAACTGTTGCAGAATATCTCGGTTAGTATAAGTTTGCTGCCGTTGGGGATTTGTTGTCGCTTCGGCTTGGACTGCACTGCTGCACAGCAGAAAGATACTCAGCGATAAGGCGCACAATTTGATGAGTTTGGTTGTTTTCATATAAATATTATGACTGTTTCCCTAAGAGCTGACACAGCCGGACTCTACTATTTTTAGATTAAAACTCCGATCGCATTCTGTCACCTATAGTAGAGTACGTCTTTTAAGAAAACCCTAATTTTGCCTGCGATCTCGAAGCATCCGGCACCATACAATCCGAGTTAAAGTGTCACAATTGCTTAATTTATCGTAATTTCTGCTGTTCTGTTTGTTATCTAGGTAAAAAATCCTAGGCTTTATCTAACTTCATATTTATAAGTAGTTACCTATCAAAACGTAAAGTTTAGTTGCAGGTACTTGCGCTTCCCAGAGAAGGTGCTAAATTAATAATATGAAGCGAACAAAAAGCTTCTCTGACAGAGAAAACCTGACAGATCGGACAGCGAAGTTCACCATCTAGTTTACAAGTTCAATCAAGGAGTAAAAACGCTGTATAATCTCAAATCTGTCTCATCAAAAACCAATAACGGCACCCACCAACAAAGCTGATATTTCCTCAAATAATTAGAGGGGAGCAATGCAAGCTCATCTGAAACATGAATCAGATAATTTATTGCAACTCCGCATCGAAGTTTTAATAAGAGGAAACCGCTCGGCAAATAAGGCTAGGGTGCCGTTGTTGTTGATAGGTTGTTGTTGATAGATTATTGTCGATAGGTATATTGATAGGTATTTAAAATTATCGACTTCCTGCGCGAGCTATCAACTATCAACCGATCGCGAGCAGGGACGCTCGCACTACCAACGATCGACTACAAACTACCAACTGTCAACGATCGACTGTCAACTGTCAACTGTCAACTATTTAATAAATTGTTTCGTCTTCCTTTCGCCACGCAGGATCGACGATACAAATAAATACTAGAGACTCCGTACCGCAGTTGTGGATAAATTGTTTGGCATTTGGGGGAATGTAAACCGCGTCTCCAGCTTCGACAAACTGACTTTCGCCGTCGATGTGCATTTCTCCGACGCCGCTGAGGATGTAGTAAACTTCGGAAGTTGTTAGGGAGTGCAGCGTTGAGGTTTCTCCGACGGGCAAAATTGCGTGGGCCAAACTGTAGCGCAAATCTACGGCTTGCTTGTCTGGATGCAGCAATTCTCGCAGTTGAGTGCCATCCCCAGCAATGAATTCGGCGCAGGCATTTAACTTTTGAACTAACATGATTTTTCCACTCCTCAAAATATCTCTAATGCAAGTTAAGTTTAATCGAGCTCGGGAGAGATATTAAGAAATGTGTCAAGCCTCGATCGAATGTTTTGAGCGTTGTTTTAACCGTAAGTACCGGAGTGCGATCGATAATCGGGACAGTCGATCGCCTCTTCAGATAAAGCTATTTTAGGATTAACCGGACACTTGAGGTGGTAGTCGCCGGTAAAAAATACGCAGTTGGCGCAAGGGATTTTGTGCATTCGCCGAGCTCGACGCAGGGAATCGGCGACACTACCACTGATACTCGAAAATATCAGAAACATTACACCCCAGGCGCAAACAAAACACAGGGGTACTAACACGGGCTTAATTGCCTCAATCAAAAAGTAAAGCATAAAAACCAAAGTAAGGGTTAGGAAGCCAGAACAGATAAATTACAACAATAAAGCAAGCAGCGAGCGATCGCCCGCAAAGTTTAAAATGTTTTAAGGCTCGATCGAGAAACCGGACAATTGTGAGATGATGGATACCTGTCGTTAAATATAATTAGAGGAAACCCTTTATGGCTCTGCGATTAGGCGATACAGTTCCCAACTTTACCCAAGCCTCCTCGGAAGGGGAAATCAGTTTCTACGACTGGGCGGGCGATAGCTGGGTCGTGTTATTTTCCCATCCAAAAGACTATACTCCAGTTTGCACGACGGAACTCGGTGCAGTGGCCCGTCTCAAGTCTGAATTTGACAAGCGGGGAGTTAAAACTATTGCCCTGAGTGTCGATGATGTGGATTCTCACATGGGTTGGATTAAAGATATTGAGGAAACTCAAAAAGTTACGCTCAATTATCCGATTTTAGCAGATGGCGATCGCAAGGTTTCCGACCTTTACGACATGATCCATCCCAACTCGCTGAATAACTTGACAATCCGCACGGTTTTTGTCATCGATCCGGCTAAGAAATTGCGTTTGAGCATTACTTATCCGGCGAGCACTGGCCGCAATTTCAATGAAATTTTGCGGGTAATTGATTCGCTGCAACTTACGGATAACTACAGCGTTGCTACTCCGGTAAATTGGCAAGATGGCGATGATTGCGTCATCGTACCTTCGATTACCGATCCGAAAGAGTTGGAAGAGAAATTCCCGAAAGGTTACACGCCTGTTAAGCCTTATTTGCGGATGACTCCCCAGCCGAATAAATAGGTTTAATTTACCACCCGTTCGTAGTAAGGACTTTAGTCCTTAATCTTGATTTTGAGGACTGAAGTCCTTACTACGAACAGATCTAGTTCGTAGTAGGGACTTTAGTCCTTAACCCAGTTTTTTGAGGACTGAAGTCCTCACTACGAAGCTTTATTGCGCAGAAAAAAATTCGCTCTTCTATGAAGAATTGAAATTTAAGGAAAGGCAAAATGCTGTCATCTCCGATCGTACTGCGAATGCCTCCAAAGTTGCAAATGACAGAAGACGAATTTTTCGAGTTTTGTCAGTTAAATCGCAACCTGCGAATCGAACGCAACCAGCACAAAGAAATACTGTTGTTGACTCTAGTTGGGGGTATTACCAGCAATCGCAATGCTATCTTAACCGGAGAATTGGGAATCTGGACAAAGCAAGATGGCACGGGGATTGGCTTTGCTTCCTGTACGGGATTTACATTATCGATCGGCTCCGTGCGATCGCCCGATGCTTCCTGGATTAAACTGGAAAGATGGAATGCTTTATCGCAAGCACAGCAAGAAACATTTGCTCCGATTTGCCCTGATTTTGTAGTTGAACTCAGACCCGATTTTGAAGATTTAGAGCACTTGCAAGAAAAAATGCAAGAATACATGAGAGAACCGGGAGTGCAGTTGGGTTGGTTAATCGATCGCAAAAATCGCCGAGTTTACATCTACCGTCCCGGCGTAGCTGAGGAATGTTTGGGAAATCCCCCGACAGTCAGCGGCGATCCGATTTTGCCGGGATTTGTACTCGATATGAGTAAAATTTGGTAAGCTGAAAGTATGGAAGCAGCGATCGGACAAATCAATGATGTTGACACCAACAATCGTATTGCGAATCCCGCCCAAATTACAAATGACAGATGACGAGTTTTTTGAATTCTGTCAAATTAATAGCGAATTGCGCATCGAACGCAACAAATCGGGAGAATTGCTAATTATGCCGCCTACTGGTTCGGAAACGGGAAACCGAGAAGGCAATATATTCGGGCCGCTGTGGGTTTGGTCAGAAGCAGATGGTACTGGTTTAGCATTTACTTCAAGTACGGGTTTTACTTTGTCAACAGGTGCAGAGAGGTCGCCGGATGCTGCTTGGATAAAGTTGGAAAGATGGAATGCTTTGACACCGGAACAAAAGCAAAAATTCGCACCGATTTGTCCTGATTTTGTAGTTGAATTGCGGTCGGCTTCTGATAATCTGAAACCTTTGCAAGAAAAAATGCAAGAATACATGAGAGAACCGGGAGTGCAGTTGGGTTGGTTAATCGATCGCAAAAATCGCCGAGTTTACATTTACCGTCCCGGTTTGCCGGAAGAATGTGTGGAAAATCCGGCAACAGTCAGCGGCGATCCGATTTTGTCGGGATTTGTGCTGAATATGAGCAAAATTTGGTAGTACGGCTAGCAATAAAGATCGATTTACTGTAAGACTTAATTATAGGATGCAAAAATGTAAAAAATATGAATATCAAAAACGGTTTTGTAGGTACGATCGGCAATACTCCTCTAATTCGCTTAAACAGTTTCAGTGATGAAACCGGCTGCGAAATTCTCGGTAAAGCAGAATTTCTCAATCCCGGCGGTTCCGTGAAAGATAGGGCAGCCCTTTATATCATCAAAGATGCTGAAGAAAGAGGTTTGCTAAAACCGGGCGGTACGGTTGTAGAAGGTACTGCCGGTAATACCGGCATCGGTTTGATACACATTTGCAACGCTAAAGGTTACAAATGTTCGATCGTAATTCCCGACACTCAATCTCAAGAAAAAATTGATGCTTTGAGAACCTTGGGCGCGGAAGTTCGGACAGTTCCCGCCGTACCCTATAAAGACCCGAATAATTATGTCAAACTGTCGGGAAGATTGGCTGCGGAAATGGAGAATGCAGTCTGGGCAAATCAGTTTGACAATTTAGCGAACCGCCGCGCGCATTACGAGACAACCGGCCCGGAAATTTGGGAACAAACCGATGGGAAAATTGATGCTTGGGTAGCGGCAACGGGTACGGGTGGAACATTTGCGGGAGTGGCAATGTTTTTGAAAGAAAAGAATCCCGCGATTAAAACTGTTTTGGCAGATCCGATGGGCAGCGGGCTTTACAGTTATTTCAAAACCGGGGAAATTAAGACTGAAGGCAGTTCGATTACTGAAGGTATCGGTACGAGTCGGGTGACGGGAAATATGGAAAATGCCCCGGTGGATGAGGCCTTGCAAATTGACGATGCGGAAGCCGTGCGGGTGGTTTACCAACTGTTGAGAAAAGATGGGTTATTTATGGGAGGTTCTGTGGGGATTAATGTCGGGGCGGCGGTGGCTTTGGCGAAGCAAATGGGACCGGGCCATACGATTGTAACTGTTTTGTGCGATGGGGGGGCGCGGTATCAGTCAAGGTTGTTCGATCGCGCGTGGTTGGCTACAAAAAATCTGTTTCCAGATTGATATTGGTGCGCGCGTCCTTGCTGTTTGGGACGCATTAGGTTTTTAAGAAACCGGGTTTTTATTGAGTCTGCCTGCAAAGCTGAAGTATTGTGTTGACATTCTCCCCGCCGTGGAACGACGGGGATTCTAAACATCACTGTTTAGGCTTCCTCTTTCTACGACTCGACTTACGTAAACACCCGGTTTCTGCCTGCCAGTGGGTTTCGATCGTTTGTAAATTTCTTACTCCCTCCTCTTAGGGAGGGTTGGGGTGGGGTAAAAATTTATAACTCATTTAGGATTGTTATATATGCTCGCACCTATTCCCATGATAAAAATATAGCATATATTTAGTAAATTTGCAAGTAAAAAAAGTGGAAAACTCAGAAATTTCTAAGCGAGTTCTTGTCTGTCAAAACCGCACTTGTCGCAAGCAAGGCTCCGCAAAGGTACTGGCAGCTTTTCAGAGTTTGGCGGATGCAGAAGTTGAGGTTGTTGCCAGCGGTTGTTTGGGACACTGCGGCAGCGGGCCGATGGTGTTGGTGCTGCCAGAAAAGGTTTGGTACAGTCGCGTTTGTGCTGGGGAAGTTGGCGCGATCGAACAACATTTGCAAGGAGGCAAGCCGGTGGAGTCGCTGCTTTATAAAAAAAGGAGAAAGCAAAGCTAAAAATGCCGATCGCCCGCATTTAACTAATCGATTAGCGATCGATTTTTCCTTACATTCTCAAGCTTTGCTACCGCGTACCTGAATGCGTTTGTCGGATTTTTGTTTCCTAACCCAAGAGATAAATCTTTGCATTTGGGGGTCGTTTTTGAGTTTGTCGAGGGAGTTGAGCTCGGCTGCTAGGTGTTTGTTGTCAAAAAGAGTGTGAATCTGGCGGTGACAAGCCGAACAAATCTCGATCGTCGGGCTGGGATCTTGATTTTTTCGCTTGGTGTTTTGTCGGGGAATCAAGTGGTGGGCGGTTAATTCTGCCATTTCTCGATCGCACAATTCGCACTGCATAATTTTCTCAATTTTAACTGGATATTTCTGCTAGTCGATACGATCGTTCTTTGATGTTGTTTGTTGATTCACAATATCACCTCATTTTTGGAACTTATCGCGATTATCTGTTAGTAGCTTTCGCAAGTTTTTACCAGCAACTATCACGCCCAATACATCAGCAATTTGCTGCTGCGTTAAAGAAAGCGATTGGCGTCGCTGTTTGAGTTTTGCCCCAACACTACTCATGCACTATTGCGCGATCGACTGCTTAATTATACCTTACAGCAATTTGCTTGCTAGTTGTTGTGCGATCGCACTTTTTGACTGGGTAAGAGCAGGGGCGAGCGTACTTTTTAAAATTTATTCCCAAGAAAAACCCGGTATAACATTATCTATGTCAGTCATAACTTGTATTGTCTCTTTCAAAGCAACTGCGAGAGATCGCCGACTGTCATGGTGGAAAAATATGGTATTATTTAAAGCCAACTCTCACGAGAACAAGGAGGAGCGCGATCGATGCTCGACAAGCAAGAGGCAATCGCCAAAGCAGAAGCTGTTTTTAATGCGGCATCCGATTACTTTGATGCTCCAGCATTATCTTTCTGGAATCGCTTCGGAAAACAAACCATCGATCGACTGTCGCTGCATCCGGGCGATCGTGTTTTGGATGTTTGTTGCGGAACTGGTGCTTCGGCAATTCCAGCAGCAATATCTGTAGGTTCCACCGGACAGGTTTTGGGAATAGATATTGCTGAATCTCTCCTGCAACTGGCGCGTAACAAATCCCAGCAGCAAGGGCTAGAAAATATCGAGTTTCGATATGGTGATTTTGAAAATCTAGGTTTACCTGACGCAAGTTTTGATGCAATCGTTTGTGTTTTCGGGATTTTCTTTGTTCCCGATATGCTATCAGCTATTCGGGAGCTTTGGCGGATGGTGCGTCCTGGCGGGAAACTAGCAATTACCTCTTGGGGAAAACAGGTTTTTGAACCTGCCAATCGAGTTTTCTGGGATGCTATTGAGGTCGATCGCCCGGATTTGTGCAAGAAATATACGCCGTGGGATCGGATTAGCAATCCGGCCTCGCTACAGGCACTATTAGTAGCAGGTGGAGCAACTAATGTAGAGGTTTTCGCTGAAGCAGGCACTCACGAACTGGCTGCTGCAGAAGATTGGTGGACGATGGTTTTGGGTGGCGGACTTAGAGGTACGAGCGACCAACTCGATCCGGCAGCAAGAGAGCGTGTCCGACAAGCCAATCTGAATTTCCTTCGGACTAATGAAGTTCATTCATTAGAAGTCAATGTTTTGTATGCCACAGCGCACAAATAACGCACGAAGAAATCACGCAATCGGTTGTTTATAGATATCGCGTTCGATCGACTACCTATCATCAAAACGGTTCGTAGTGAGGACTTTAATCCTCTCCGATCGGGCGGACTTTACTCCTCACTACAAACTAATTCAAGTTCGATCGGCGGACTTACAAAATATACAGCAGCACAAACAAAATAATCCAAATTACATCAACAAAGTGCCAGTAAATCTCAGTAGCTTCGATGCCGAAATGGTGTTCGCTGGAATAGTGATTTGCAGCGCGCGATCGCCACAACACCGCCGCCATCAACAGTACGCCAAACGTTACGTGCAAGCCGTGAAAAGCAGTCAAAACGTAAAAGCAACTGGCATACAAATTAGTGGTCAAACCAAACTCTAAATGAGTGTATTCGTAAACCTGACCTGCTAAGAAGACTATACCCATCACCATCGTTATCAGGAACCAATTCCGCATTCCTCCCGCATCATTTTTCTTAATCGCAGTATCCGCATTGTGAATCACAAAACTGCTAGCAATCAGAATTGCTGTATTGACTGCCGGCAGCAATAACTCGCGATCGGGCGTTCCTTCCGGCGGCCATACCGGAGCCATTGCTCGATAAATCAAATAGGCCGCAAACATACCGAAAAATATCATGCCCTCAGCGCACAGGAACACGATTACCCCTATCATTCGGTGGTCGGGATGTTCTACTCCATGCGCTTCTATTTCGCCGCTGTGGTGGTAATTGAGAGCTGTTTTTGCCGGGTCGATCGCTGGGCTTTGCATAATCAATTGCTTGTGGGTAATTTGAAGGAAGAAGGAAGAAGGAAGAACAGGTTACTGAAGTTTTAGTGTAAGGTGCGCAGTGCGCACCCTACGGTTTACTGAAGCATTGAGAGACCAAAAAAACCGGGTTTTTATGAAATTGAAACCCTTGACACGGTACAGTCGGAAAAACCCGGTTTCTACTTCCAAAATATATCGACGATCGCGAGCGCTTAAGCTGGTATTATAACTGTCAACTGTCCCAGGTCAACTTAAAAAGTTTTGAATGTTGAGTGACCAGTTGTGAGTTAAATTAAACTCTTCTTAATTCAAAACTCAAAACTTAAAACTCATAACTCCCTCACAACTGTCAACTGTCAACTGTCAACTGTTTAACTACTCGCCATTTTGGTTTTCTTCAGGAGGAGAAACATCTGTTTCTGATTCGGGTTCGACCAAAGTTGCAGTGCTGCCAAAAAACATTGATGCTTGAGCTTCCGCGATCGGAATCCCTTGTTTTTGAGCGCTGCTGGCGGCATTTTCTCTGAGTTGCAGCCTGAGACGTTCTCCAGTTTGCTGAATTTTTTCCATGCCGTAATCGTAAGGTCCTGTTGCCAATACCGGCACTCCTTCAAAATTTTCGATCGGGGGCGGTGAAGTTGTCATCCATTCCAAACTCAAAGCTTCCCAAGGATTATCGCCTGCTTTCGGGCCGTACCTCCAAGTCCAAATCGCATTAATAATAAACGGGATTGTAGAGGCTGCCAGCATATAAGCACCGACAGTACAAACGACATTAATTGCAGTAAATTTTGGGTCGTACATTGCCACCCGCCGGGGCATTCCTTGCATTCCCAAAACGTGCATCGGCAAGAAAGTTACAGTAAAACCAACATAGGTTAAAACGAAGTGAACTCTGCCCCAAAATTCATTCATCATCCGCCCCGTCATTTTCGGGAACCAGTGATAAAAAGCAGCGTAAATGCCGAATACCGAGCCGCCAAACAGCACGTAATGCAGGTGAGCGACGACAAAATAAGTATCGTGAACGTGAATGTCAAAAGGCACCGAAGCAACCATGATGCCGGTGATGCCGCCGAGAACAAATGTTGAGATAAAACCCATCGCAAACAGCATCGCGCTAACTAATCGGAGTTTGCCTCCCCAAATAGTTGCCAACCAGCTAAATATTTTAATTCCAGTTGGCACGGCGATGATCATAGTTACGATCATAAAAAACATCCGCAGCCAGCCGGGAGTACCGCTGGTAAACATATGGTGCGCCCACACAATTAAGCCGAGAAAGCTAATTGCCAGACTGGAATAAGCAATGGCTAAATAACCAAAAATTGGCTTGCGCGAATGCACGGGCAAAACTTCGGAAATCACCCCAAAAAATGGCAGAATCATAATGTAAACTGCCGGGTGCGAATAAAACCAGAATAAATGCTGGTAAACTACCGGATCGCCGTTGCCCGTCGGGTTAAAAAATGCCGTTCCCGCTAACAAGTCAAAGGATAGCAAAATTAAAGCTGCGGCTAATACAGGAGTAGCAATCAAAGCCAGTGCTGAAGTCGAGATCATTGCCCAACAAAATAAAGGCATTTGATTGAGCCTCATTGTCGGTATCCGCATCGTGAAAATGGTAACAGCAAAATTTACTGCCCCCAAAATTGAAGAAGTTCCCAGAATTAAAACGCTGAGAATCCAAATTTCTTCACCTGCTTTAGCGGTAATTAAACTCAAGGGCGGGTAGGAAGTCCAGCCAGCCTGCGGAGCTCCTACAAAAAAGCTGCTCATTAACAAAATGCCGCCGACAGGAATCAACCAAAAGGCAACGGCATTTAATTTGGGAAATGCCATGTCTTTTGCGCCAATCATTAAGGGGATTAAAAAGTTAGCAAATCCAGCCCCTGCGGGGACAATCCACAGGAATATCATCACCGTTGCGTGAACGGTAAATAAACTGTTGTAGAGTTCTGGGTTGACAAAATCTGAATCGGGAGTTGCGAGTTCGGTGCGCACTAAAGTCGCCATCACGCCGCCGATTAAGTAAAACAGAAAGCTGGTTACTAGATATTGAATTCCGATTACTTTGTGGTCGGTATTAAAGGTGAAGTAGTCGCGCCAATTTCTGTCGGCCGGCGCTGTGCCGCGAGCCTCTATGTTGGCAGTTTCTTGAAATTCTGCTTGTGTCATAAGTTATTAGTCATTAGTTATTAGTCATTAGTCTTTGGTAATTAGCTCAGTATCCAATACCTGCAGAGAATTAATGACTATTTTGATTGATGAGTTGGGTGAAGTTGGTTGAGGTTTTTGGAGTTAACTCCTAGGTCTCTAGTGTAGGGAGCTAAAAATTCCCCGTCTGACAATTTATCGGGATTGACTGCAACTGTTTCTTCTAAGTTTTGAGTGCTAGCAACTTGCTGTTCTTGCAACCAACTATTAAAAACTTCGGGCGATTGAACGATCGCTAAACCTTTCATCGCGCCGTGATACGCGCCGCACAATTCGGCACAAACAATGCGGTATTCGCCGGCTTTATTTGGTGTAAATCTCAGTTCGCTCGGCCGCCCCGGAATTGCATCTTGTTTGAGGCGAAATTCGGGCAGCCAAAAGGCGTGCAATACGTCTTGAGCTGATATATTTAGCTGCACTTCGCGTCCTTCTGGGAGGTGCAATTCGCCGGAAGTAACGCCGCTTTCTGGATAGGTGAAAATCCAGGCGTACTGCAAACCCATGACATTTACAACTAAATCTGCTGCTTTTTCTTCATTTTGTGGAGAAGCGCCGATGCCTAAAGCTAGGAGTTTTTCGGGAGGTTTCTGAGAGTTATTTTGGGGTATATCTGATAGCGCGGCCGCGATCGCACTTCCTTTCATGTTAGCGTGCGATTGCATTGTTCCGCGATCGTGAGACCCCATCGGATCGAGACCTCCCATCGCGTTGTAAATCTCAAAACTGTAGACTCCGATTCCTAAAATAATTATCGCCGGCAGGGAAGTCCATAGAATTTCTAAGGGTAAATTATCGTGCCAAGGAGGCCCATCCGTATTGTCTCCGGGACGGCGGCGGTATTTAATTGCAGCGGTAATTAGAGCACCCTGAACTATTAGAAATAATCCAGTAGAAATGGTCATCATTGTATTGAACAGTCCGTCTATATCGGCTGCTTCATCTGAGGCAGCGACAGGTAGCAAACCGTGATTTTGCCCGTACCAGAGGCTGATAAGTGTAACTCCGATACCAACGAGCATTGTGAGGATGGAACTGGGAATTTTCACGCTAGGACCTCCTAGTAGCGGCACTTCTTCGATCGAATAATTATTGAAGCGCCTCTGGGTTGTCGATTTTTAATTGTACGCGGACATTTTGATAGGAATGCCTACCTTAAGGCTTAATATCTTTGACCGATCGCCCGCTTTAATAAATCACTCTTTTGTTACTTGACAAACACTTTTTAAAATGCTATGCAATAGCTATTTTGGGCAATTAAATTTAAGTTTTATTTAAACTTTTTTCTCGAACACCATCAAGTGCTGCTGGGGCAATATATCTTTAGTTTCTTTCCAGACTAAACCGACGGCTGCCATTTCTTTTTTTACTTGTTTCTGAGTCATTTTGTGCAAGCCTTTAATCAGAATCAGCGGGTTTTCACCTCGGTACTCAACGGATACAACGCGCCCCCCGGTTTTTAGCGCTTTGACAATGCCTTGCATCATTTCTCTGGGGTATTCAAATTCGTGGTAAGCATCGACCATCAAAACTAAATCTAGGCTGTTTTCCGGCAAATTCGGATTGTCAATTTTTGCTAAAACTGGCTCGACGTTAGCGATATTTTTTTCTTGTTTGTTCGATTCAATAAAATTTAGCATCTCCGGCTGAACGTCAACTGCCAAAACTTTTCCTTGCGGGACTAAGGATGCGAGGCGAAAACTAAAATAGCCGGTTCCCGCGCCGATATCTGCTACGATATCTGTTGGTTTTAAATCGAGATTGTTAACCAATCGAGCCGATTTTTCTTCCATGCCGCGAGAGGGTCTTTCCAGCCAGCCTGCACCTTCATAGCCCATGACTTTAGCAATTTCTCGACCCATGTAAAATTTGCCAATTCCGTCGGGATTGTGGATGGTGCGCTTTTGATAAATTGCGGTGCTGCTGGCGGTTTCAGCAGCTATTGCTGGATGGCTGGCGATCGGGAAAAACAGGCAAATTGCGGTTAAGATAATTGCTGTTAATTGTTTGACGAGTTTTGCGTTATTCACGAGATTTTCTGTTTTTTAAATTAAATATTTTACGTCGGTTGCGTTTCTTTTAGTTCAACCTGAGATATTGGATTATTTTCCACAATCCTGTAGGGTTCAAGGTCTTACTCGAATAACGAGCGCAGCATATTCGAGTAAGACCTTGAAAGGGTTCGCCAACCATCTCTGCAAGCAGCAAACAGATTAAATAAACCCGCCCCCGCCCCACGAACAACTCCCAATTGACTGCAGGCGCAAGATCTCAGTTTAACCTGAGATCTGGCAGCACTCTCAACAAGCCTAAAGAAACCGGGTTTCTGGCTCATACCTTGCGTAAAACCCGCTGATTTTTCGTCAGAAACCCGGTTTCTGCCTCAATTATTGACATTGGTGCCAGATTCAGTTCAATCCAACCTACAAGTTATTTGACAGGGGATTCTAACAATTTAATTGTACCAGAGTCGGCATCAATTTCGACTTGCAGCCCGATCGGCAGTGTAAATTTATCTCGAATGTGACCTACCATCGAACCGTACCAGGCGGGAATTCTTAAAGGGCGAATTATATCGGATAACACTTGCTCTAATGTTAGCGACTCCTCGGGTTTTTCTGCATCGCATTTAGTACACTGTCCGAAAATGAAACCGGAAATGCGATCGAGAATTCCGGCTAATTTGAGTTGCGTCAACATTCGATCGACCCGATATACTTCTTCTCCAACTTCTTCGACAAATAAAATACAGTTATCCCACTCGGGCAAATAACCAGAACCTACCATCGCCGCAATTACTGACAGATTCCCTCCGAGCAATTTTCCCCTAGCTTTGCCCCGCGCGATCGTTTTAAAACTTACTGTTTTGTTATTTGCTAAAGTCGCTGCGTCCCCATCAAATAAAATTTGTTTTACCGAATCCACAGTAAATTGGCTCCAGCTAGACACGCCCAAAGGTCCGTGAAATGTTACTATATTTGTTTTTGCATGAATCGCTAATAATAGGGCGGTAATATCGCTGAATCCCATAATAATTTTCGGATTGTTGCGGATCGTGTTATAGTCGAGCATTTGCAAAATTCGACCGCATCCCCAGCCACCCATGCCGGTAAAAATAGCTTGTACTGAAGGATCGGCAAATGCAGCATTGACATCGGCCGCGCGATCGGCATCTTTGCCTGCGAAATAGCCGTAGCGATCGTAAAAATGCTTGCCTAATTTAACTTTTAATCCTAAACTTTCTAGAGCTTTAAAAAACTTTGTAACTTCTTTGCGATAGGTAAAAGCGGCGGGATTGATGGCAGCAATTGTATCGCCGGCTTGCAGGCGGCGCGGCTTAATAATAGTTGGAGGAAAAAGATTAGCTTGGGCAATGGGCAACAGTTGAGTGCCGATCGCGGTGAGCCCGAAAGTTCTGAGCAGATAGCGGCGCGGTAAAATCATAGCTGTTAGGTAAATAGTGCTATAATTCTATAACCAAATTTGTTGCATCTCAGTTAAAAGTTGTCGGTTATCAATGAAAACAGCAAGTAAAATAAAAGCAAAAAAATCTTGGGCTAAAGCTGTAGTCCGCCCAGCCGTAGAGTTTCCGCTGACTCAGCTATCTGTCAAAAGCGGCAAAATTCCAACAGGATTGCGGGGTACTCTCTACCGCAACGGGCCCGCACGTTTGGAACGCGGCGGCGTAAATGCGGGACACTGGTTTGACGGTGATGGTGCGATTTTGGCAGTGCATTTTACTGATACGGGCGCGACTGGAGTGTACCGCTACGTACAAACAGCGGGATATCAAGCTGAAGAAAAAGCCAATAAATTTCTCTATACTAATTACGGGACGATCGCCCCCAGTCCTCTATGGCTGCGGTGGATTCAACCTGTTAAAAATACTGCCAATACATCAGTTTTAGCTTTGCCCGATCGACTGTTGGCCTTGTGGGAAGGTGGGCCGCCTCATGCCCTCGATTTGCAAACTTTGAAAACGCACGGAATTGACAATTTAGGCTGCGGTAATAGGGGATTTAATTATTCCGCACATTGCAAGCGCGACCCAATTACCGGCAACATTTTTAACTTTGGAGTCATCCCCGGCGTCAATGCCAAGTTGAATGTTTATAAAAGCAATTCAACTGGCAAAATCGTCCAGAAAGCAACCGTTAATTTGGATGGGGTTCCGCTGCTGCACGATTTTGTTTTCGCTGGAAAGTACCTGATATTTTGCGTGCCGCCGGTGCGGCTGAATCTAGCACCCGCCCTAGCCAGAATTAGCAGTTACGGCGACTCTTTTGAATGGAAACCGCGGTTGGGAACGCAGATATTAGTTTTCGATTCGGAAACTTTGGCTTTAGTCAGTCGCAGCGACACCGATCCTTGGTATCAGTGGCATTTTGCTAACGGTTTTGTCGGTGTAGATGGTTTGGTAAAAATTGATTTGGTGCGCTTTCCCGACTTTAAAAGCAATCAGCGCCTGAAAGAAGTAGCAACAGGTGAAACCAGCACCGATGCGGAAGGTTCTCTGTGGCGGATCTGTATCGATCCTCAAACCGGCAAGGTGACAGCAGTCGAACAATTGCTAGATAAACCTTGCGAATTTCCGGTTGTACCTGCTTCAGAAGTAGGGCAAGAATCGCGCTATATTTATTTGGCAACCTGCCGTCCGGGAACGGATATTATAGCAGAACGTTACGAAGCGATCGCCCGTTTTGACACGCGCGATCGCGCTCTCACAATTGCCGATTGTGGCGAAAATCGCTACCCCGGAGAACCCATCTACGTTCCAGATATTTCCTCCGAAAAAGGTTGGATCTTGACAGTTGTTTACGACGGCAATTCTGATAAAAGCGAAGTCTGGATCTTTGAGAGCGACGAGCTTTCCCACCCACCTATTTGCCAGTTAGAATTGCCTGGTGTTATACCTTTGGGCTTTCACGGCACTTGGAAATCGGCTGTATGAGAAGTTTGTAAAGAAGTGTTGCGGAAGATTTATTAAAATTTGTTGCAGCTTCTCGATCCCGTTGTTAAGGTGTGTGTAGAGACGAAAAACTCATATCTAGGAGGTATGCGATTTATGCTCTATATTGCTCAAAAATCCTGTGGAGTTTCTGGCGAATAGAATTCGCGGTTCCACAGGCAAAGTCCGCCAATCCCGGCGCACAAAATTCGCGGTTCCACAGGCAAAGTTTGCTTTTGCGAACTAGAAAAAAACTGCCAATCCCGGCGCATAAAATTCGCGCTTGAACGGGCAAAGTCCGCCTAAGTGCTTCCCACAGGCACGCGCCAACTCGGACTAGAAAAAGAGGGAGATCGAGCTAGATTCGGCAAGATTTTCCACCTTGTTTTCCCATCTCAGGTTTGTCTGCTTGAATGAGGTTTAGCAGTCAGATCGATGACAAATTGCTAGCAAATGGCTAGCAAATGGCTGGCAATTTGCTGGCAGATCGAAAGTTTACAAGACTTACGCACAAACTCTGTTTGTAGGGCGCGCAATACGCACCTGACACCTACCCGTATCACATCGAACGATTTTTTGTGTAAGTCATGTTTTAGTTCAACTCACGCGCGCGTTGGCAATGCAAAAGTTTTGAGTTAACTCCACAAAATTCATAACTCGCAACTTATAACTTTGCGCGCGGTGAGTATCAAATCCAGAGGGTTTAGTCTATGCAGCTTCAAGGAAAAACAGCTCTTGTTACAGGAGCTTCGCGCGGTATTGGGCGATCGATCGCTCTTGAATTAGCGCGTCAAGGAGTCAAACGTTTGTTGATTCTAGCTCGCAACCGCCAGCAGTTAGTTGAACTGGCCGCAGAAATCGAAGTTTTTGGCACAGAAGTAGTGCCATTAGCTTTAGATTTAACTCAGTCAGTAGCGGTGAATATTGCGATCGCGCAAGCTTGGCGGGATTGCGGCCCGATTCACCTGTTAATCAACTGCGCCGGCGTCGCGCACCAAGCTTCTTTTCTGCGTTCTCCAGTACCGTTAATTGAAGAAGAAATCGCCTTGAATTTGCTCGGAACTTACACGATTACGCGCTTAATAGCAAAGCGAATGGCAGCTCAAAAAGATGGAACGATCGTCAATGTTTCGAGTTTGATGGGCAAAATTGCCGCGCCAACAATGGCAACTTATTCTGCTACTAAGTTTGCCATTTTGGGATTCACCCAAGCTTTGCGCAGCGAGTTAACCGAGTACAATGTTCGAGTTGCAGCTTTGCTACCATCTCTCACGGATACCGACATGGTGCGCGACTTAGAACAATTTCGCTGGGTAGTGCCTACAACTCCTGAAAAAGTTGCCCTAGCACTTGTCGCGGGATTGCACAAAGATGCGCCGGAAATTTTGGTAGGATGGCAAAGTCATCTAGCAGTTTGGTGCCACCGAATTGCCCCTTGGTTGCTGGATTTGGTGTTGCGAATGGCAACTCCCGAACTTCACGATAAATCGCGGCGCGATCGTAAATTGCGCGAGGTTTTAGCTAGCGGGCGATAAGCTTTTTACGGGTGGGTAAGGTGCGCGCAAGGCGCGCCTTATTTCAAATCCGGGTTGATTATTTCTGACATTTTGCACGCAGAGTCGATCGGGGGATTTTTCGTGGTATCGGGCGGGTTTATGTAACTTGTTTGTTACTTTTAAGGCTGTTAGTGAACCCGCCCCTACAGGCTATGGAAAACTGTTTAAAAACCTCACTGTCAACTGTCAACTGTCAACTATTTACTTATTGTTTTGCAGCCAAATTTCTAAACTTACCAACAGCCACAATTTAACGCCGTAACGCCCCCAAGTGTCTCCTTGATAATTCAACCATCGATCGATCGGTTCACGCTGGAAATAAGGGGCGATCGCAGCTTTTTTGACAGCAACAAACTTTTAGCTTCTCGCTGCCAATACTTTTTAAATCCCAACTGTACGGGAACCATCATCCCGCTTTTCGATCGCTCTAAAATTGCCGCGGGCAAAATGTCAGCCACCGCTTGTTTTAAAACAGCTTTTTCCACAACTCCCGATAGTTTGTATTCCGGCGGTACAGTCATGCTTAAATCGACTATTCGCTGGTCAAAAAGGGGCGATCGTCCGTGCAAACCTGCTGCTTGAGTTAAGTTATTTACTTTAGTTAAAATCTGGTCTGCACCCTTAAATTTAATATTTAACGCCATCAATCGATTCAGATAACTGCCACTAGCATTCAAATCCGCAGTAAATACTGAAGGTTCTGTTTTTACCGCGTCCCAAATTTCCGATCTTAACAGTTGCGACAAATCCGCAGCACACTTTTTAAATGACATTAAATATGCTGGCAAAGCCTCTAAATTGTTGACGCAATTGTACAAATTGTTAATTAACATCGGTTGATTTTTCGGCCCGCCAAAACAAGGATCTCCGCCTTCACCATTGAGAACAACTGCGACAGATTCGCGCGCTAATTTTCCTAATAATAAATTGGGTACTGTCAGCGGATCGCCGATCGGATCGTCTAAATGTGCCATTGTTTCTGGCAACTTTTCCCACATATCGCGAAAGGTAATTTCTAAAATGTGGTGTTCGGTTTGGCAGTGGCGGGCAACTAAACTGGAAAATTCTAATTCGTTGGGGCATTCCGCACCAAAATGAATCGAGTAAGTATGAACGGTTCGATCGTGAAATTTAGCTGCTAAAGCGGCTATACTGCTGGAGTCTAACCCGCCGGAAAGAAAGACACCTAAAGGTTGATTTTGCGGCAAATATTCGCAGACAATTGTATCTAAAAGCGAACGCAATCTCGCGCCGTGCCATTCTAAAGATTGGGCGGCTTCGACAACTTGTTCTCGGAGTTCCCAGTAAGCGGAAATCGTTTCATCAGGGAAGCTTAAAATGATGCCAGGGCGGAGTTCTCGTACTTGTTTCCAGAGGGTACGATCGCCCGGAACAAACGCACAGCAGAGGTAATCTCGCAGGGCTATGAGGTCGAGTTCGCTGGAACGGTAAGGTGCGATCGCGCGCAATTGAGGAGCGATCCAGCGCGTCGCGCCAGTATTAGTATAGTAGAGAGTGCGCGCCCCCGCGCGATCGCGCGCCAGCCGCAAAATTTGTCTTTCTCTATCCCAAATTGCCAGCGCAAACATACCCGTTAATAGGGGCAAACATTCGACTCCCCAACGTTCCCACAATCGAGCGATTAATTGGCGATCGCACCCCTGCCAACTACTAGCAGAAATAGCCAATTTTTCCAGTAATTCCAATCGGTTGCTCAACCAAATATCGCCGATTACTACAAATCTTTCTGAAGGACTGATACTTAGACTCGCGTTGGGATTTGAGGAGATGATTGCAATTTTATCTTCATGCAAAACTGTGCTGGAGTGGTCGATCGCATCTATTTTACCCCAAGCTATCCGCCAATTTGAGGCAAATTCAACTGCTGAATCGGGAGCGATATCTAGTTTTTGTTGGTAGCGGGATTTGTTAGTTAGGAATGATTTGTAATCGAGCATTTTTTTGAACTCAATGTATTGCTAAATATTATTTGTAGGGGTGCGCAGTGCGCACCTTACTACTACATATTGTAGGGGTGCGCAGTGCGCACCTTACTACTAAAATGTAGGGTGCGCACTGCGCACCTTACCGCTACTAATAACGTGTCAAACTACTTTTGCGTAAGTCCTGTAGATTTTTGAACTGCATCTATAACAGGACTTTATGAAACTGTTATTAGGGGCGATCGAAATCTCAGGATCGAACATCAACTATCAACCAAAACTATCAACAACATAGATAGAACTCCCCGTATCTCCCAGCAGAATCAAACTGCTGTCATCGCTGTCTAAATCTCGGCCACCGGCAATGCCTAGATTCAGGATTTGAATGAGTTTTTGAGGGCTGAATGATTCCAATTC
The DNA here is from genome assembly GCA_012034575.1 of Richelia sp. CSU_2_1. Lineage (GTDB taxonomy): Bacteria > Cyanobacteriota > Cyanobacteriia > Cyanobacteriales > Microcoleaceae > Microcoleus. The sequence goes on along the minus strand of JAAUPF010000080.1, from coordinate 6,199 downwards.
TACACAATTACCTGATTCCAACCACTGCAATTCTTCGGGAGATAATTCTTGGCGAACTGCTGGCGCTAATTCTCTCGCATCTTGCCGCATACTATCGGAATTTAACACAAACATATTGCTGCCAGCAGCTATAATTTGTCGGGGTAAGAGTCCGACATCAATAATTATTGTACTGCTATCTGGGAACCAATTAGAACTGGTACGCAGGTGATTGACTAAACCAATTCCTCGGGGGCTGCAATCGTGCAAAGCGTACACTTTTAAATCGGGATTTCGGCGCAGCATTTGCATCGTTGTATCGAAAATACTTTGAGGATATCCGGTAACGCTGAGAATCGCGCAGTTGTTTTCAAAGTGAAAGTTGTTGGCGATTAAAAACTGAGCAATTTCCGCGCGATCGCACACAACGACTCGATCGAAACTGTAAGCGCTAATATCAGGGCTGATGGTTGCATTTTCATTTGTATCGCGGGGAGAAGGGAGTATTTTGGCGATCGCGTTGACTTCTATCCACTTATTAATCCAGTCTTGAAATGTGTTGAAAGCTAGAGTAAATCCTTGAGTAGTTTCAGGAATTTTTTTACTTCCTAGATATATAGATAGTAGCCCGCAAGCAGCACTGCATAAAAACTGAATGTAGGAAAACAATAACAGACTCATAATAATGCCACTAACCAAAACTATTCCTCCCCAAACCTGCAAAGACTTTGCAAACTTTTTGCGTTGCTGGTACAGGTAATTGGAGGAACGAATAGCATTAAAAACACTCGCAAGTAATAAACTGTTGACTCCTAACATTCCAAAAATAAATACATTCAAGTTACCCAATCCTCCTGCAAAAATTGAAAGGAATATCCCACACAAAATATTAATAACTATGTAGCTGAAAACGTTGAAGAAATTAGAATTTTTTAGTCTCGATCGCTTGTCTAAAAATAAAACAATTGTTTTTGAGTAAACAACAGCGTATCGTTCACAGAAACATCGGCGATCGCCTTGGCAAACATGGGGTCAGTTATTTTAACACCAATCATCGAAGTCGGTTCAAAAACAAACGGATGGTTGCATTGTTTGCAGCGGCCGCGATTGGCTGTGCGGTCTTTTAATTTATTGTCGGTTTGACAGTTAATGCACTTCATAAATTTCTCCTAGTGACTGTTGAAAAACTCTATTTGTTTGCTGTACATTTCCAATTTTGCTGCTTACTCAAAAACTTGATTTGCTAACAAAATTCTGTAGTCTTCCCGGCGGCGAATTAGGCGGTGTTGGTTGTTTTCTAAAAGCACTTCCGCCGGCCTCGGGCGATGTAGAAAATGCGACGACATGGCATATCCGTAAGCACCAACATCTAAAATAGCCAGGATTTCTCCCATTGCTAAAGCTGGCAACTGACAGTTTTTTCCCAAGTAATCTCGCGAATAAGTAGTATTGCCACAAACATCGGTAAGGTGCAATAAATCCTCGCAATTCCAGCTATAAATTTCTCGATAACCGCCGTGAACTGATGGTACTGAAAGATTTGCAACAGTGGTATCTACACCGACAATTTGTTTGCCTTCTTGCCATTTTGTCGAAACAACTTTTGCTAGCAAAGTAGCGCATCCCGCTACAGCCGATCGCCCCGGTTCGATAATTAAATTTATGACGCGATCGAGCCGATTAATTCTGTCAGTTAATTCCGCACCGAACAGTTCCCAATCAAAGGCTGTGCCGCCGCGATAGGGATAGCCAAAACCGCCACCAAAATCGAGATATTCCCAATCTGGCAATTGCTGGGCGACGGCAATTATAGTATCAATTACTTGCGTAAAAGCTGCGGTGGAATTAGTGCCAGTACCGCGATAGAAATGCAAACCGCTAAGCTTTAATCCGGCTGCTTTAGCTATGGAAATTGCTGCGAGAAATTCGGTCGATCGCACGCCAATTCGACTGTCCCCAGTTAGTTCGGGTAAATTCAGTCTCAAACCCAAACGGGGAGGCGTTAAAATCTGTTGGCTTTCCCTCAAAGATTGATAAACTTCACAGCATAACCGCAACTGACTGAGACTGTCCAAATTCAGAGTTGTGACACCCCATCTGAGAACTTGTTCCATCTCATTTTGATGCAAGTTGCTGCCGCTGTAAACTATTTTATTTGGGGCAAAACCTGCTTTTATTCCTAAATAAATATCTCCCGGTGTATTCGCGTGCAATCCCCACCCGCAAGCTTGAAAAATTTGCAGCAAAGCGATGTTACCGTTGGTGACGCTGGCAAAACAAAATTGAGTTTGTGGGTAGGGAATTGCGTTAGTAATGCGGGCGATCGTCCGCTGCAAAATATCGCTTTGATAAACGTAAAGTGGCGAATTGTAGCTAGTTAATAACTCTTCAGCTAAGGCGAGAGTAAAAGGCGGTTTTTTGAAAATTGAAGTGCTAGTATCAATTGTTTGCATAACGATCGAGTAGATGTTTGTTTAATTAGCAATTACACCAAACCCATTGGTATCAAAACTTTTCTCTCTCTTCTTCTCTCCTCTGCGCCCTCTGCGCCCTCTGTGGTTTAATCATCCTATTCTTGCCACTTCTGGCAATAACTCCAAATCGATCGAGGCAACCAAAATGGATGATTGAACGATCTATGTTTTACCCCCTCACCTAAAACTTGCGATCGCCAAAGTTGCCACATAATTAACAACCACAGAATTTCACCAATGCGCCGCCCTTGAATTCCTGCTGCGAATTTTCCCGAGATAATTCGATCGGCTAAATCGGGTTGCCAGCATTTTTCTGACAGCAATACCGCCGGATTCAACCAATCGCCAATTTGATGCCAAAATTCATTAAAACACCAGGAAGTTAAAGGAACTCCCATACCCCGTTTTTCCCGCCAAACTATTTCTGCCGGCAGCCAATTTTCTACCGCCCGCTTGAGAATGTATTTCTCGCAAGATCCCCGCAAACACAATTCTCCTGATAGTTGAAAAGTCCAGTCGGCAAGGGCAAAATCGCAAAAGGGCGATCGAACTTTCATGCCAAAATTTAAGGCTAAATTAGCAGCGCGAGGATGGATGTTCTGCGCGCCTTTCAACATCAAACTCGCGCGCCGGAGGCGGTGCAACAAAGACGCGCCTGCCGCAGGATTAAGAGCCTCTAACAGCCAATCTTGAGAATGCAAGTTCTCAATTTCAGCGTAAAATTGCGGCTGGTAAACTTTAGCTTCATATCCCCACAAGCGGTGAAATGTTCGCAGGTATTGCAGGGCAAAATTATCATTATCGGCGGGATTTGCTGCTTGATAAACAGCGGCTGCAATCAAGGGTTTGTTCGTCCATCCTGCAAATAACTGATCGCCGCCTTCGCCGTTGAAAATGATATCGGTTTCTTGACTCGCAGCTTGATTTAACAGGTAAAGCGGCACTGTAACACCGTCACCAAAAGGTAAATCTAAAGCTTTCACAGCCGAATGCAAAACTTGTTTGATTCGCTGCGGCTTAGCATCTACTTTGACTAAGGGAATTTGCAGGGCATCGGCAACTTTTTCAGCCCAAGGATATTCGGGAATTCCTGCTTCGCCGAAGTCGAGAGTGTAAGCCCGTACTTTGACTCCGGCTTTGACTAATAAAGCTGCAACAACTGAGGAATCTAAACCGCCGGAGAGAAATACTCCGACTGTTTCGCTGCTGTTTAAATCGGCAATTTGATGGTAAATTGCATCTTTAAGTAAATCTTGCAATCGATCGATCGCCTCGTTTTCATCGGCTATTTTTTCTCTACTTTCTTGCCATTGCAATAAGTTTTTTGAAGGAAGTTGAACAATAATCTGGGAATCTCGATCGCACTCCCAATTCAACTCTGTACCTGCGGGAATTGCAAACACATTTTGTACCGGAGTTAAAGGAGTGGGCACGTAGGAAAAACAGCTATAACCGTACAAACCGGGAATGCTTTTCTCGGGCGATTCCAAAATATTTAACAGCAGTTGCAACCTCGATGCAAACCAAATTGTCTGCCCGATTTGCGTCCAATAAAGCGTGACTCGCCCGAAGGGTTCGCGTCCTAAAATCAGGCTATTTTCGCGAATGTTTGCCCAAATATCAGGTAACAGCCTGCCGTTTTTTGATGGATAAGTAGATAGTCCCGATGCGGAGAGGGAGGCGATTTGCCAAGTACGATCGCCTTGGTTTGTCGGGCGATCGCATTCGGTACTGGCAACATTCCAAATCGGATAATTTTCGTGAGATTTGGTGAAATCATTCGCAGCATTTGTAAGTTTTTTAACTGGGATTTCTTTGAAATGACTGGCGGTTGTTTTTGCTAGCAGGGCTTCTAATTGTTGGCGGGAATCGCAGCCCCAGTATCCTAAAAATTGGCGCGATTTGTTGGCATTTTTCATAATACAATAATCTTGTAATGTTTTTTACCGCAGAGAACGCAGAGAACGCAGAGGGGGAGAAAGGAGAGAGTTTGTGTAGTTATGTAGCTGCGATCGCGGTTGTTGATAATTATTTAATTTGAAAAGATGCACTGCCGATCGCGCGATCGTTCAGAAACATTTTTACTTGCCAATTTCCAGTTGGGGCAGCAGTACCTAGTTGGTAGCCGCATTGAGTATTCCAGATAGATTTGTCGATTTCGCGAGTTTGATAGCGGTTTTGTTTGACAATTTGCCCGCTGGGATCTATCCAATCGCAAGATAGCGATAGTTTTTTCCCGATCGGCACATCTTTTAAGGTAACGCGATAAACGATTTCGGTATTGTTTTGGCGGGGAATAACTGTTAAATTGTCGCCGTTATCTTGTGCTAAAGTTATGCGGTTTTGTTGAATTGAAACGCGCTCGCTCGCCCGTTCGTTTTGGTAAATAGAAAAGCCGGTAAAAGCAATCGCCCCTGCTGCTGCTGCCGCCAATCCTGCTGCAATCAATCGATTTCGCTTCTGCTGCCGGGCCAATGCTTCCCGGCGTTGCAACTGAATTAAAGCTTCATCTAGCAATTCTGGAGGCAAGTTTAATTCCTGCAAAATTTCTTTGACTTCTGCCGAGTCAAGTTGAGATTGCCGGAGGTTAGAAAGGCTTTCTACTTCAGCTATTATTTGCGTTAGTTGAGTTTCAGTCAGTCGATTTTCCATAAGTTGTAACGCAATAATAGTTCTTGATGCAAGCGATTCACCCGATCGCACTACTTAATTATTATTGTAGGGCAGGCTGAGCTTAAAGTCTATTCATAAATTTCACAATTTTGAACTCATAAAAGTCAGATTGTATGGTGCGCCTGCTTTGAGTCTAATAGGCGCGATCGACGCATTCTACTTTTAAAATATTCTTAAAGTACCTTTAACTGACATCTTGCACCATTCTCAACAAGCAAGCGAGAAACCGGGTTTCTGACGATAAATCTCGGATTTTATGCAAAATCTTTGCCAGAAACCCGGTTTCTGACATTGGTGCAAGATCTCAATTTAACCTATTGATATAGCAATCACCCAAAAGTTAGCTGTAGGTTGGGTTAACCTATCGGTTCATTTCCACTCGCCTTGCAGCATAAAAGCCGCCCAATAATAGGGCGATCGCCATTTTTCTTGCGACATCAATTCCATCTGTGCCGCCCTCAAAGCTGCCGCTGGCGCTAACTTTTCTTGCAGCATTTTCTGATAAAACTTTTGCATTAATACAGAAGTTCCTTCATCGTCCACATTCCACAAACTCACCCCTACTCGCTGCGCCCCCGCATACATAAACCCCCTCGTTAATCCCACCATTCCCTCGCCTTGAATATTCTGCCCCAGTCCCGTCTGACAAGCACTTAAAACCACTAAATTTGCTGCCAGTTTCAAGTTAAAAATATCAGTGAGGCGCAAGAAGCCATTTACAAGATTGCCTTTGTCATCCACCATCGACATCAAAATTCCTGACAGTTCGGGATTTTGACTGTTAGCAATGCCGTGAGTGGCAAAGTGGACGATTTGATAGTTGGCTAAACTGCCGTCGGTAGCGGTAGCGCGAGTGGCCGCAAAATCAAATTGTTGACTTCTAGCAACGGAAGGTACTAAACTTAATATTATGTCGGCTTCTTGGCGGGTAAAGGGCAGGCGTTTGGGCGGCCATGACATATTAGAAGCGCGGCTCGATCGACTTAAACCGAGATTATTTGATTCTAACTTTTCGGTCGTTGCTTGAGTAACTTTACCCTTCACTCGTTCATCATCTAGACTGAAAACCGGAT
>JAAUPF010000079.1 GCA_012034575.1 Richelia sp. CSU_2_1 | reverse complement strand
TTTGAGTTGCTTCCAGTCTGTCTTAAAAAGCGAGACTTTGACTGCTTCCAGTCTCTCTTAAAAAGCGAGACTTTGACTGCTTCCAGTTTCTCTTAAAAAGCGAGACTTTAACTGCTTCCGGTCCCCCCCTTCTTAAGGGGGGCTAGGGGGGATCTTCCATCTTAAGCCAAAGCAGTCCGATAAGCAGCAATAGTTTCCCGAGTGCACCTTTCCCAACTAAAAAGTTTAGCTCTTTCCAAAGATTTTAACGACATTTTTTCTCGCAATAAAGGTCGATTGTAGATTTCCAGCATACTCTGGCAAAGTCCGCTAGCATCTTTAGGATCGATCGTAATTCCCGCATCTCCTACTACTTCTGGCAACGAAGATGTATTGGAAGCAATCACCGGCACTCCGCACTGCATTGCTTCCAGAGGTGGCAAACCAAAACCTTCATAAAAAGAAGGATAGACGAAAGTTAAAGCACCGCTGTAAAGTGCTGCTAAATCGGATTCCGGCACGTACCCTGTAAAAATTATCCGATCTTTCAGCCAGCTTTTCTGAGAAACTTCTTCCATAATTTTGTCGTATTTCCAGCCCGGAGTCCCCACTAACACTAGATACAAATCTTTGATATTTTGTTCCTGAATCAGTCGGGCAAAACAGCGAATTACGTGGTCAATATTTTTTCGAGGTTCCAGCGTCCCCAAACTCAAAATATAAGCCGCATCGCGAATGCCATATTTACTGCAAGTCGCGGCAATTGTCTCGGCATCGGTGCAAGGATAAAATATACTCGGTTCCGCAGCTAAGTGAGTAACAAAAACTCGGGCAGGATCGATATTTAGATAGTTGCACAGGTCGTTTTTAGTGGAATGCGAGATGCAAATCACCCAATCTTTTTGAGAAATGCTTGCTAAGGTTTTTTTGTAAAGTAAAGGAATCTGTTCGCTTAGCAAAAATTGCGGGTATAAAACCGGAATTAAATCATAGATAGTCAAAAATTTCTGAAGTTTATTCACTTGCTGTGCCGCAGCGGGAATTTCATCGTAGGGCGAGTGAAAAATATCTGCTGCTTCCAAATTATCTGAGTCTACAGGGCTAACATAACCGCCAGTAATTTTCAGAATGTTTTCTAAATTGTTTTTCAGGTGATTAAAAACATTTTTATCCGCAACTGCATTGCCAGATTCATTAGCTTGAATTTGCAATTCAAGCATATTATAAGCATCGATCGATCGCTTGTAAAAAAGCCTGGTAAAGCTCGAATGCAGCAGCGCAATTTCCGATAGTTTCGGGTTGGTTTCGAGATAATCCAAACTCGCATCTAGCAAATGCAGGTACTGGCTGACGCAAAATAATAAATCGCATTCTTTCGAGGTTGCCAAATTTTCTGCAATACTTTCAACTACTCGAAAAATTCCAGTTCTCGCCCGCTTGTGCAAGTGTCCCTGTCCGAGAACAGAAACATCGTAAATCACTTTTATTGGATGCTCTTTTGACATAGGTTGAGAGTTGAGTGTTGAGAGTTGAGAGTTGATAGTTGAGAGTTGATAGTCTATTGAGAATTATGGCAATTATCTGCGTTCATCTGCGTTTATTCGCATCAATCTGCGGTTAACAATTAACCATACAAAGCTTTTTTATAAGCTGCAATTGTTTCCTGAGTGCATCTTTCCCAGCTAAACTTTTTCGCTTGTGCCAGAGATTTTAAGGACATTTCCTGCCGCCAACTAGGACTATTGTACATCTTGAGGATGCTGTGGCAAAGCCCATCAGCATCTTTGGGATCGAGCATAATTCCCGCATCCCCTACTACTTCAGGAAGCGATGAATTATTCGAGGTAATCACTGGAGTGCCGCACTGCATTGCTTCTAAAGGCGGCAAACCAAAACCTTCATACAGCGACGGGTAGACAAAAACCATCGCGCCACTGTAAAGCGGTGCTAAATCTTCATCGGCCACATAGCCAGTAATAATAATACGCTCTTTTGACAAACCGAAGTTGACAATTTCTCGATAGATTTTCTCGTATTCCCAACCTTTAGCGCCGACTAAAACTAAGTTAAGGTCTTTAATACCTTGTTGCTGCACGACTTTGGCGAAACAGCGGATAACGTGCTCGATGTTTTTGCGCGGTTCTAAAGTGCTGACGCCCAAAATATACGGCGCTTCAGGAATGCGATATTTTTTTCTGACAAGTTCGATCGCGCTTGCATCTTCACAGCGGTAAAATAATGCTGGATTGGCCGCCAAATAGGTCACGAATACTTTTGCCGGATCGAGTTTGACGTAATTTAACAAGTCATTTTTAGTAGCCTCGGATATGCAGAGAATGTAATCTTCCGCAGTTAAGCTATTTAATGTGGCGTGCATTCTCTGATAGTCTGCATCATTTTTACCGATGAAGAACTGCGACAAAATAATCGGAATTAAATCGTAAACCGTAGCAAAGTTTTTCAGGTTTTTGGAAGTTTTTGCCTGATGTGAAATGTGGTAAAATGTCGCGTGAAAAATATCGGCTTCGCTCAAGCGTTCTGGGTCGATCGAACTGCTGTATTGTTGCGCGATTGCCAGCGCATTTGACAGGTAAGGTTTTAAACTATCAGCTAACAGTTTGTACTGTGCTGCTTCGCTGGGTTGGATATCGAGTTTTTCGCGCTTTTCCAACATCCGATAAAGTTCGCTAATTTGATTTTGGAATCTGTTGAAAAAGCTGGAATGCGCTAAGGGTATGCCTCGAAATTCCGGCATAGATTCCAAGTAATCCAAACAAGTATTCACCGCGTACCAAGAATGCGTCGCACAGAAAGATAAATCAAACTGTTGCGAAGCAATTAAACCCGAGGCAATGTTTTCGATAACTCTAGCAACACCAGTGCGCGATCGCGATTCGTAGTGTCCGTAACCCAGTACGGATATATCATAAAAAATCTTAATTAACTCCTGCTGTTTTTCCCCAAAACCACCAACGGGCGGGTAAGTTTCTACCTGTAATTCCTGCGGCTTATGGACGATTAACAGCAAAGAAGTTGCCACGTAACCGCCCATTTTAATTTTGAGGTGCGGTACCCACGGCTGGCTAAAATCAGTCAGCGGCATCAAATCGTATTTGCTGTCGCCCCTCCAATAATCGGGCGGTTCTACTCGATATCCTTCCGCTGCAAGTTCGCCGATTAAACGATCGATATCTTGTTTTCTGAAGAATACTAAATTCTGTTCGTTGATGGTTCCTGTATTAGAAGAACAGTTAAACTCAGTTGTATGAACGGCAATTCCTCCCGGTTTTAAACATTTGAGAGATTCTTTGACAAATCTGAGTCCGTGCGCGATCGAACCTATGTGTTCAAAAGCGCAGGAAGACCAAATAAAATCAAATTGACCTTGCTTTAAATCCACCGGGATGTTATTCATATCAACGTCGCGGTAGCTGACAAGTTTTTCAAAACTTTCTGGCGGGCAAATTCCTTGTTCGTTAAGGGCTTGTTTGCCGCGACAAAGTTGGTCGGTAGTACCCCAATTTTCCTTAGCTTCAGGAATGTCGTAATTTTGATCTGTGCCGACAATTTCACACCCGAAAGACGCGAAAGCTGAAGGTAAAGGTTCGTTACCCACAGCAAAACCCAAACCTTTTTTTCCTGGTTTGAGAAACCCTCTTTCCTGCAAAGCTTGAGACATCACTACCCACTCCCAATATTTGCGGTGAATCTTTTCGGGGGCTTTGAGTTTGTCAATCCAATATTGATAGTAATCTGTCTGAAAATCTCGCTGGGCACACAGTTTGCTGGTAATTCTTTTAAATACTGGCGGATGTTGAGTTAGTGCCGATCGCGTTCCCGGAATTTTGGTAATATCTAGAACTGCGATCGCATTTGCAAAATGAAACGGTTTGTTGTATTCTGCACTAACAAGTTCTTGAGGATTTGCTTGCACCCACACAGAAGGTTGCGGCTGTTTTTCCTCAACCTTAACTAATTTTAAATATCTGAAATTTATCGCTTTTTTCGGAATTCCATAATGCTCGAATAACAGATTCAAATAATCTTGACTGAACTGAACATACCAACCCCTTTCGAGATATCTGCCGAAAGGCACTGTAATTAAAGCTTGGCCGTTATCCGACAGCAAATCGTAAATTTTGGCGATCGCCCTTAAAGGCCCTTGCCAATCGTTTTTTTCAAGCTTGTCGCCGTAGGATTGATTCGGATCGATTCCTTGTCCGATATGTTCTACTGTCGAAACGCAAATTATCCCGCTATATTTTTCTTCAGGATCGAGATCCATAAGATCGACTTGTTCAACTCCTGCAGCAGTTTCGTATTTGTCGATAATTCTTCGAGCTTGAATTTCCGCACCTGCTGGGATAAGTTCGGGGTAATATTGCAGTACGTTGCCAACTTCCAGCAGCTTCGTTTTATCCGGCAATCGAGCGATAAAGTTGCAGGCGATCGGAATTTCTACCGCTCTTTCTGAGGGAGGATTGTTGTTGTGAGCGAACCGATTGTAAGAGAGCTGTTGACCGTTGAAAATAAAAGTATCTTGCATATAGTTGATAGTTGATAGTTGACAGTTGACAGTTGACAGTTGTAGTGCGAGCGTCCCCGAAGAGCGATCGATCGTCAGTGCGAGCGTCCCCGAAGAGCGATCGATTGAGAGTCGATCGATGAAAGGCTATATGTGTAATTCCCAATATGTAATTCCGATCGTCGCCTCACTTTTTGGTTCCTACCAGCTTAACTGACGATCGCTCTGCGATCTGCAAACAGCCCGCGATCGGCACTTCCCAAGTCTTGACAATAATCATTGTATATGGTATGCAAGCGATCGCAGCGAACTGAAGTCCTCACTACGAACCTTACTTGTTGCGCTCGATCGACCGCAAGGTCAATCCCCAATCCTCAATCGCCAATCCTCAATCGCCAATCTAAAATCCCCCGATCGCCCGATCGGGATTCCTCACTGCACGCAAATCTGTTACAATAACGTTAAGATTGATGAACATAATTAAAAAATCCCACAACAGGGACTAAAGAATAGGAGGATCGACCTCGGTGAATAAACGGTGGAGAAACGCTGGCCTGTACGCACTGCTGGCGATTGTAGTGATTGCCTTAGCAACCGCATTTTTTGACAAACAGCCCCCCAGCCGCGAAGTCTGGAAGTACAGTCAATTCATTCAAGAAGTCGAAAGCAATAGAGTAGACAAAATCAATATCAGTTCCGATCGCAGCAAAGCCTTGGTAACTGCCCAAGACGGCAGCAAGGTGATCGTCAACTTGCCCAACGACCCCGAACTGATCGAAATTCTGACCAAAAACAACGTAGACATCTCAGTTCTGCCCCAAAGTGACGAAGGCTTCTGGGTGAAAGCCCTCAGCAGCCTGTTCTTCCCGATTTTGCTGTTGGTAGGACTGTTTTTCTTGGTGCGGCGCGCCCAAAACGGCCCCGGCAACCAAGCCATGAACTTCGGCAAATCGAAAGCTAGAGTTCAAATGGAACCGCAAACTCAGGTGACTTTCACCGATGTGGCCGGCATCGAACAAGCCAAGTTGGAACTCACCGAAGTTGTAGACTTCCTGAAAAATGCCGATCGCTTCACCGCAGTCGGTGCCAAAATTCCGAAAGGCGTACTGTTAGTCGGCCCTCCCGGAACCGGTAAAACTTTGTTGGCGAAAGCAGTTGCTGGAGAAGCAGGCGTACCTTTCTTCTCGATTTCCGGTTCGGAATTCGTGGAAATGTTCGTTGGTGTGGGTGCTTCCCGCGTCCGCGATTTGTTTGAACAAGCCAAATCTAACGCTCCTTGCATCGTATTTATCGATGAAATTGACGCGGTAGGCCGCCAGCGGGGTGCCGGTTTAGGCGGCGGTAACGACGAACGGGAACAAACCCTCAACCAGTTGCTGACAGAAATGGACGGTTTCGAGGGCAATACCGGCATCATTATTATTGCTGCTACCAACCGCCCCGACGTGCTTGACGCTGCATTGCTGCGCCCCGGCAGGTTCGATCGCCAAGTTGTGGTCGATAGACCCGATTTCGCAGGCCGCTTGGAAATTCTCAACGTCCACGCCCGTGGCAAAACCTTGTCGAAGGATGTGGATTTGGAAAAATCGCCCGCCGGACTCCCGGTTTTACCGGTGCGGATTTGTCCAACCTGCTGAACGAAGCTGCAATTTTGGCCGCCCGCCGCAACTTAACCGAAGTTTCGATGGATGAAGTCAACGACGCGATCGATCGCGTGCTCGCCGGCCCGGAAAAGAAAGACCGGGTGATGAGCGAAAAACGCAAAACCTTAGTAGCCTACCACGAAGCCGGTCACGCTTTGGTCGGAGCCTTAATGCCCGACTACGATCCGGTACAAAAAATTAGCATCATCCCCCGCGGCCGGGCTGGCGGTTTGACTTGGTTCACCCCCAGCGAAGACCGGATGGATTCCGGCTTGTATTCTCGTTCCTACCTGCAAAATCAAATGGCGGTAGCTTTGGGCGGCCGGATTGCTGAAGAAATTGTCTTCGGCGAGGAAGAAGTAACCACCGGTGCTTCCAACGACTTGCAGCAAGTAGCCAGAGTCGCCCGCCAATGGTAACTCGTTTCGGGATGAGCGATCGACTCGGCCCTGTAGCCCTCGGCCGCCAGCAAGGAAATATGTTCATGGGCCGCGATATCATGGCGGAACGCGACTTTTCCGAAGAAACCGCAGCGACGATCGACGATGAAGTGCGTTTGTTGGTAGAACAAGCTTACCGTCGCGCAAAAGATGTACTGGTTGGCAACCGCCACGTCCTCGATACTTTGGCAGATATGCTAGTAGAAAAAGAGACTGTGGATGCGGATGAATTGCAAAATTTGTTAGCCACTAGCGATGTCAAAATGGCGACGATCGCCTGATAGATTTTGGATTTTAGATTTTGGATTTTAGATTTAATCTAAAGTTTGAAATTGGTAATTGGGGTGATTCTGGGATTGTCTGGAATCGCCCCGATTTTTTTGTTGGTTATGTCATGTCCGGTCGTATAACCATCAGAAAACCAGTTCTTTTTCACGCCGGGCGAGCAAAAATGACCAAATAATACCAAATCCGGTTGCATCCTCCTGTATTCATCTCTCTTCTCTCTCTCTGCGCCCTCTGCGTTCTCTGCGGTTAAAAAAATCATTCCAATCCTACCGGAAGCGATATAATCAGACACTCAGCTCACCCTTTTCCATCAGTTACTAAAATTATATGCGAGTCAGAATAATCAAACTTCCAAAGGGGCGATCGTTCCCAATCTAAAACCTAAAATATCAAATCGTATGAATCATCAACCTTGGTTAACGCTACTAAAAAAATACCGCGCGATCGCCGTGATTCGTTCCTCTGAAAAAGAACTAGCCCGGCAGATGGCCAAAGCCGCAGCCAGCGGAGGAATCCAGTTTATTGAAATTACTTGGAACACCCACCAAGCTGCCGAATTAATTGCCGAACTCCGCTCCGAATTACCTACTTTTAGCATCGGCACGGGCACTTTATTAAATTTAGAACAGTTGGGCCAAGCGATCGACTGCGGTGCTCAATTCCTGTTTGCTCCCCACACGGATGTAACAATGATCGAAAGAGCAATTGATGCCCAAGTGCCGATCGTCCCCGGTGCTTTTACTCCTACGGAAATTATGACGGCGTGGCAAGCAGGTGCTACCTGCGTGAAAGTATTTCCGATATCCGGTTTGGGAGGTGCTGCTTATCTGAAAAGCTTGCAAGGGCCCTTGGGGCACATCCCTTTAATTCCAACTGGCGGGGTAACGGTAGAAAATGCCAAACTATTTATTGACGTTGGGGCGATCGCGGTTGGTTTAGCCGGAGACTTATTTCCCAAACACTTAGTAGAAAATCAAGATTGGGAAGCAGTTTCTCAAATTGCCCGCACTCTCGCTCAAAAGTTAACTACTTGTTAAGTCCTTGTTTCCGCCTGCAATCTACCATCTAAAATAGTCCGATCGACCTCCTACTTGTTTCAACTCTCTAATCTCAAAAGTTAACAACTTGTTAAATTGCGTTTCTCCCCTACAATCTATAATTTAAAATAGTAGAATCAACAAGCTCCCCATTTCCCATATAAAATCTCAGATCTCAAATCGCCTTGTGTGAGGAATCAAAACATTATGAACTCAACTTATTTGCGCCGCGCGGGAACTTTTTTTGTCGGTTGCACCCTGGCTTTTACTGCTTTATTATGCAGTCCAAAAACTGCATTTCCCAGTCCGCAGCACAACAAAATTGCTAATCGAATCATGCAGTTGCAGCAATCGAGCCAGCGCTGGATTGAAATCGATCTATCGAGACAAAGGCTGATAGCTTGGGAAGGCAATACACCCGTTTATGCAGTGACTATTTCCAGCGGCAAACCATCGACGCCTACCCGCACGGGAACTTTTGCCATTCAAACAAAACACCGCGTAACGAGGATGACTGGGGATGATTACGACGTGCCGGACGTTCCCTATACAATGTATTACGACGGAGGCATGGCAATTCACGGCGCTTACTGGCACAATTTGTTCGGCAATCCCGTGACTCACGGCTGCACGAATGTAGCTGTAAATCACGCTAAATGGCTGTTCAATTGGGCTGCCGTGGGGACGCCCGTAGTAGTGCACAAATCTCAGATTTAACTGCCGTACCAGCAAAATCCCGCCCGCAGCCGATCGCATATTTAACCCGATCGCCCAAAAAACTCACCCCGCGCCTAATTTTTGGCGATCGGGCTTTCTCATATGCTCGAAATCGCTTATAATTAGTACAAGAACTTTAACAAAGCTCAAAAAGTTCTTAATGAACCTTATAATCTTTAATGAAGCTTAAAATTAGAAAGTTGCTCCAGAAAACTACCAAAAACCCCCAGAAGGCAGTAGTCTCCGCCCTCTGGCTAGCGGTGAGATAAAGAATGATGCCCCGGATACTTGTTATTGATGATGACGCGGCGATCGCGGAACTCGTAGCCATTAACCTAGAAATGGCCGGCTACGAAGTCACCCAGGCTGAAGACGGCATCAAAGGTCAAGCACTAGCCGTACAACTGCTGCCAGATTTGATCGTCCTAGACCTCATGCTCCCGAGAGTAGATGGATTCACCGTATGTCAGCGCCTGCGCCGGGACGATCGCACAGCAGACATTCCCATCTTGATGTTGACCGCCCTAAGTCAAACCCAAGACAAAGTAGAAGGCTTCAACTCCGGCGCTGACGACTACTTGACCAAACCGTTTGAAGTAGAAGAAATGCTAGCGCGAGTTCGAGCCTTGCTGAGGCGCACGGATCGAATTCCCCAAGCAGCCAAACACTCAGAAATCCTGAACTACGGCCCGCTGACTCTGGTGCCGGAAAGGTTTGAAGCTGTGTGGTACTCTCAGACAGTCAAGCTCACGCACCTGGAGTTCGAGTTGCTGCACTGCTTGTTGCAAAGGCACGGTCAAACTGTATCCCCCAGCGAAATTCTCAAAGAAGTTTGGGGCTACGATCCCGACGACGACATCGAAACGATCCGCGTGCACATCCGACATTTGAGAACCAAGATGGAACCCGATCCCCGCCACCCTCGGTACATCAAGACTGTATACGGGGCCGGTTATTGTCTGGAGTTGCCCAGCAGCGAACAAGTCGCCGAGGAAACCAAATCTTCTGCTTGAGCGGCGTCAGATCTCGTCGTTCGTAGTGCGGACTTCAGTCCGCTGCCTGCGGACTGAAGTCCGCACTACGAACCTTTGTTATTTTCGATTGAAATTTTTGATGTGAGACTCGATCTCACTTTCCCAGCACAGCCTGAGAGCAAGCGTTCTCAGGCTTTTTTGTGGCAATTTTCCTAGAGCGCGATCGCACCCTTAGTAAAATTTTTTGTCAATAAATGTAGAAATTATTACCAATTACTAATTCTTACCAATCCGAAAAATTTAGCAGAGCGATGCTACTCCGCCAGTAAAACTACTATTTCAAGCTGTTTCAGGCTGTCTCGCAACATATCTTAACCTAGATTAGTGAAAATAATTAGCAAAAAGCCTTGACGAAACTCAGAAAATTGTTGATTATTTATTTCAATAAGCTGCAACAGCTTAAAACTCAAGTGACATCAATCTCAAGAGGTAAATCGCCGTGACAAGCATGGCAAAAACATCCTTCCCAGCCGAAGGAGAAACCTTTCCCTGGTGGGCCGGCAACGCCCGCCTAGCAAGCCTTTCCGGTCGCTTGCTCGGAGCGCACGTCGCCCACGCCGGCCTCATCGTCCTCTGGGCGGGAGCCTACACCCTATTTGAGCTGTCGCGCTTCAACCCAGAATTGCCCATGTACGAACAAGGGCTAATCCTGCTGCCCAACCTAGCCAGACTCGGCTGGGGCGTCGGTGCAGGAGGCAAAATAGTCGATACTTATCCCTACTTTGTCGTTGGCGCGATTCACCTGATTAGCTCGGCTTTTCTCGGCTTCGGCGGCATCTTCCACTCCCTCAAAGGGCCAGAAACCCTCGAAGAAAGAACCCCTTTCTTCGGCTACAAATGGGAAGACGCAGACAAAATGACCACCATCTTGGGCATCCACCTAGTTTTGCTGGGTGTCGGTGCCTTTTTGTTGGTGGCCAAAGCTATGTATTTCGATGGTTTGTATGATACCACGATCGGGCAAGTGCGGGTAATTTCGGAACCCACATTCAATCCCGCCATCATTTTCGGCTACCTGTTCGGTGCTGGCGGCAAAAACTGGCTAGCCTCGGTTAACAACCTCGAAGATGTTGTCGGCGGTCATATGTGGGTAGGAATCCTCTGCATTGCCGGCGGTTTGTGGCACATTCGCACGCAACCTTTTCCTTGGGCAAAAAAACTGTTTGTCTGGTCGCCAGAAGCTTACCTTTCCTACAGTCTCGGCGCATTAGCCTTAATGGGCTTTATTGCTGCCTACTTTGTCTCAGTCAACACCTTAGTTTTCCCTGTTGAATTCTTCGGTCCGGCCTTAAACATCGGCATCCAACAATTCCCTTATTTCGATAGCGGAGAAGTTTTGACTTCCCGAACTTGGCTGGCCAACGCTCACTTTTGGCTCGCTTTCTTCATTCTGCAAGGGCATATTTGGCACGCTTTGCGAGCGGCAGGATTTGACTTCCGCCAAGGCGAAGTCGTGCAACCGATGCGTGGAGATGTTCTCGCTGAGAGCAACTAAATTGCAGCCGATGCAGCAAGTTAATCGAAACTAGAGGAAAGCAAAAATGCAAGCGATCGCAGAGCCGAATTTAATCCCAGAACCCGACAAGCCAAATAGCGAATACGGCTGGTGGGCTGGCAACGCTCGTTTCACAGAACTTTCAGGACGTATTTTAGGAGCGCACGTAGCTCACGCAGGTTTAATCGTACTTTGGGCAGGGGCAATGACCCTGTTTGAACTGTCGAATTTTAACCCAGAGTTGCCAATGTACGACCAAGGTTTAATCCTGCTGCCGCACTTAGCAAGTTTGGGTTTAGGAGTAGGACAGGGCGGTCAAATTGTCGATACCTATCCCTATTTTGCGATCGGAGTCGTACATTTAATCAGTTCCGCAGTGCTCGGTGCCGGCGGCCTTTACCATTCCTTGCTCGGCCCGAAAGTATTGCCGCAAAACAATACATTCTTTGGTTCCTTCGGCTACGACTGGGAAGACAAAGACAAAATGACAACCATCATCGGCATTCACCTATTGCTGTTAGGTTTAGGTGCTTGGTTGTTAGTAGCAAAAGCTGTATTTTGGGGCGGTCTTTACGATCCCCATGTCGCCGATGTGCGGGTAATTAGCGAACCGACACTCAATCCCGGTCGCATTTTCAGCTATCTTTTGCCAGTGCGCGGCCCGGAAGGAATGGCAGCAGTTGATAACTTAGAAGATGTTATCGGCGGTCACATTTATGTTGGCTTGCTCTGCATTCTTGGCGGTTTCTGGCATATCTTTACTAAGCCTTTTGCTTGGGCCCAACGAGTGCTGTTTTGGTCGGGCGAAGCTTACCTTTCTTACAGCTTGGGCGCTCTGGCTTACATGGGCTTTTTGGCTGCCTATTTCGTGACTGTAAATGACACGGTTTATCCCGAGGTTTTCTACGGCCCGGTGGGTTTAACAGGCCCGGATGCAGCGGTTGTTTCTTCGCGGACTTGGCTGGCAACCAGTCACTTTGTTTTAGCGATTTTGGCGCTGTCCGGTCACATTTGGCACGCCTTGCGCGTTCGGACAAAAGCGGCAGGATTTGACTTTCGATCGGGCGAATTTGTAACGGCCACTGCCAGCAAAGTTGTCAATTCTGGCGAGATTCAAGCTCAACCCGCAGCGGCAACAGCAGTCAGTTTTTCTGATGCAACGGTAACTTTCTTGCGAAATTTGCCTATTTACCGCAAGGGATTGTCTCCCATAGTCAGGGGATTGGAAGTTAGCTTGGCTCACGGCTATTTCCTAGTAGGAGCTTTTGCTGTCTTGCTACCTTTGCAAGAAACAGGTTTGGCAAATCTAGCAGGATTGCTGGCAACTCTGGCATTAGTGTTGATTTTGGCAATGGGCCTCTCGATTTACGAGAATCAGAATGTCGAAGCAGGGAAAGTTTTCTATTGGCATAAAACCTCTGAAGATTGGAGTTTGTTCCGGGGCGGTTTTGTGCTAGGCGGTACGAGCGGAGCTTTCCTTGCCTATTTACTGCTAGACAATTTTGCTGGAATCGATGCAATTTTCCGGGGGGTTATCAACTGAAAACGGTTTGTAGTGCGGACTGAAGTCCGCACTACGAACGAATTCCTCCCATTTATTTCACGCCAATTAAGTACAACTAGGAAACAAAAAACGATGCAAACTTACGACAATCCCAACGTTAAATATGACTGGTGGGCTGGCAATGCCCGGTTTGCCAATCTTTCAGGATATTTCATTTCCGCTCACGTCGGTCAAGCAGCTTTAATTACTTTCTGGGCTGGTGCATTTACTCTGTTTGAAATCTCTCGCTACAACCCAGCAATCCCGATGGGCGAACAGGGTTTAATTTTGCTCCCTCACTTAGCAACTCTCGGTTTAGGTGTAGGCTCTGGTGGCAAAATTGTCGATACCTATCCATATTTTGTAGTCGGAATGGTGCACCTGATTTCATCTGCTGTCTTGGGCGCTGGTGCTTTATTTCACACCTTTAAAGGGCCGAAAAACTTGAAAGATGCTACAGGTCGCGCCGCCAAGTTCCACTTTGAATGGGAAGACCCGAAAAAACTCGGTTTCATCCTAGGACACCACCTGATTTTCTTGGGTGCTGGCGCGTTGCTGTTGGTAGCAAAAGCAATGTTTTGGGGCGGTTTATATGACTCGACAATTCACGAAGTCCGCACTGTTGTAAGTCCGACTCTCGATCCGTTAGTTATCTACGGCTATCAAACTCATTTTGCTAGTGTTGATAATTTGGAAGATTTGGTTGGCGGTCACATTTATGTCGGCGTTATGCTGATTCTCGGTGGCATTTGGCACATCGTAAAAGAGCCTTTTCCTTGGGCGAAGAAAGTGCTGAGTTTTTCGGGAGAAGCTATTCTGTCTTACTCTCTAGGTGGCATTGCTTTAGCAGGGTTTACAGCGGCTTATTTCTGTGCGGTTAATACCTTGGCTTATCCGGTTGAATTCTACGGGCCAGTGTTGGAAACAAAACTCGGTATTAGCCCTTATTTTGCAGATACAGTCGTCTTACCTTTAGGCGCGCACACTCCCCGTTGCTGGTTGGCTAATTCTCATTTCTTCTTAGCTTTCTTCTTCTTGCAAGGTCATTTGTGGCACGCTTTGCGCGCGATCGGCTTTAATTTCAAGCAAGTAGAAAGTTCCTTGAATGCGGTAGGAACTGAGTCGTAAATTCTGGTGGGTGCGGTGCCTCCGGGCCCGCCCCGGCACAAAGATTGTGTTTGTCGAGTTGTGAATGAGATTTTTTTTATTTTAACCGCAGAGGGCGCAGAGGGCGCAGAGAAAGAGAAATTGGAGAGAGAAAGAATTGGATGATGAAGGGTTGGTTATCTGTAGGTTTTTAGGAGGGAAATAGCTGTGACAATTGCTAGCATTAATGAGTTCGGCAAGGATGAAACTAATTTTAAGTGGTGGGTTGGTAATGCCCGCTTGACTGATTTGTCTGGTAGGTTGTTGGGAGCTCATGTCGCTCACGCGGGTTTGATTGTGTTTTGGGCGGGAGCAACTACTATTTCGGAAGTTACTCGCTTTGTACCGAATGTACCGATGTTCGAGCAAAATTTGACTTTGCTGCCGCATTTAGCAACTTTGGGTTGGGGTGTTGGTTCTGGTGGTGCGGTAATTGATACTTATCCTTATTTTGCGATCGGCATTTTGCATTTAGTTGCATCGGCTGTTTTGGGTGCGGGCGGTCTTTTTCACGTGTTTCGCGGTCCGGCAATTTTGCACAATGGCGGTGGGATTGCTCCTTTATTTCACTACGAGTGGAATGATGCTAAAAAGCTGGGATTTATTTTGGGAAGTCACTTGGTAGTTTTGGGAATTGGTGCTTTTCTATTAGTTCTGAAAGCTATGTATTTTGGGGGAATTTATGACAGCGCGATCGATAATGTTCGCCTGATTGTTAATCCCAATTTGAATCCGGCAACAATTTTCGGCTATCTGTTTGGCTTTGCTAATGGTGGCTGGACAATTCTTGGTATGGCTGCTGTTAATAATTTAGAGGATGTTATTGGCGGTCACATTTGGATTGGTGCCATGTTAATTGCAGGTGGCGTGTGGCACCTTCGCGTTGAGCCTTTTCCTTGGGCGAAGCAGCTTTTAATTATTAATGCTGATGCTCTTCTTTCTTACAGTTTGGGAGGTTTAGCTTTCATGGCTTTTGTTTCCTGTGTTTTCGTAGGATATAACACGATTGTTTATCCTGTGGAATTTTACGGAAGCGATCGGCTTGGATTGACAAATGTTCAATTTTTATTAGGTGTAGTGGCACTTGGCGGTCATATTTGGCACGCTTCTCGCGCCCGCCTCGATCGGAGTTGAATGTTATGCAGCTAGAAACTTTCTTCTGGCTCTATTTTGCACTGCTTTCGGATTTGTAGATACCCTTGAGAACCTTAGTCTATGACTGTTTTTATTTGCTGTTTCCTTACCTGGACTTTGATGTTTCTATTTTTAGGAAGCATTGGGTTCGTATTGCGCGAAGGAGTTCATCAACTTCAGCGATTGCACCAAATTCCCTGTGCGGATTGCGAGTTTTTTACTAATGATTACCGCCTTAAATGTACGGTGCGACCCTGTGTTGCTTGTACTGAAGATGCGATCGGCTGTACTGACTTTGAACCAAAAACTTGTTTTGCCAATTCTTGCCAGCAACACTGCTCTAGGGTTCACAAAGCTTATACAGCGAAACCCATAACTAATTCTGCTGTTCCGCCTTTAGCAACCAGAATCGGAAGCTAGTAAATTCCCCCCGAGTCAGGGGGATTTATCACAACTATTGGACAAGTTTGATATGATTTTATACAACGCTAATTCACTCAAGGTCGAACTAAATCAGAGGGGATGCCGCCTAACCCCTCAGCGAGAAACTATTTTGAATGTTTTTCAAACTTTACGACAAGGAAATCATTTGAGTGCGGAAGAATTATATAATATATTGCAAAAGAAAGGGGAAAGGATAGGCTTATCTACTGTCTATAGAACGCTGCATTTATTATCAAGAATAGGAGTTTTACGAGAACTAGAATTGGCCGAAGGTCACAAACATTACGAACTTAATTTGCCCGAACTACACCAACACCATCACCTAGTTTGCATTCAGTGTCACAAAACTTTTGAATTTAGCGACGAATCAATTTTAAAAATAGGCATCAAGCAAGTAGAAAAGGCAGGCGTAGAAATGCTAGATTGTCAGTTAACCGTTCGGGCTGTCTGTTTGGAAGCATTGCGGGAGGGATGGCCTTCTCTGTTGCCGAGCAATTGGTTGTGTGAGAAATATCATTCGGAAGCTCAGGAGGAAATTAGTTGATAGTTGATTTTTAACTGTCAACTATCAACTGTCAACTGTCAACTATCAACTGATTTCAAGCAACTTCTGAATTGCATGGTTGATGTTCCATCCGAAACACATTAGCGTACAAACTCGCAACTATTTGTTTTCCTTCCTGCGTCAACTGTAAATAGCCGAGAGATTCGCTGATATGCGGATAAATGCCAGTCCAGTAATACTTGGAGTAGCTTTGCAACAAATCACCCGGATGGCGGTATCCTAAAACGTTGGCAGCACCGCTTTCTTCTAACTCGTAAAACAGCGCCCCTATTCTCTGTAAATATTGAGGGTTGCTGAGTTGACCTATCAATCCGGCACCGCGCACTAAACTCGAATAGTTAACTGCATTTTCGCCGTTGTTTTCAAGTACAAAAAAACGGGTCTGTTCTATATTTTGCTCGATCGCCTCAGCATTAATTAGCTTGTGATTGCCAAATCGCTCCTTAATAAACAGTTTAGCTCTATCCACGCGGTAAGGAGCTAAGCTAGCGGCTGTCGCACCGGGAGAAAGTGCAATTTTCATACCATCTTTTCCGGTAGCATACAAACCTTCTGCTACTCTATCTTGCCGGCAAACTCCTTTGACATATCCGATGTCTTGACACAACAGAGAAATGATGTAGTGCAGCCAGTTTTCGCAGGAGACTCCGCCCTTGCGAATGTGTTTTCCCCTCAAGATTTCTTGACCGACTAAGGTAATGCAAATGGCGTGTTCTACATTGTGGTAAAGAGCGTCGCTGTTGGCTATATTTTCTAGTGCCATTGCCCCTACCCAGGAAATAATGTCTGCATAATCTGACTTGTACCCTCCGTAGGTGCGGGCGTAGCCATTCTGAAGTTGTTCGATGAAAGCTTCGATCAGCAGTTCAGTAGAATTGAACATACCCTGTCCCCTCGCGTTTAGATCGCCTTGAAAAAGTTATGAGTTTGTTTTCAATTCCTCTCAACTTACTTAAGATAAATTTAAGAGAGACTTAAGATAAACTTAACTCTAGATTTTAGGCATCAGATTTTAGGCATCAGTGGCTCAGTCCATCACGGAAAGCCATCCCCGGCGCACTGCATAAAGCAGCCTGCTGACTATTCTGCGTTCGTCTGAATTTTTTAAACTTTGAGAGTTAATTGCGTATTGAATTTGGTGAAATTGAGTCCGATCGATCGTGCCGGATTTCCAAATATTAAAGTACAGTTCGGAGATCGTATATTCAGGCAACAAAACTTCAGTTCTCATTTTTGCAGTCAACTCAATGTATATTTTTATAATGTGGCAATTTCCCAGAATCTGATGTGATGCCGATCGACCGCTGAGTGTGACATAAGCCCGTGACACTGTTGAAATTCCTCTCCCCAAAATATGCGATCGAGCCAACAACTTACGGTGATTCGGGCTTTTTGGCGCGACTTTATGCCCGATCGAGCAAAATTCCTTGCCAAATCAAGCAGAGTTGTGTACAATATAGAGTCGGATCGGATTAATTCAATTAGGGTGGGCTACACCCGAATTAACGCCTGCGGACAAGAAGGAGCCTACTCCCTTGGGTGAAACAGGAAACAGACCCTTCAGGAGTAATTCTGATTGAATGGTGAGACTTAAATAAGTTGAGTCTTAAATAAGTTGAGACTTAAATAAGTTGAGCCAAGTTTTGTGTAGCAGTCTGGTATCCTCACGCCTTCATAAAGTTTACGAAATCCCGTCTCCGCAAAGGGGAAGGGACTTTCAGTGCGGATGCCGCTAAACCATCATAATTCAGCAAAAAGCTAGAAATGCCGTAACTCATGCCCACCATTCAGCAACTCATTCGTTCAGCACGGGAACAAACGCAGAAAAAAACCAAATCGCCAGCTCTCAAGAGTTGCCCCCAGCGCCGCGGGGTTTGTACCAGAGTGTACACGACCACCCCGAAAAAACCGAACTCAGCGCTGCGGAAGGTGGCGCGGGTGCGACTCACCTCTGGTTTTGAAGTGACAGCCTACATCCCCGGTATCGGTCACAACTTGCAAGAACACTCAGTAGTCATGATCCGGGGCGGCCGGGTAAAAGATTTGCCGGGAGTCAGATATCACATCATTCGCGGTACATTAGACACGGCCGGAGTGAAAGACCGCAAACAGGGCCGTTCCAAGTACGGAGCCAAACGCCCGAAAGAGAAAAAATAAAGCTGCGTCTGGTAACGCGATCGAGGCAAAACTTACCCGATCGCTCGCAGCTTCTTAACGGGCAAAATATTTGTTTGAGGTGTTTGTTTGAGGTGTCCGCAAAACCCCTCTATATCCGATCGTGCCGGACAAAGTTGGAGGTCGAAAAGCAGTTAACTACCAAGCGAGCCTCGGCAGTTCTCCAACAACCTAAATTTCATTGATGCAAAATCTAAAATCCCGATAAAACTATGTCTCGCCGCACAGTTATTCAAAAACGCCCAGTTCCCCCAGATTCAGTCTACAACAGCCGTTTGGTAAGCATGATGGTCAGGCGGATCATGCAGCACGGCAAAAAATCCGTTGCTACCAGCATCGTCTACGATGCCATGAAAACCATTCAAGAAAGAACGGGTGCAGAACCGCTGGACTTGTTTGAAAAAGCAGTCAAAAACGCCACGCCCCTCGTCGAAGTCAAAGCCCGCCGGGTGGGAGGCGCTACCTACCAAGTGCCGATGGAAGTGCGTTCCGATCGCGGTACGACCCTCGCCCTCCGCTGGCTGATCCGCTTTGCTAGAGCCAGATCCGGCAAATCAATGGCAGCAAAACTAGCCAACGAATTAATGGATGCAGCTAACGAAACCGGCAGCGCCATTCGCAAGCGGGAAGAAACCCACCGCATGGCAGAAGCTAACAAAGCTTTCGCGCACTATCGATATTAATTGACTGTTGAGTTAGGAGCGATCGGGCAAGCTTGCGGTATCCAGACACCAGCCCAATCCTAATAGCCAACTCGAACGGAGAAAATTGCGGGAAGCTTGCGATTGAAAAATGCAGGTGAAAAATAGAAGTGTTTGTAAGTTTTGAGTGTTGAGTGCGGTGCGCGACGCAAAAAACGTCCCGACTTAACAACCTCGCACTCAAAGCTGTCTCATCAAATCAATCTGTAATATCCCCTTTTTAGATTAGGTCGCTAATATCTCCCTCTCTCCCACTCTCACCCTCTCCCCCTCTTCCATTTTCGATCGCTCGGGTTTTTCACCGAGATTTGCGATCGGTTCGACCCATGACATCCTTAATATTTTTGTGAACAAATCTTGCAAAAAATATTAAAATGTAACAGCAGACTCCATATACTTATGTTGTCAGTCATCTCGACTGCAAAACAGGGTTTTTATGTAGTATACTCGTATTATAACAGCAACACAAACATAAGGAGGTAGCTGTGGCACGTACCGTCCCCCTAGAAAAAACTCGCAACATAGGCATCGCCGCCCACATTGACGCGGGCAAAACAACAACAACTGAAAGAATTCTGTTCTATTCCGGCATGGTGCACAAAATTGGCGAAGTGCACGAAGGAACAGCAGTAACCGACTGGATGGCGCAAGAGCGGGAGCGGGGAATCACAATTACTGCCGCTGCTATCACCGCCAGTTGGAAAGATTACAAAATCAACATCATCGACACTCCCGGACACGTAGACTTCACGATCGAAGTAGAACGCTCGATGCGAGTGCTCGACGGAGTGATCGCAGTCTTCTGCTCGGTTGGTGGAGTGCAGCCGCAATCAGAAACAGTATGGCGTCAAGCCGATAGATACAAAGTTCCCCGGATCGTGTTCGTCAACAAAATGGACAGGATGGGCGCAAACTTCTACAAAGTTTACGGCCAAATCCGCGATCGGATGAGAGCGAATGCCGTACCCATCCAAATTCCGATCGGCAGCGAAGAAAACTTCAAGGGAATTGTAGATTTAGTGCAAATGAAAGCCTACATCTACACCAACGACATCGGTACGGACATCGAGGAAGTGGAAATCCCCGAGGAAGTACAAGATCTAGCTACCGAATACCGCACCAAGCTGATCGAATCCGTAGCCGAAACCGACGACGCCCTCACCGAGAAATACCTTGAAGGCGAAGAGCTAACAGAAGCAGAAATTCAGGCGGCTTTGCGCCAAGGTACGATCCAAGGCACGATCGTCCCCATGCTCTGCGGCTCGGCATTCAAAAACAAAGGCGTCCAGCTTTTGTTAGACGCAGTGATCGACTACCTGCCCTCGCCCTTGGAAGTTCCCCCAATTCAAGGAATCTTGCCTAACGGCGACACAGCAGAGCGATTTGCAGATGACACCGCGCCCCTGTCAGCCCTAGCGTTCAAAATCATGGCAGACCCTTACGGTCGCCTGACTTTCGTTCGCGTCTACTCCGGCATCCTCAAAAAAGGAACCTACGTCCTCAACTCCACCAAAGACAAAAAAGAGCGGATTTCCCGCCTGATTGTTTTGAAAGCGGACGATCGCATCGAAGTAGATGAGCTGCGCGCCGGCGACTTGGGAGCAGCTTTGGGGCTGAAAGACACCTTCACCGGTGACACCCTCTGCGACGAAGGTTCTCCAGTGATTCTAGAGTCGCTGTTCATTCCAGAACCGGTCATCTCCGTAGCCGTCGAACCGAAAACCAAACAAGACATGGAGAAGCTTTCCAAAGCCCTCCAGTCCCTCTCCGAAGAAGACCCCACCTTCAGAGTCAACGTTGACCCAGAAACCAACCAGACAGTGATCGCCGGCATGGGCGAACTGCACCTGGAAATCCTGGTAGACCGGATGTTGCGGGAATTCAAAGTAGAAGCCAACGTCGGTCAGCCGCAGGTAGCCTACCGCGAAACCATTCGCAAAGCCGTCCGCGCTGAAGGTAAATTTATCCGCCAAAGTGGCGGTAAAGGTCAGTACGGTCACGTCGTGATCGAACTCGAACCGGGAGAAGTCGGCACTGGCTTTGAATTTGTCTCCAAAATTGTCGGCGGCACTGTACCCAAAGAGTACATCGGCCCTGCAGAACAGGGGATGAA
Organism: Richelia sp. CSU_2_1; assembly: GCA_012034575.1. Classification (GTDB taxonomy): domain Bacteria; phylum Cyanobacteriota; class Cyanobacteriia; order Cyanobacteriales; family Microcoleaceae; genus Microcoleus. Next base: position 6,625 of record JAAUPF010000079.1, on the reverse strand, counting down.
AGAAGCCTGCGAATCGGGTATCGTGGCAGGATATCCCGTGATCGACCTCAAAGCTACTATGGTTGACGGGTCTTTCCACGACGTAGACTCTTCAGAAATGGCATTTAAAATCGCCGGATCGATGGCTATCAAAGAAGCCGTGATGAAGGCGTCGCCAGTGCTGCTAGAGCCTATGATGAAGGTAGAGGTGGAGGTTCCTGAAGATTTCATCGGGAACGTCATCGGCGACCTCAACTCCCGTCGGGGACAGATTGAGGGTCAAGAGACGGAACAGGGAATTGCCAAGGTTTCTGTGAAGGTACCCCTCGCAGAAATGTTCGGCTACGCTACTGACATCCGCTCGAAAACCCAAGGTCGGGGCATCTTCACAATGGAATTCAGCCATTACGAAGAAGTGCCGCGCAACGTGGCTGAAGCCATCATCGCGAAGAACAAAGGCAACTAACGATTTTAGATTTGAGATTTTGGATTTTAGATTAAATCCAAGGTCTAAAATCTAATCCGAAGTATCTTGAGATTTGAGATTTTGAATTTTAGATGGAATTTAAGGTCTCAAATCTCAGCCGAAGCCTCATCGCGAAGAACAATGAGAACGCCTAAGGATTTTAGGTTTTAGATTTTGGATTTTGGATTAAATCCAAAATCTAAAGTCTACGGTCTACAATCTAAAATCGCTAAAAGAAACTAAGGAACAGATAGAGAATGGCACGCGCAAAATTTGAACGGAATAAACCACACGTAAACATCGGTACGATCGGTCACGTTGACCACGGTAAAACAACCTTGACCGCGGCAATTACGATGACTCTTTCTGCACTAGGTCAAGCAAAGGCTAAGAAGTACGACGAAATTGACGCTGCGCCTGAAGAAAAAGCGCGGGGTATCACCATAAATACCGCTCACGTCGAATACCAAACTGCGGATCGCCACTACGCTCACGTTGACTGCCCCGGACACGCTGACTACGTGAAAAACATGATCACCGGTGCCGCTCAAATGGACGGCGCAATTCTAGTAGTGTCAGCGGCAGACGGTCCGATGCCTCAAACCCGCGAACACATCTTGTTGGCCAAACAGGTTGGCGTTCCCAGCTTGGTGGTCTTCTTGAACAAGGAAGACATGGTAGACGACGCAGAATTGCTGGAATTGGTGGAACTGGAAGTTCGCGAACTTTTGAGTTCTTACGATTTTCCCGGCGACGACATTCCCATCGTGACTGGTTCGGGATTGCAGGCTTTGGAAGCGATGATTGCCAACCCCACGACTAAGAAGGGGGACAATCCCTGGGTTGACAAGATTTACAAGCTAATGGAAGAAGTGGATGCTTACATCCCTACCCCGGAACGCGAAATTGACAAGCCTTTCTTGATGGCTGTCGAAGACGTATTCTCGATTACCGGTCGGGGTACTGTAGCTACCGGCCGGATCGAACGCGGTAAGGTCAAAGTCGGCGAAAGCGTGGAATTGGTGGGAATTAAGGACACTCGCACTCTCACCGTGACCGGTGTAGAAATGTTCCAAAAAGTTCTGGAAGAAGGACTCGCTGGCGATAACGTCGGTTTGCTGCTGCGGGGGATTGAAAAGAAAGATATCGAACGCGGCATGGTTTTGGCTAAGCCCAAGTCGATCAACCCTCACACTTTGTTTGAATCTGAAGTGTATATCCTGAAGAAGGAAGAAGGCGGCCGTCACACTCCGTTTTTCTCTGGCTACCGCCCTCAATTCTACGTGCGCACCACCGACGTGACCGGCACGATCGCTCAGTTCACGACTGACGACGGCAAGGAAGCCGAAATGGTGATGCCGGGAGACCGGATCAAGATGACTGTGGAGCTGATCCACCCGATCGCGATTGAACAAGGTATGCGCTTCGCCATCCGCGAAGGCGGCCGCACCGTGGGTGCTGGCGTTGTGTCCAAAATCCTCAAGTAGGACTCCGCTAACAGCAGAAAAAGCAGAAAAGCCGACAAATGTCAATAGGCTTTTCTGCTCTTTAGTGATGAGTCATTAGTCATTAGTCATTAGTCAGCAGTCATTAGTTATTAGTTATGGAAGATGATGGCGAACCTGCCCCTACGGTAATTAGGATCGAAACTAAACATGATATTAGTAGTTAGTGGTTAGCGGTCGAACGTTCAATAACTAATGACTAATAACTAATGACTAAAAATAAACTGAACCTGGAAAATTAAAGAAAATCCAATGGCAACTATTCAACAGCAAAAAATTCGCATCCGTCTCAAAGCCTTCGATCGGCGGATTCTCGACGCATCTTGTGAAAAGATTGTAGACACAGCAAACCGCACCGCTGCAACTGCGATCGGACCGATTCCCTTACCTACAAAACGGCGCATTTACTGCTTGCTGCGATCGCCCCACGTAGACAAAGATTCTCGCGAACACTTTGAAACTCGCACGCACCGCCGCATTATCGACATTCACCAGCCTTCTTCTAAGACGATCGATGCTTTGATGAAACTAGATTTGCCGGCCGGTGTGGATATTGAAGTCAAACTGTAAATTGACAGTTTGAAAAATAATCAAAGAAGGAACAAGGGAAAAACTTTGTTCCTTTTTTTATTCTGAAGTTCCCCCCGTAGAAATACTGACACGTGGGTTAAAACCCTTGTACTGCTTATTGTTTCAGCTTTTGAACTCGAAAATACGTACCCATGTAAGACTTGCCACCACAAAGCAATTGCCTTACGATCAGATCGAACACTCGATCGGATGAAACCCCCGCTACATATGCGTTTCAACGATTGTACCCATGTACTGTGGCTCCAAAATGCACAGGAAGTCGCACAGTGAGACAGTTTCAAGTTTTTGGCAGGGGGAACTTCAGTTTATTAAATTGTTTCTCATCAAGGGGTTTCTCGCCCCATGCTTAAATCTCAGAAACCGGGTTTCTCTCGATATTTCCCGTCACTCAACCAAAAACTCGTAGAAATCCGGTTTCTCGTCTCAATGCCAAAAATTCCTGTGACAATAAAATGAAGAAAACCGCATAAACGAGCCAGATGTAGGGGTGAAGCATTTGGGCGACTGTATCTGTTTCCCAACTTATAATTTCATGTCCAAATGCTTCACCCAAACCCCGCGACAGGTTAACAACAGTTCGATCGCACACAGGAACCCTCTCATTGGGCCGGATGAAGCATTTGGATATTAAGATATCGCATTTTCAATATGAATTGTCGCCCAAATGCTTCATCCCTACGTCTCTCGCGCATCAAGCAAAAAAATCTGTCACAATAAAACGAAGACTACCGAGAGACAAAGGGCATGACGCGAGAGGAGTTGTTGCGGTTAATCGACAAAGCGACTGATGAAGGCCAGACAGAATTGGATTTGTCGGGGTTGGGGTTGGAGGAATTGCCGCCGGAGATTGGCAAGTGCACGCAGCTTGAGACTTTGGTGTTGGGGAAGGTAAATAGATGGAGAGGAGTTGATGGTAAATGGACTCCGCAGCCGATTACCAATCAATTGACCTCACTACCAGAGGAATTGAGAACGCTGAAAAATTTGCGTTCGATTAACCTTAGCTGCAATCCATTCGGAAAGATACCAGAATTGCTGCTGGAAATGAAGCAATTAGAGAGTTTAAATTTAACCAGTATTGGTTTGACAGAAATTCCAGATGCGATTAATAAACTACCAAATTTAACAAAGCTTGACATCAGTTTTAATCAGATTGAAAATATCCTAGAAGTGTTACCAAAGCTTTGCGAAATACTCGGCCACCTGTCCAACCTGACAGAGATTCACCTAGTTGGTAATCAGATTGCAGAAATCCCGGATGCGATCGGCAAACTGTCTAACCTGATATATCTTGACCTGTTTAGCAATCAGATAACAGAAATCCCGGAAGCACTCACCCAAATGTCCAGTCTGATGTGGCTTAAGCTCAGGGGAAATCAGATAACACACATCCCAGATGCGATCGCTCAACTTTCTAATATTGAATGCCTTGACTTAGGTTTCAATCAGATAACACATATCCCAGAAGCTATCTGGCAACTGAATCTGACACTACTTGACCTCGGTGGCAATCAAATAACACAAATCTCAGATGTGATAGTTCAACAGCCCAATCTGACACACCTTTACCTTTGGGAAAATCAGATAACACAAATCCCAGAAGCTATCGCCCAACTGTCGAATCTGACAGAGCTTGACCTAGGTAACAATGAGATTACGGTAATCCCAGAGGCGATCGCCCAACTCTCCAATCTGAGACAGCTTGACCTCGGTAACAATGAGATTACTGTCATCCCAGAGGCGATCGCCCAACTCTCCAATCTGACAGAACTTAACCTCTTGAGAAATCAGATTGAAAAGATTCCCGAATGCTTAGAAACCCTCCCAAAACTTGAAAAACTCGACCTTCGTGGCAATCCCCTGCCCATTTCTCCAGAAGTTCTAGGGCCTGCCAACTTCAACGAAGATCCCGGTACTCCCGCCGCCATCTTCAACTATCTCCGCAAACTCCGCAGCGGCAAAGTCCGCCCCCTCAACGAAGCCAAAGTCCTTCTAGTCGGCCAAGGCAGCGTCGGCAAAACCTCCCTCATCAACCGCCTAATCAACAACAAATACAACCCCAACGAACCCCAAACCGACGGACTCAACATCACAAACTGGCAAATTACAGTCAACACTAAAAACGTCAAACTCAACATCTGGGACTTCGGCGGACAAGAAATCTACCACGCCACCCACCAATTTTTCCTCACCAAACGCAGCCTCTACCTCCTCGTTTGCAACTGCCGCACCAGCGAAGACGAAAACCGCCTCGAATACTGGCTGAAACTGATCGAAAGCTTCGGCGACGCATCCCCCGTCATCATCATCGGCAACAAGTGCGACGAACAACCCCTCGATATCAACCGCAAAGCCTTGCGCGACAAATATCCCAACATCAAAGCCATCCTCGAAACCTCCTGCCAAAGCGGAACCGGAATCGACGAACTCCGCAATGCCATTCATGCCGAAATCTCCGAACTCAAAGAAGTCTACGACCTTTTGCCGCTAAGCTGGTTTCAAGTCAAACAGCGCCTGGAAAACCTCGACAAAGATTTCATCACCATCAGCGAATACGCCACCATCTGCGCTACAGAAAATATCCTCGCAGAAACCGACCAAACCCAACTTATCGGACTGCTGCACAACCTGGGCATTGTCCTCAACTTCCGCGAACACCCGATCCTGCAATCCACCAACATTCTCAATCCGCATTGGGTGACGGAAGGTATCTATGCCCTCCTCAGCGATGACGAACTCAAAGTCAAAACCAAAGGCATTCTCACCTACGCCGACCTCAGCCGCATCCTGGATTCAACTAAATATCCCAGCCACCGCTACCACTGTCTCACCAGCTTGATGGAAGAATTTCAACTCTGTTTCCCCATCGGCAATTGCGGCGCGCCAACTTTCCTCATCCCCGGCATTTTGCCCAAAGAAGAACCGCAAAACACCGAACTTGCAGGCGAAACTTTGGAATTTCAGTATCACTACCGCATCCTCCCCGACAGCATTCTCTCGCGCTTCATCGTCCTCACTCACGAGAAAATCCACAACTGCACTCACTGGCGGACGGGGGTGATGTTGGAGTATCGAGAAGGCGCTGAAGTCTACAATATCGCCCGAATTAAATCTGACCCGGAAGATGAAAAAATCTTTATTGCGGTTAGCGGGCGGGAATCGACGCGGCGTTCTTTTCTGAGTTTGATTCGCGATACGTTTGCCAAAATCCACAATTCTTTTGCCAATCTGGAAATTACTCAATGGGTGCCCGTTCCCGGTTATCCCGATGCCGATCCGCTGGATTATGAGGAATTGTTAGGATTGGAGGAGATGGGCGAGACTAAGGTTCGTGTGGGGAAACTTAAAAAGAGTTGGGATTTGCGGCCGTTGTTGGATGGGTATGAGTCGATCGAACTTCGGCGCATGAGGCAAAGGGGCGATGAAAAATACGGAAGAGAATACGATGACCTTGTAGATATCGCTAAACTAGCTGTTAGCAGACCGATTATTAATAAAGCAGAAGCAAAAATGACTCAAAACTCTTCAGAAACCAACAATTTTCAAGGTGCTTTTCAAGGCGCTAATTTTTCCGGCAATATCGGCGGTTCGTCAAACAGCGCGGCAGTTAGTGGCAATCAATCGGTGCAAAACAATTATAACACAAATACTGCCGAATTGGTGAAACTAATTTCATCGATGCGCGAAACCGCCTCGCAGTTTCCTGAAGATATTCGCGAGGGCGTAATTATCGATATTGAAGATATCGAAACTGAAATCAAGAAACCGGAAAATCAATGGAATAAAGCTAGGTTAAAAAAGAGTCTGACTGCGTTGATTGCTGCGGGTACTGCGATCGCGATTCCGATCGCAGGGATGACTGATTTTGCGAATACTGCGATCGATGTGGCTAATAAGGTAGGTATCGAAATTCAGTTGCCAACACGCTAAATTATCAAAAATATCCCCAAATCCTGTAGGGGCGGGTTCGCCAACCATCTACAAATTTCACAAACAATCTCAAAAACCCGCCCTATCCCCGCGATTGTTTAGATGAACATTTTACCCATAAATTCGCGGTACATTTATATTGTTGGTGTGGTGG
>JAAUPF010000326.1 GCA_012034575.1 Richelia sp. CSU_2_1 | reverse complement strand
TCAAACAACCGTCGTGCAAGCGAAATTTGTACCGGGAAGCGATCGGGCGAATCGACTGGTGGAAAACAACAATAATTTGGCAGGCGAGATGCCTAAACCAGATTTTTTGGCGCTAAATCCTAGCAGTCAAACAACCGTCGTGCAGGCTAAATTTGCCACGGAAAGCGATCGCACAAATAGACTGGTAGAAAATAACAATAATTTGGCAGGCGAGATGCCTAACCCGCCAGATTTTTTGGCAGTAAATCCTAGCAGTCAGATAACCGTCGTGCAGGCTAAATCTGTGCCGGGAAGCGATCGCACTCTTTTGTCGCCCAAACCAACTTCGATCGCCACTACTTTGCCAATTGAAAAGCCAATTGAAAAACCGACATTCGAGTCCAGTTTAAATCTCAATCCGTCAAATTTATCCTGGGAAACCAAGGCGGGAGATTTCGATCGCAAATTGGAGGATTTATCAGGAGAAAACCATCAAAGTTCCAAACCTATTGTGCGGGGGCGATCGCAATCTTTAACTGCACCTTTACTTGCGGGCGATCGCCTCATTTCCCCAGGCACAGACTTTCCTCGTGTCGTGGAGTCTGGAGGGAAAGTAATGGCAAAATTACCGATAAAAATAACCATCCCTGAAACAATCCAAAATTCCCAATCTCCCAGCCAAAATTCCATCGATTTGTCAGGATTAAAAACCCCTCTTGTTTTTGCCACTCCCCGCGTAAATGCAGCATCGGTACAGGCAGAATTGGCAGTGCAAAATGTAGGCATTGCGGGAATATCGAAAACAGGGGCGATCGATCGAAATACCGGATTGTCGAAACAAGTTTCTGCGAATATACACTCTGATGGAGAATCTAACGTACAACAGCCCAACAGACAAGATAGCCCTAACAGCCAAACTCCCATCGACATGGAGGCATTAACAGACAAAGTAGAACGCAAATTAATGCAGCGGTTAATTATCGAAAGCGAACGCCGAGGAAGAAAAACATGGAGTTAGAAAAACTGAAAATTATAGTTGAAAAAAAATTCCCAACTTTCGACGAATCTGAACCGATCGTCGCCCTGTTCAATCCCCAGCAAATTTCAATTACTAAAACGGGATGGCAGGGTCAAGGCAATAGCCTCCAGCCAGCAGACGCATCAGCCTCTTTAACGGTCGAATTATTTTTTGATACTAGCTTGTTGAAGGCAGGCAAAAGTAGCATCGAGATTGGCAGTATTATTGGACTGGACTCATTCGGAAGCAGCAGACTCCAAGATGTCAGAAAGTACACCAGAAAAATTTATCAACTCACTGAAAAAAAGAGTGGTTTGGGCGATCCATCTAGACCACCTATCTGCAAACTGAAATGGGGACGCAATACAGTCTTATTTCAAGGAGTTCTCAAGCAGCTAACGAAAACATTTACTCGTTTTCTAGCGGATGGAACGCCAGTGCGGGCTAAGCTAAACTGCTCGTTTGAAGAATGGATACCGCCAGAATTCAAACAAAAAGAGCAAAACCCGATCGACGACCCAATTCGCATCGTCCGGCGCGGAGAAACATTGACCAGTATTGCTGCTGAAGAATACAACGATCCGGCACTTTGGAGAGTCATTGCGGCTGCCAATCGCCTCGACAATCCGCGCCAAATTACCCCCGGTCAACGCCTTACGGTTCCACCACTGTGATAAAATCCACTCCCTTTTCATTCCCCTTTGGAGACAGAGGGAAGTCATAAATTTTAGCAAGGAGAATCAGAGAGACTCCAACTTAAATCCAAAATTCAAAATCCAAAATCTAAAATCTAAAATCGAAATGCCTAAACTCAAAGGTTCTGAAGTTCTAAACCCTAAAATCGAAGTTGCGATCTTCAACAGCCCTCTGTCACGTGAAGCGCGCGGCGATTTGTTAAGTATCACCGTAGTGGAAGACCTAGAAGGTGCGGGGATGTTTGCGCTTCAATTAAATGCTTGGAATTTAATGAAAAACGAACTGATGTGGGTAGATGACCGATTATTTAACTGTGGCAATATGGTTGAGATTCAAATGGGTTACGACCAATTAGAAACTTTAATTATTGGCGATATTACCGGATTAGAACCTAGCTTTTCCCAAGATGCTTTACCCACCTTGACCGTGCGAGGTCACGATCTCAGTCACCGTTTGATGCGGGGAACTCAAAGGCGCAGTTTTGTTGAAATGAAAGACAGCGAAATTGCCAGTCAAATTGCTAGGGAACGGGGATTAGATGCTAAAGTTGAGGATAGCAAAGAAAAATTAACTCATGTTTTGCAAAAGAATATAACGGATTGGGACTTTTTGCAAGAGCGGGCGAAACGGATTGGGTATGAAGTGTTAGTTAAACAGAAGACGCTATATTTTCGTCCGCCCCAAAATGCCAGCAGTCAGGTATTAAAACTAAACCGCGCAGACGATTTGCTAGACTTTTCTGCCCGACTGAGTACGATGAATCAAGTCGGACAAGTGGAAGTGCGAGGTTGGGACCCCAAAAAGAAGGAGTTGTTTGTTAGCAAGGCAGGTGTTGGTAATGAAACGACTAAAATGAAAGGTTCTCTTAGCGGGCCGAAGGTGGCTGACCAAGAATTTGGCAAGTCAAGTTATACGATCGCGAATGTCATGGTTTCGAGTCAAGCAGAAGCCGATCGAATCGCCTTAAAACTGTTCAACGAAATGGCATTGAACTATATCACCGGCGATGGCAGTTGTTTGGGCCGTACAGATTTGCATCCCGGTACTGCGATCGAAATTACTGGCATCGGCAAGCGCTTTAGCGGGTCTTATTATGTTACGGCTGTCACTCATTCTTACAGCAAAACTCAAGGTTATCGCACTCAATTTTCGGTGAAAAGAAATGCAAGTTGATTTTGGATTTTATAGGAGGGAACAGGGAATAGGGAACAGGGAACAGGCAACAGGCAACAGGAGGGAACAGGCAACAGGCAACAGGTAATTGGATGTTTCTTTGGCTTTTTTCAAATGTACAGGAGGTTATAAATGACGGGTAGAATACTAGATTTGCTATCTCCATCCAACGAAAACGATCGCTTTTATGGCGTGACGATTGGTACAGTTACCAATACTAAAGATGAAGAAGGACTGGGGCGAGTGAAAGTGAAATTGCCTCGGATATCTGATACGGATGAGAGTTATTGGGCTAGAGTGTTGACCCCGATGGCAGGTAAGGAAAGGGGAATCTATTTTTTACCGGAAGTTGACGATGAGGTATTGGTCGCTTTTGACCAAGGTGATGTGAATTTCCCTTACATCTTAGGGGGTTTATGGAACGGCAAGGATAAACCGCCGGCAACGAATGACGATGGCAAAAATAACAAGCGATTGATTAAATCTCGCAGCGGTCATCAAATTATTTTGGACGATACGAAAGATGCCGAAAAAATTATCATTCAGGATTCGACTGGGAAAAATGAGATCGCGATCGACTCTAAAAACAATTCCATTACGATTAAAGTTGAAAAAGATTTCACCATCGAAGCTAAGGGCAAAATTAACATCAAAACCAGCGGAGGCGATATCGCGATCGAATGCAACAACCTTAAAATTCAAGCCAAACAAAACTGCGATATTCAAGCGAATGGCAACTGCAAGATCGAGGCTAACTCTGGAATGGGAATTAAATGTTTGGCAGGTGTAAAAATTAATGACGGCGCTTTGGAGGTAACATAATGCCAGGAACTTTATTGCACGTTGGTGCGACGGTAAATTGCGCACATCAAGGACAAGCGCAGCCCACTTCTCCTAATCCTAGAGTTAAAGTAATGGGTCAACCTGTGGTGACTCAAGCTTTTCCTTATGCGATCGCAGGCTGTACAAATCCCCCACCCCCTAACAATGTAGGCCCTTGCGTAACCGCCCAGTGGGTAAGCGCTGCTACTAGAGTCAAAGTAATGGGACAACCCGTTTTATTACAAGATAGCAAAGCAATTTGTATGCCCACAGGTACGCCATTAACTATTGTTATAACTCAACAGCGCGTCAAAGGAATGTAAAGTAGGTTGGGTTGAGCGATAGCGAACCCTCCACTTCGTTCCGCCCAACAGTAATAAGTAAATGTGTTGGGTTTCGTTCCTCAACCCAACCTACCAATTACCAATTACCAATTACCAATTACCAATTACCAATTACCAATTACCAATTACCAATGAATAGCAATTTTCTCGGAGTGGGATGGACATCCCCAGTCAGATTAGAAAACAATCGAATCGTTACGGCGCAGTATGAAGAATGCGTCCGCCAATCGATTTGGACGATATTAAGTACCGCGCGGGGAGAACGGTTGATGCGTCCCGATTTTGGTTGCGGAATTCACGATTTAGTGTTTGCAAATAACAGCGCTGGTACGATCGGAAGCGCGATCGATGAAGTGCGTCAAGCGTTAATTCAATGGGAACCGCGCATCGATGTATTGGATGTCGATGCGAGTCCCGATCCCGGCCAACCAAATCGATTGCTGATTCAAGTTAATTATCAAGTTCGCACGACAAATAACCGATTCAATTTGGTTTATCCATTCTATTTGGGCTAATTATTATGTCGATTCAACCGCCAAAAATTGATAACCGTACCTATGAAGATATCGTCGCCCA
>JAAUPF010000325.1 GCA_012034575.1 Richelia sp. CSU_2_1 | reverse complement strand
GGCGATTGTGGCAAAACTTAGGGGTAGGGCAGCGTCGATTAAAGAGGGGGCGCGATCGCCATTGGCATACTTTGCACCATTTCCTGCAAATTCTCTTCAGCCAGTGGGGTGCCATGAATGTCTTATTTGATACAGCACCGCTGACTTTCAACCAGTTTCTCATTTGCCTGATTCCCGTAATGCCGATGGTGGTGCTGGCGGCATTGATCGATCGCCTCGATCCTGCCAATTCCTAGAGCGCCAATTCAGTAATTTTGGTTGACAAAAAGCGCTCTTTTTGGTAATGGGAAAATTCTAACTATACAACACAGGTCGCTACTGTTAGCTCGATCGATACGCGATCTTCAACGTGAAAGCGTGTCCTCGCGTCCGCCCAGTTCGCGATCGTCAGAGTATTTCTACTTAAGTTCTGCTTTCAGACGGCACCTGCACGCTCCATAGCCGTTTGACTTTAAATATTATTAATAATCGATAGGGAAAGTATTTCAGCCCGTCAAAAAGTGTCAAGTTTAGTAAAGAAAAGGGTGACAAACAAGTTGGCTGTGTTAACTTAAAAAACATGAAGGGCAAAACCAAGCAGCAAAAAAACTTGGATAAACAAATAGGAATTAGAGTATTTGTCCTTATCGGCTCTAGTTCGCAGGCAACGCCTGAACCGCGCAGTGTATTGGTAAAGAAGGGTTGACAATGCGATCGGAATTAGTTAATAACTGGAAGCGTTCTGGAAGCTTTCTGGAAGTGAAAGTAATTAACTTGAAGTTGCGATCCGACAGTCAAACACAGAAGTCTGAATAGGCTCCGCCAATACCTAGCTCCGAACAGAAAAGTTGCAAAAAAGTCCACCTTTAGTTGTAGTTAGCTCACATCAGCTTAGCTAAAACCTACTTGAATCAAGTTAATTTACAAACCTTTGAGGGCCTGCAGCCGATCTGCTAGGCCCTCAAAATTTTTTTGTAGTAATGGTAGCGGAGAGTGGGAAATTTTAGATTTTAGATTTTAGATTTTAGATTTTAGATTTTAGATTTTAGATTTTAGATTTTAGATTTTAGATTGTTCGCTCGGGAAAGGGAGAGAGAGGGAGAATTCCCAATTCCCAATTCCCAATTCCCAACTCTCAACTCTCAACTCTTCTTATTTTCTCTCTTCAATTCGAGCGTTTAAATCGTTAACGGCGAGCCTTTGGATTAATTCATCAGCTTCTTCGCGCGTTTTAAAAGCTCCGACTTGCATCACCGATCGTCCGCCGATAAAAGTGCGAAAAGCATCGGGAACGATCGATCGCACCTTGGCTAAATCTTCCGCACTGTTGGTATCAACTATTACCTGATAGGGGTAACTCAAAGCGATCGACCGATCGATCGACGGCAAATTATCCCCATCATCAGACAAAGAATTTCCCCCCAAACCGACAGGTACGTAGCCGCCTCTTCCTAGAGGAATTCTAGAACTCGGAACAGGCAACAATCCCTCAGAAACTACCGGAGTCGAACTGTCAAAATTAGGTTCAAAATTCGGTCGATCGGGAATTTCTGAAACCGACGATCGAAACTCCGGGGTCGGTACGGGAATCGCGATCGACCCAACAGCCGACTCAGGATTGGCACTCCTAGCAGAAGTCAGGGCCCTCAACTCAGAGTTGCCAGGTGTCTGTTGGTTTCCCGCCAGTCTGGTAATCGGCAGGGGCGGCGCAGTCGGAACGTTGGGAGTTCTTGGAGTGAGGCGTCCGGGAGTGTAAACGGGCAGATCACTCACTGGATCGCCGCTACTGGAAGGGCGATCTGCAGATAGCTGCGCAGCACTTCCCCCCATTGAGGGCGCGGGACTGAAATTTCCTGCTACATCAACCCTTCCCGCCGTGCGGTCGATCGCCAGTTGATTGCCGTAGGCTTGAATAACCTGACCTTTGGCCGCATTGTTCACATCGTGGCGGCCGTTGTTGCGAATTACATTGCCCCCCGGTGCCCCCGCTGTTCCCAAATCCGGCAGAGATTGGGAGATCGCCACAATTCCGTCCCGCTCGTTCCTTTCTATATAATTGTTGCGCAGCACCGGTTTCGCCTCTGCTTGCACAACTACGCCATCCTTATTGCGAGTAATCTTGTTGCCGACGAGCATCGGAGAAGCCTGCTGCGCCACATTCACGCCAAATCCAGTGTTTTCAAACACGTTTTCCCGCACGAAAGGTTCGGATTTGTTAAAAATCGTGATACCGTTGGCTCCATTTTTCGAGAACAGATTCCCGCTAATTGTCGGCCTGCCAGTGCCGACTACCGAAATTCCGTCGTGAGTGCTGCCGGAAAAAGTATTGTTAACTACAGTCGGAGAACTCGATTCGATCCACAAACCGTAACCCCGATCGTGCGGATTCGTCACCGTCACTCCGCTGAGTCCCGCCCCGTCAGCCCCTAAAATCGCAATATTTTGACCCGCCCAAGTCGGGCTGATAAAATATCCCCCGCCTTTAATCGCAATATTTTGACCGCGCGTGCCGGGATTTCCCTGCACTGTCACGTTGGGCTTAAGCATCAGGGGAAATTTTTCGCCGGTTTGAGCGCTGTAGGTACCGGGCGCTAGCAAGATTGCCGTATTCGGGGGCGCTACGCTCAAGGCGTAGGTTAGGGTTTTGAACGGAGCTCGATCGCTCCCATTTCCTCCCGAGTCGCTGCCGCCGGATGAACTGACGTACAGTATGTTGATGTTGCTGGGCTGTGCTTGGGCGATCGATCGCGCTTCCCGAATCTCGACGGCATTAACTGACAGGGGTATTACCCCCAAACCTGCGGCGGCAAATACCAAAATCAGGGAATAACAGCAACTGCGATCGAACTGAGATCTTGCACCAGTCGCAATAACCTGTAGGGGCGGGTTCACCAACAGCCTCAAAGCTTGCAGACAGGTTAAATAAACCCGCCCTCCCCCACGAAAAATCCCCTTATTGACATTGCTGCAAGATCTCAGATCGAACCAAGTATTCCCTGTAAATTTGGTCTGTTGCGAGGGCGCGCCGGCAGACAAAGGCTTCTCGTGTTTCACTATTGCAGTGCATTTCGTCCCCTCGGTTTTGTGGGGACGATTTAAGTTTAAGTTCACTGACATATTGGGATTTTTCTCCCTCAATCTTCTGTATGCTAATTTCACAGCTCTCCTCCGAAATGTGGCGGGCAGCTTAACGATTCCACTCGAAATCAAATATCGATCTATTATGCTGTGTTTTTGCAAAATTCCAAAAACCTTAAAAATTTATCTAAATTAAATCAGTTCGCTGCCACAATGAGGACGATCGCCCGAGTGCCATCTTGCCAGCGCCTACCAAAACAGCAAATTGATTGGTAGAATCGATCGCGGTTAACGGGGATTGGCTGTCGCAAAGGAAAACAGCTAGCTTAGAAACGACAAACTGACTGTTTTGCCCCAGATTGCCGCATATAGAAATTTTAAGCAGATGCTTTTGGAGAAAATCGGTAAATGAGCGAAAAACAAAACAGAACTTTACCCGCACAGCCAGCCCTCTGCCGCATTTTAGATGCCAATCTAGACCGATCGCGCGAAGGATTGAGAATTATTGAAGAATGGTGCAGGTTCGGCCTCAACAGCGCTGATTTGGCAAATGAGTGCAAGCAACTGCGCCAGGAATTAGCCCGATGGCACGCCCCGGAATTGCGCTCCGCCAGAGATACCCCCGGCGATCCCGGAACGGAATTGACTCACCCGCAAGAAGAGCAGCGTTCTGGCATCCAACAGCTACTGCAGGTAAATTTTTCTAGAGTGGAAGAAGCGCTGCGGGTACTGGAAGAATACGGCAAAATTTACGACCCCGAGATGGGAAAGGCTTTTAAAGAGATGCGCTATCGGGTTTACGCTCTCGAAAGCGATTTACTGGCTTACCGGCGCTACGAACAGCTACTGCGATCGCAGTTGTACCTCGTAACTTCGCCGAAAGACAACTTGTTTGCGGTGGTGGAAGCTGCTTTGCAGGGAGGTTTGGGCCTGGTGCAGTACCGCGACAAAACTGCTGCTGATGGCGCTAAGCTGGCTAAGGTGCGGAAACTGTGCGAAATTTGCCACCGTTACGGAGCTTTGCTGATCGTGAACGATCGCGTGGATTTGGCGATCGCAGCAGGTGCCGACGGCGTACACTTGGGACAGGAAGATTTGCCTGTAGTTGAAGCTCGCAAATTGCTCGGTCCGGGAAAGATTATCGGTCGTTCTACCACAAATCCCCAGGAAATGCAGCGGGCCGTTGAGGAGGGTGCTGATTATATTGGAGTGGGTCCGGTATACCCGACTCCTACTAAGGCGAATAAACCGGCGGCGGGTCTGGATTACGTGCGTCACGCGGCGGCTAAATCGCCGATTCCTTGGTTTGCGATCGGGGAATTGATATCAATAACCTCGATGAAGTATTGCGGGCTGGTGCTGAAAGAGTGGCCGTGGTGCGAGCAATTATGGATGCGGAACAGCCAACTCTGGTATCACAATTTTTTATCTCTCAATTGACTCGGATGCAAAATCTTAAAGCTCAAAAACTTATCAAAAGTTGACAGTTGACAGTTGACAGTTGACAGTTGACAGTTGACAGTTGACAGTTGACAGTTGACAGTTAGTAATTCTCCCACTCTCCCCCTCTCCCACTCTCCCACTCTCCCACTCT
>JAAUPF010000078.1 GCA_012034575.1 Richelia sp. CSU_2_1 | reverse complement strand
AGTTTTGTCAAGAAATTGTTGCTGAATTAATGAGAGCTAGACCTAATAAACTGCCATTTTTTCAGAGGGGTTTGAGGGCTATGTCTTTGATTCGATCGGGGTTGTGACGGGGTTGTCACCCCGTCAGGTCAATTACTCATGTGATGCTTGCGATCGTTAGCTGCGTAATAATCCTGCAGCAAAAGCTTCATTCTGTTACCGATCGCCCCTACATTTGGTTCCAGCAAAATACCTAAATGGTCGCCCGGTACATCATAAATGGTCATGCCATCTTTGACATAGGGTTTCCATCCCAGATCGGCATCGAGGTTGACACTTTCGCTCTCTTGAGCATCCATTGCTCGAAACATAACTACCTTGCCATGATAAGGTTTCGGCACGTAAGCTCGTTCTGACTCGTCAATCATTTGCTTTACCATCAAATACTCAATGGTGCAGGTTGACTGTTTGACTTCTTTAGTCTTGCGGTATCGCGATACCATCTTGCGCATCAGAATATTGATTCGATCGACAACATTTGTAGAGCGATCGAGAATGAGATTGATGATGTAACCTAGACCCTGTTTGGCGACTTTTTTGCTATGGAACCGCAGCCGCTGATAAACGGATACGGGCTTGTAAGCAGAGGGCAACATGGCATCAAACATGAACACAAACCTGGTTTCCTGTCCTCTAGCTGCCAATTGTTGAGCTACTTCAAAAGCAACAATACCCCCAAAGGACAAACCACCTAAATAATAGGGACCCTCTGGTTGAACCTTGACTAGCTCATTGATGTAATAGGATGCGATCTCCTCAATCTGGTTCGCCGGACCATTTACCCCATCTTTACGTAGAGCAATTAAGCCATAGATCGGCTGGTCCGGACCCAAATATGGAATTAACGGATGATAAATAGAAACCCCTTCAAACAGAAATAGCGGCGGCTTAGAACCGTGGGGTTGAATTTCAACGAGGGAAAGGTTTTGTTTGGGGATATTTGTTTGACGTAAAATCTGGGCAAGTTGTTTGATTGTTGGGGATGTGAAAATAGTAGATAGCGGTAAGCTCTGTTGAAATTTATGGTCAATTTGGTCAACCAAGCGAGCAGCTAACAAGGATGTACCGCCTAAATCCATGAAATTATCGGTAGTGCCGATCGGCTTAATATTAAGTAGGTTTTCCCAAATGTTGAGGAGTTGAGATTCTAGTCCATCAACAGGCAATACAACTTCGCGATCCTGAACCAGATCGGCAACCTGCGGTGGTGGAAATGCCGCGCGATCGACCTTACCATTAGGCGTGATCGGAAAGTTCTCCATCACCACAACCGCTGCCGGAATCATATATTCTGGTAGCTTTGTTTGCAGGAAGCCGCGCAACGCAGGCACATCAATTTGTTGTCTGTGCTTGGGAATGATATATGCCACTAAACGCTTTTCGCCGGGCACATCTTCCCGCACCAAAACCATAGCTTTCTGCGTGGCCGGATACTTTTCCAAATAATTTTCGATCTCCAGCAACTCGATCC
This sequence comes from Richelia sp. CSU_2_1, assembly GCA_012034575.1. Classification (GTDB taxonomy): domain Bacteria; phylum Cyanobacteriota; class Cyanobacteriia; order Cyanobacteriales; family Microcoleaceae; genus Microcoleus. The sequence goes on along the minus strand of JAAUPF010000078.1, from coordinate 26,746 downwards.
GAAATCCTCGAATTTTTACCTGAAAATCGATCCGACCGATGAACTCTAAGGTTCCGTTGGGTAAATAGCGGGCAGTATCCCCCGTTCTGTAAAGTTTTGCCTCGGGTCGATCGCTAAATGGATTAGCAATAAACTTACTGGCGGTGCGTTCTGGCAAGTTGAGATATTCCCTAGCAAGTCCGGGGCCTGCAATATACATTTCCCCAATCTCGCCATCTGGTAAGGGATTGAGGTTCTCATCCAGAATATAAATTTGGCTGTTCGGCAGGGGACGCCCGATCGGAATGTCTGCTTCGCTGGGATCGTAGCCTTCAGCAATCGGGTCAAAAATAGTTGCTGTTACTGTAGTTTCAGTAGGTCCATAGGCATTAAGCCAACGAGGGTATTGACCGATCGATTGCAGCCATCGAGCATAGATCGCCCGAGATGCTTTTTCTCCGCCCACAATTAGCAATCTCACATCGGGCGGCATGGGAACCTGCAGCAATTCTAGTCCGCTGACGAGTCCGTGCCAAAAAGCTGTCGGCAGGTTCAGCACAGTAATTCGTTCCTGCTTGATAAATTCTAGGAATTGGCGCGTGGAACTAACACTTTCTTCAGTTCGCAATACGATAGTTGCACCGCTGACTAAGGATGGAAAAACTTCCTCAACGATGATGTCAAAACTCATGCTGGAGAATTGCAGGACTCGATCGCCCGCCTGAAGCTCAAACTCTTGGACGATCGCCTTGCTGTGGTGTACCATGCCTCGATGTACGATCGCCACACCCTTGGGATTTCCTGTCGAACCAGATGTGTAGATAACGTAAGCCACATCGTCTTCCCGTGTCAGCATTGGCAGATTTTCAGTGCTGTATCGCCCTATGTCTTGCCAGTCTGCATCCGGACAAATTACGCTAGCTTTGTGTTTGGGCAAAAATGGAACCAGATGCTTTTGAGTCAAAATGAATCGCACGTTAGCATCTTGTAATTTGTAAGCTCGACGTTCGTGGGGATAGGCCGGATCGATCGGCACGTAGGCCGCACCAGCCTTCATCACTCCCAAAAAACAAATCACCATTTCCATGCAGCGATTCGTAGAGATCGCAACCAGTTCGCCCGATCGCAACCCTAGCGATTTGAGATAATGGGCAAGCTGGTTCGATCGTTGGTTTAAGGCATTGTAGGTTAATTCTTGGCCTTGAAAGGATAGGGCGATCGCATCCGGAGTTCGATCGACCTGCTCTTCAAACCATTGATGGATACTCCCATAGTTGGATTGTGTTTCCTCACTTTGACACTGTTGGATGCGGGAGATAGCGTGACTCGATGCTGGAACATCCACACAGAAACCTTGGAAACGATTGGGCGTATCAGCTTGCTTGCAGAATGAGTCCGTATCGCTGATTGTAAAAACATCCTCAAGGTTCTTCATTGAATAAAACCGACTCCTAATTTTTTTTACAGATATTATATTGAAAAGCTCTTTTCACCTAATCTAACAATTGACACCCTAAGTTCACAATCAGGAATAATGCAGATCCCGCAAGCTTTTATAGCTCGTATTTTTTTATTAAATTGCGTAATTTTACGGAAATCATCAAACTTCAAATTTTAATTTTGTCGGATGAGGAGCGATTTGAGCCACCCTAATACCTCCTAAAATTCATAGATTTCTAACGGTAAGTTGTCTGGATCTCTAAAAAATGTAAACCGTTTTCCTGTGATTTCGTCAAGGCGAATTTCTTCTACTGCTACTTCTTGGGATTTTAAATAATTAACTGATGCTTCTATATCCTCCACTGCAAAAGCTAAATGTCTCAAACCGCAAGCTTCAGGATTGTTAACTCTGTCAGGAGGGTTGGGAAAGGAGAAAAGCTCGATCGCAGCCCCGTTTCCCACGCGCAAATCTAGTTTGTAAGAATTTCGATCGCTGCGAAAAGTTTCTTTAATAATGGAGCATCCCAAGATTTCTACATAAAATTTCTTTGACACTTCGTAATTCGAGCAAATAATCGCTACGTGATGTATTTCTTTGATTTTCATGGGGAAACAGCACAGGACGCTAGTAAAGCTCGGGTCGATCGTAATGTATTTCGCGCAGCCTAAATCTTAACCAGCAGGAATTACGCAAAAAATAGTTTGACACGCTATGGATAGCCGTAAGGTGCGCAGTGCGCACCCTACATGGAGAATGCTGTGCCAACTTCGGTCTTCCTAACATCGGCTATTCCTAGTACATTATCCGCAGCTAAACTCCCATCCGCTGCATCCACTGCAAAATCCGCTGTTCCTCTTCCTTCTTCTTTCCTAAAAAAAGATCGCCGTATCTTGATACAATCGAAGTTTTGCACGGAATCACAACATTTGCATCTCAGGAGATCGACGCTATGGCCCGTATGTACTACGACGCTGACGCCAACCTAGACCTATTAGCCAAGAAAACAATTGCGATCGTCGGCTACGGTTCTCAAGGACACGCCCACGCCCTCAACCTCAAAGACAGCGGCATGAATGTCGTTGTCGGCTTGTATCCCGGTAGCAAATCCGCCGCCAAAGCCACGGAAGCAGGTTTAACAGTTCACCCGGTAGACCAAGCAGCAGCAGCAGCCGACTTCATCATGATTTTATTGCCAGATGAAGTCCAAAAAATTGTATACAAAGAACAAATCGAACCGAATCTTACCGCCGGAAAAGTTCTGGCTTTTGCCCACGGTTTTAACATTCATTTCGGTCAAGTCGTGCCCCCCGCCGATGTTGATGTCGTCATGGTTGCGCCCAAAGGCCCCGGACATTTAGTGCGGCGGACTTACGAACAAGGCGAAGGCGTTCCCAGCTTGTTTGCAATTTATCAAGATGCTTCCGGTCAAGCGCGCGATCGGGCGATGGCTTATGCTAAAGGTATCGGCGGCACTAGAGCAGGCATTCTCGAAACTACTTTCCGCGAAGAAACTGAAACGGATCTTTTCGGCGAACAAGTAGTTTTGTGCGGCGGTTTGAGCGCTTTAATTAAAGCCGGATTTGAGACTTTAGTTGCGGCAGGATACCAACCGGAATTAGCTTATTTTGAATGCCTCCACGAAGTTAAGTTGATTGTCGATTTAGTCGTAGAAGGAGGCCTCGCTAAAATGCGCGATAGCATCTCGAATACGGCGGAATACGGCGATTTAACTCGCGGTCCCCGCATCGTTACCGACCAAACCCGCGCCGAAATGCGCAAAATTCTCAGCGAAATTCAATCAGGTCAATTTGCTCGGGAATTCGTGTTAGAAAATCAATCCGGTAAACCGGGATTTACTTCCATGCGCCGTCAAGAAGCAGAACATCCTATTGAAGAAGTCGGCAAAGATTTGCGCGCCATGTTTAGCTGGCTGAAAAAGCAAGCCTAGGCGATTTTAGATTTTAGATTTTAGATAAATCTAAAATTTAGATTTGAGGGTAAATCTAGATTTTAGATTTTAGATTTGAGGATCGATCTAAAATCTAAAATTGCAATTTTTGTTCGGTTAAGTTCACGATTTGACCCGAGGCTGTCGCTATGCCTGACGGCAGGCTGCGCCAACGCAAACAACTGCAAACTCTTCCTGATGCCTTCTTTCTTGATGACAACTGTCAACTGTTTGCTGTCAGACGATCGCACTAATAATTGTCAACTGTCAACTGTCAACTGTCAACTGTCAACTATCGATCGGGACTCGGACGCTGTTGCAGTCGTTCGATATCTCGTTCTCTTTGCTCGTTAAAATCCCTCGGTCTCAGCCAACTCGGCCACAATCCGACGATGAATTTTCTACTTGCCACGCTAACATTCCTGACAGGTTGCGGGAGAAAAGTCAAGCTGTCACCGTAGATGACGAACAGCACTGCTAACAGCAGCAAGAACGGGATGAAGTTTTTTTTAGGCATAGCAGTTTTGAGGTAGTTTGTCAAAGTTTTTTATGTTAATATCTTGCCCGGAAACGGTCATAAAATAACATTTGTAAAACTCGGTCGATCGAACTAGCACCTTTGGTCTCTAGGCGATCGCGCCTGCCCAACTAAATGCCAAACTAAAAGCCAAACTAAAGACTGTGTGGCGAGGCACCAAAATTCGATCGTTCCCTTCTCTATTATACCATAACATAGTTCGTTACAGTTCAAGTTATGGTTTGATGATTTTAGCCCTCTTTTTTAGCCATCTTACTTAACTAAACGCAGTTTAAAATTATCAAAAACACTATTAAGGAATCAAGTATGTTTTATAAGTTAAAACTCAAGAATTCTATTTTAATCGGATATCTGATCCCAATTTTTTGTTTGATAGGTATGGGAGTATTTTTCTATGCAAGAGCGGTTAATAAAGAAAGATTATCAAAAGAGGTAAAACGCGCTCAACATACTATTATTAGTGCCGGGAATGTAACTAATGGTATGTCGAAATGGTACGAAATCTCAGGGGGTACTTACTTTTTCCCGAAGATAGAAGTTATGAGAGCAACTATGAGTCTGGATGGAAGTTGTATCAAACAGCAGCAGCAGAACTGGAAAATAACCTCGAAAATGTCCAGGAGAAACAAGCATTTGAAAAGATTAGAAATGAAGTAAAACGGTTCGATGGAATTTCCAGACGAGCGATCGGCTTGTTAAAACAAGGTAACTTGAAAGAAGCAAAAAATCTCGCGAGTCAAGTCAGGCTAATAGAAATTGAAAAAGCCCAGGAACAGATTGTAGCCCAAGAGCAAAACTTTTTAGCAGCAGCCTCAAAAGCTGAAGCAAACGAGACGCAATTGCTGCTAAAAGCGATCGTCCTGAGTACGGTTTTATCGGTGCTGGGTTCTCTAATTATCGGTTTGGCAATCGCCTCCAGAATTGCGAAAATGATGGATCGGACTGTCGCTGCGATCGCCCAATCTTCCAGTGAAATTGTTGCTACCGTAGAGCAACAAGAAAGCACTACCAGCCAGCAAGCAGCAGCAGTCAACCAAACAACAATTACGATGGACGAATTGGGAGCATCTTCCAAGTCTACGGCCCGACAAGCAGAATCAGCAGCAGCAGCAGCAGTGCAAGCATTAAATTTAGCTGGGGGAGGGACCCAAACAGTCAGCCACACCCTGGAAGGAATGAAAGTATTAAGAGAACAATCGGAAGCCATCGCCTCTCAAATCCAGCACTTAAACGAACAGACAAATCAAATTGCCAATATTTCCGATTTAGTCAGCGAATTGGCGAGTCAAACAAATATGCTAGCTCTTAATGCAGCAGTAGAAGCAGTCCGAGCCGGCGAAAACGGGCGGGGTTTTGCAGTCATTGCCGCTGAAATCAGACATTTAGCCGATCGCAGCAAAAAATCGGCAGAAAAAATCAACAATCTAGTAGTTGATATTCAAAGCGCGATCGGTTCTACGGTATCAGCAACCAGCGAAGGCGCGCATACCGCACAAGAAGGAATGCAGTTAACAAAAAGCACGGCTCAAGCTTTTAGCGATGTAGTAAATGCCATCAATAATATTGCAATTAGCACTCAACAAATTTCCCTCACAGCACAGCAGCAAGCCCTAGCAGTCGAGCAAGTTGTCGAAGCAATGAAAACGATCGATCGAGGAGCAACGCAAACAGCAAATGGCATTTCTCAAACCAAATTTACCACTCAAAATCTCAAGGAAGCCGCTCGCAATCTCCAACAATTTTTGTAGCGATCGGGTGCGGGATCTTTTGACAGTTGACAGTTGACAGTTGACAGTTGACAGTTGATAGTTGACAGGTGACAGTTGACAGTTGTTTGGAAGTTCTCAGTTTTGAGTTTTGAGTTTTGAATTAAGAACAGTCTTTAACTCAAAACTCAAAATTTAAAACTCAAAACTCGCTAAACCCGGTTTCTGGGAGTGCGCGCGCGAGTTTGAATTACACAGCTTGAGTTGCGTGATGGCGGCTGGTCAATTTATTTAATTGATTCACCAACAAACTGAGGAACAATCCCACATCAGTAACAACTCCGATCGACTCGATCGAACCCCGATCGCTCAATTTTGTCACCACCGCCGGATTGATGTCAACGCAGACCATTTTCACCCCCGCCGGCGTCATATTTCCCACACCAATCGAGTGCAACATTGACGACAGCATTAACACCATATCCGCACCGCGCAGCAGTTCGGTATACTCTTCTTGAGCCTTAATTAAATCCATTTGCGTGTCGGGCAGAGGGCCGTCATCGCGGATCGAACCTGCTAGGGAAAAGGGTATATTGTGCTTCACGCACTCGTACATTACACCGCTAGTAATTACTCCTGCTGCAACCGTTTTTGCAATACTCCCGTAACGCCGCACGGTGTTAATCATTTTTAAGTGGTGTCGGTGTCCGCCGCGCACAGCAATGCCGCGTTTCATGTCAACTCCTAAAGAAGTTCCCATGCTAGATTGTTCCATGTCGTGAACGGCGATCGCATTGCCACCTAACAATGCTTGCACGTAACCTTCGCGAATTAAATGCGCTAAATGTTCGCCGCCGCCGGTGTGGATGACAACAGGTCCGGCCGTAACTACAACTTTACCGCCGCGATCGCGAATTTGGCGCAGTTCCCACGCTACTTGTTCCACCACCAATTCTACGCGGCGCTCGCTAGAAACGCTGCCGGACATAAAGCTAAATTCTTGAGAATTGCGCTGTTCCCGCGATTCGGTTTTGCGGATGGTGCGGATGCCGACTACATCGACTACGACTTTTTCACCTACTTTTAAATCGCGCAGTAATTTGCAAGTTGCAGTTACTTTACCGTCAGTTTCAGTAATTGCAACTGCACCATCCATCCGCTGATTTAACGCCTTAACCCACTCACAATTTACCCGCACTTCTGTCGGATAAATCGTAGTAACGTAGAAGTCGTCCGGCCCTACGCCGTCTTGCAGTACGGGCTCCAATTTAGCGTCGCAAACCTCTTGCGGCGGCGGCACAGCACCCAAGTCAATTAACAGCCCCATGATTTCTTCCATCACATCGTGGGAAGGGGCTGAAACTTTAACTTCTGCTGAAGAAGTGCTTTGCCGCTGTTCTCCGAGATTGAAGTTGAGCACTTGGAAACTGCCGGCATTTTCGACAATTAAGTCCAAAGCGCGGCTGATTAAACCTGCATCTAGCAAGTGACCTTCCATGCGAATTGTGCGGCTTTCTACCATCACATTTGCCGATCGCTCTTCGCGCACGGGTTCTGTTACCCGCAGCGTCAGGCACTTAGCAGCACCGCCGGCTTTGAGAAATTCAGTCAGCGGCGTTTCAATTACTTTAAACCCGGCTTCTGCGATGCGATTTTTCAAGCTATCGCTGACTTTATTCATTACCACAATTTTGTCAATATTGACAGCGTTGCAGGCAAAGTTTGCAGCATCTGCTTCTTCGATCGCAATCCGTTTTTCCGGCGCAACTCGCATTTCAATTAAGCGGTTGGAGTAGGAATCAAAGGCGGCGGGATAGTAGAGCAAATAGCCGCCACTTAGCGGACAAAAACAAGTATCTAAGTGATAGAAACGTTCGTCAACTAAACGCAGTGAAAGCACTTCAATGTTCAGCCATTTTGCTAGTAACGGGTGGGAGTCGAGTTCGGAACGGAAGCCGTATCCCGCCCACAACCAGCGGCCTTCGCGATCGAGCAAAGCATCCCCCGCACCTTCAAAAGGCAAGTCTTTCGGCAATTCGTGAACGGTGAAACCTTTGCTGGCAAACCATGCTTTAAAATACGGTTCTTCGCCTTGCCTTTCTTTGTGATAGAAACGGCTGAGGACGAAGGTATCGCCTAAAACTAAGCCTGCGTTGGCTGTGAATACCATATCCGGCCAGCCTTTTTCGGGTGGTACTAAGTCTACAATCGCGTTATCTTTGAGAATGCGGTAGAGTTTTTCCCACTGTTCGACTGCGCGATCGCGCGATGATTTGTGTACGTTACCTTCCATCCAAGGGTTAATCACGTAGTCCACATCGTAGTGGTCGGGAGCGCACATGAGGAAGCGAATTGAGTCAGTCATAATTTTAGTTAAAATGTGGTAGATGCTACAGACGCAAGTTAACAGAGTTTAGGTGAAATTCACCGTAAAGTTCGCTTTTGAAACAAAGAGCTGAACGTCTGGCACCGCAAAGAGCAACTTAATATTCTATCACGCTAGGGCGTTTTGTTCGTGAAGGGAATTCGCGATCGGGGCTAACGCATTAGCTGGAAAAACTAGCATTAAATGTTAAATAAATCTGCGATTTTGTCAGGAAAAGTTAACAGGCGATCGGGCAATTTTAGATTTGAGATGGGAAATTTTTAGTTTTGAAGGCAGTCGCTAGCTGAGGTAAAATGCTGGCGGCGCGCTCTACCGCTTAAATAGCGACAATTGCCGGATTTGGAAAGCCTTAAAAATTAAATTTCGCAAAACACTTGACAAATCCGCAAACATCCGGCATATTGGTGAATCGTGGTTGATGCGGAACTGGCGGAATTGGTAGACGCGCATGATTCAGGTTCATGTGGTGCAAGCCTTCCGGGTTCAAGTCCCGGGTTCCGCATTCTCAAGGCAGAAAGTAGCGTCACGCTCGATCGGCCGTAAAAGTTGATTGAATAAGTGAAAAAAATAAATCCCTAGGTATTTTTCAATGCCTGGGGATTTTATTTAATAATTTTTAGAAACAAAAGAGCAAATGCTTGCGTAATTTTTCTTGTTGTAGTTGTACCAAATATTGCCTCGATCGAACATCAATCTGATAAGCATCTAAAATAGATTTTATACCTGTTTTCCAGTAAATCGCGAGACAAATATCCAAGTAAAACTTATGGAAAAAGAATTCACTGTCGGTCAAAAAGTGCGCGTTGTAGCAATGCCGCCCTACGTCAAAACTGCCGAACCGAAACCGATGCTGCGCCCCGCCAGCGTAATTGCAATTGGTGCCGAAGGAATTATACTCGATCGGCGTCCCGGAAATTATTGGGGTATCCGCTTTGAAAAAGGTGCTTTTCTATTAGACAGTCAGTATATTGAAGCAGTTGACAGTTGACAGTTGACAGTTGACAGTTGACAGTTATTATTCTCCTTCCTTCTTCCTTCTTCCTTCCACTGACAGTTGACAGTTGACAACTATTAACTCTTAATTTTCATCTCAAAACTCTTTTTAAGGTGATATCGATCGCACTTGCTTCATATTTATAATTTTGTAGTTAGAGGCAAAACGATCGCAAATTCTGTTCCTTCTCCCAATACTGAATAACAAGTTAAACTTCCGCCGTGAGTTTCTTCTACAATTTGACGGCTGATTGACAGCCCCAAACCCGTTCCTTTGCCAACTCCTTTCGTGGTAAATAAATGCTCAAAAATGCGCGCTTTTACTTTTTCTGACATTCCTTTACCGCTATCTTTAATTTTAATTACCACAGTTCGATTGTCATCCCCGACATCAGTTGTCACGGTAATCGTGTTAGGATTTGCTTTGATTTCGGCAAAAGTCCGCCCCTGATTCGATTCTTCGATCGAATCGATCGCGTTGGCTAAAATATTCATAAATACTTGATTTAATTGCCCGGAAAAACACTCAACCAAAGGCAGGTCGCTGTATTTTTTAATTATTTTAATCTCGGGGCGCTGTTCGTTAGCTTTGAGGCGGTATTTCAAAATCAGCAAAGTGCTGTCAATCCCTTCGTGGATGTTGCAGGCAACTTTGCGATCGCTATCGGCCCGAGAGAAGGTACGCAAGCTAGTGCTGATATTGCGGATGCGATCGACTGCCAGTTTCATTGAGTCAAATATTTTTGGCAAGTCTTCAATTATGAACTCCAAATCTATTTCATTGGCACTGTCTAGAACTGCTGGCAGCGACTCTGGATAGGAAGTTTGATAGCATTCCAAATGCGAAAATATGTCTTGAATGTATTCGGAAATATTGTTAATACTGCCGTTGAGGAAGCCGATCGGGTTGTTGATTTCGTGGGCGACTCCGGCGACTAAATTGCCCAAGGCAGACATTTTTTCGTTTTGGATTAATTGAGTTTGAGCTTGCTGAAGTTCCTGCAAAGCTTGTTCTAAATGCTGGTTTTTTTCTTGCAGCATTAATCTGGCCTGCGCCCGTTCTGTAGCATCAACTCCGAGTCCGATAATCCCGATCGTCTGCCCCTGCGAGTCTTTAATTTGTGCTTTAGTAACTTCTACATTGTGAATTTTACCGTCGGCAAAAGGCAGCATTTCCACAGATAAATGCGGGGTTTCCTGAGCTAAACAGGCGCTATCTGAAGCCATGCAGTTAGCAGCAATTTCTTCGCCCAAAATTTCTCGATAGTGTTCGGCTTCGATAAAACTGCAGGCGGGAATTCCCACATTTTGGCAGAATGTTTTGTTGACAAACTGCATCTTACCATGCGTATTAGTCATCCAAATCCAAATCGGAGCCGCGTTGAGAATTGCTTTCAGAGTGTGTTTTTGCTTGGCAAGTTGGGTTTCCGAATGGCGCAAAGCATCTTCAGTGTGCTTGCGATCGCTTAAATCGATATCAACGCTATACATTTCTAATTCGCCCGCAGCATTTGTTAGCATGATGTGGCTGGAATAAACGCTAACTCTCGAACCATCTTTGCGGATTAACTCAAGTTCGCCGGGGGGAATTGGTATTCCCTTATTCACCCAAATATCGATGTCTTGAATGATTTTAGCTCGAAGTTTGGGAGGAACAATCAAGTCTTCAAATTGTTGGCCAAGTGCTTCTTCGCGGGTATAGCCGTAGAGAATTTCGCTGGCGCGATTCCAAGCAATAACTCGGCGGTGGCGATCGTATCCTTGGATGGCGATTTTGGGAGTTGCTTCAAACAAATTGCGGAATCTTTGTTCGCTTTGCCGCAAAGTTTTTTCTGCCAGTTTGCGCTCGCTGATATCTCGCGCGACGCAGAGTGCGTGGGGTTTGTTGTTGTAGGTGTATGGAGTTCCTTTTACCTCTACATCTAACAGCATACCGTCTTGACGCACGATCGTTGCCTCGCAATAAAAATCCTTGCCTGATTTCACAGTTTTGATGAATTCTTCAAACAAGTGCAGCGAGTCGGGATGGATGAATCTTTGCGGTTCTAGTTGCAACCATTCCTCCCGCGAGTAGCCGTACATTTGGCTGTTCGCTAGGTTAGTATCGATAAATTTGTAAGTTTCCAAATTGCAGATTGCTATCCCGTCATTTGCAGCTTCAAAAATACTGCGGTACTGCGATTCTTGTTGCTGCAACTGCTGGGATCTCTCTTGCTCGCGAGCATAAAGACGGGCATTTTCTAGGGCGATTGCCGCCTGGGAGGCGAGGAGTGCGAGCAATTCCAAACGGGCGATCGTGAAACTATTTGTTGCTAAGTTATTTTCGAGATAAAAGATGCCGATTAAGTTACTTTGATAAAAGATCGGAGCGCACAGTGCTGACTTTGGTTTCTGGCGTTTAATGTAAGGATCGGTTTGATAAATATTTCCCGCATCGAGATTGTCTAGAATTAGAGGGTATTGAGTTTTTGCTACATAATCTATTGCAGAAATTGGCAAATCTTCGCTGCTTTCAACTAATGTAGATTGCTGGGTTACTTCTACAAAATCTTGACCGCGATCGATGGCTTCAACAAATAGGCGATCGGCTTTTTTCAAAATCAAGCAGCCCTTTTGAGCGCCTGCACTTTCTCGCAGGATGCGCAGTAGAGTGCGGTATAAATTATCTGAAGTAATTTCGCTTTGGATCGCTTCAGATGCTTTCATCACTGCGACTAAATCCAGAATACTGCTGTTTGTTTTGGCGGTATTTGCTGCCTGCGGGATACTGTTGCTATTTGCAGGTAGTTTTGGTGCGGAATTATCTGCGTTAATTTGGGTAGCAACAATCAGATCGGCATAATTTTTCTTTAATTCTTTAACTTTGGCGGTATCTCCGCAAGAATTATAACCTAAATAAGCTTCGATCGCGTATACTTTAGCAATCTTTTTTTTACCAATTTCTAGATAAAATTTAGCAGCTAGTTCGTTGGCAAATGATTCAGCTTGGATGCAAGCATTGGCGGCAGCACCTTGAATTGCTCGATCGTACAATTCCATTGCTTCATAAATTTTACCCAACTTGCGACAGCGTTCGGCTTCTGCTAAATCGAATTCGTGCTGTAACTGACTCCTGCCATCGTTTCCGGGTTGTTTCATATTATTAAAATAATCGGTATTTCTCGGTTTAAATCCATCAGACTCGTGAGTCAATTTTTCCATAATTTCACAGAACTATAATAGAGAGCGCCGGGATTGTTTTTCCTCATTTTGCAGCAAATTGAGCTATTTGCTGCGAAACTTCAGGATTTAATTATCCTATCGGTTTGGCTAGTTACAGGATCGCGTTCGTAAAAGTCGCGATCGACAGTTTTAAATCGAGAGTATTTGTTCGATCGATCTGCCATCAAAGTCTGCTAATAGCATTCGCGAAAGGTCATAAAAACAATTTAAACTGTAACATTTGATAATGCCGGGAGTGTTTAAATATTGATGACTTCGATACTCGCGCTCGACACAGCCAACCGCTGCACTTGGAAAATTTTCTAACTTAAGAATTTTGAGTATTGCTGTGTTTGAAATAGTTGGGATCTGTAGCCTATAAATGACGGTTTGCCAACCTTTGTGCGGGGTATAACGGATCGTATATGCAGGTGAAACTGGCATCCAAACCTCCTCTAAATTTACAATTACACTTACAGATAGACGGTTGAGCGGGAGATAAAGCGCGCAGTCCCCACCCCACTCAAACTCAAAGACTAGCTGTACGCTCTGCTACAGATCGCAAAATACGTCTATAGATAGATTAACACTTTCATCTAGTCTGATTCTATTTTTCCATGACACAGGCCAACCCGAATTTTGTCATGTTTGTTACCTTCTGCTCCGGGCTAACCCTAGATCCGATGCAGCGGCGCGAGTCTTATTGTTAATTCAGAGCTAGCTGGAATCGAACTAAAAACCGTAAAAATACGGTAGCTTGAAACAACATTGATGCTAGAAAAAAATATAACTTACTGTGCGAGTTTTGTTCTACAACCCAATTAAAACCAGGTTTTCGATTAGTATCGGCCGCAATAAAGTACGTGAAGGCGATCGCAATTGCGGTAAACTCTAAATGTACCCGAACCGCATAATTACCGATCGATCTAGTTCTATGACTTTGCAATTAAGTGAAAAAGCTAAAAAATTAATCCCCAAAGCCCGAATTGTCAGCTTTGCGGGCTGGGAAAACTCGCACTCTCCCGCAGAAATTCAACTGTTTCAAGCTGCTGACGACGCAGGCCGCTATCTAGAAGATGAAGACTTGCTAAAAATTGCAGCATCAGAAGCGGAATTTGTGAAAATAGCCCAGTTGCTGCGCGATTTGGCGGCGGATATCGTATCGGAATCGCGGGAAAAAGTTCTAGCACAATTTCCCAATATTGCTCAACCGGGAGGCGAACTTTATCCCCCAGCCAGGGCGGAGGCTTGTTGGCGGGATTTTTGGCATTTTCTCCGCTGCATTACCTACGGAATTGCGGGAAATCGCCCCGATTTTACCAGCGATGAAGGATTGCATTACATGAATTTGCTCTATCAAGAATTGCAAGTTCCTTTACGTGCGATGGTGTTGGGTTTGGAAGGAATAAAATCTGCTAGTTTAAGTAGGATCGATGCGGGCGATCGAGAAAAATTAGCTCCTTACTTCGATCGTTTAATCGATAAGTTGAGGCAATTTAGTTAGAGGTAATTGGGAATTGGTAATTGGGAATTGGTAATTGGGAATTTTAAATAGTTTTGAGTTTTAAATTTTGAGTTTTGAGTTAAAGACATCTCTTAATTCAAAACGTACTTGCCTCAATCCGCTACTCAGAACTGAGAACTACCGAACAACTGTCAACTGTCAACCTGTATGCTGTCAGACCCGCACGGGGACTCTAGCTCCTGCCAACTGTCAACTGTCAACCTTGCTTAAATTTCTCATCTAAAAATGCGAAAAAATTTGGCTGCTGCCCTGCTAATATTAATTAAATGAGAGGAGTAAAAACATGGCAAGAAGCAGGCATATCTCCAGAAGATGCCAGGAGAATGCAAAATGCAGCCGATCGCACAAAACAAACCATAATCGTTGTTGGCAGTAGAGCAAACGGGACAAGTACACCAACTTCTGACTGGGACTATATAATGTTAGGTAATTCTCGCCAGAGGCATTCTGCTCGCAGTTCCGTCCCTCGCGGTGTAACTGGCGGCGAAATTAATAGTTTAGGCAGAGAAACTGGAATCGATATTTTTACTGGTCCCCTCATTCCAGGAGAACCTCACGTTATATTTGAAGCAAACTTAGGACAGGAAAATGAATCTAGATGATTTCATTATACTCAATCAAATTCAACAAGAATTAATTAGCCAAGAAGATGCGAAAAACTGGTTTTTAAGCTTCCCAATTGAAGATAGGCAAGAGATATTAAAGTGGCTGTGCTATATGGCACTCCAAGCAAGGGCGCGAGAGGAAGATGTTTCCCTAGCTATTGCTAAATCGAAACTTCGCCCAACTTATACCCCTTGTGTTTTGCTGAGCAAAGGACGATTAAAAGAGCAAATGGCAAAGGTTTTAAAATTGCCACCATCAGAATATCTCAAAGCCTTTGTTCTGTTAGTAAGTTTATTAGGAATTGCTGATGCGCGCAGGTACAGCAAAGATTGTCAAGATGGTTGCAGTCATTGGTGGCATCGCGATCTGAGCGATCGCCAAGTTTTAGATGAAATTAGACGCGAGTTTCTTCAACCGCAAACTGTTTAATTCTCCCGCGCGTAAAAGCCTAAATGATTGGCGATCGGACGTTCCTGCATCGGAATTTTATTTTGAATCGGCGCATTCAAAACTGTTGCTCCTGAAGGCGATGCAACTGCCAAAGTTACCGATCCGCCGCCGTCCAAATTCAGCACTGTATCGGCTCCCAACTGCTGCGAAATCTCTGTTATTTCGCTCAACTTCAGCCCTTCGCTGTAAAGCCGCTGCTTGCCATCTGCTACAATCAACCACAACTTTTTGCCCGTTTTGTCGATCGCCGCTACCGTGCGCGGATAAGGTTTATCTTCGTTAATTTCTTGCGGATTTTGCGCTAAAGGTTTGCCATTTTTTACCAGTACGACATCTCCGGCAATTCCGTAAACAGTTCCCTGAGGACAAGAGCCATTTTCAATAATTGTAGCGCGGTTTTTAGCATCAAAACACAGAGCGGGAAAATTGCTATCTGGTTGAGAATAAATTTTACCTTGAGAAATCGCGTGTCCGACATTATTTACTCGATCGCCCGTGCGCGGATAGTAATCCCAAGGTGCTTTTTCAATGCAGGGATAAAAGAAATTGCCGTTAACTGCTAGCTGCAATTTAAATTCTTGCAAAAATTCCGAAACAGTGCGCGCGTTGGTTTCTGTCAAATCGGCCGTCGGAGTTCCGGGGGTAACAAAAATTCCAATTCCCGGTGCTGTTAAATCTACTGTAACAATATGAATTACAGCAGGGCGAGGAGTCGATCGAAACTCTTTTTGATAAACTATTCCTGGAAAGAGCGATCGAGTTGCATTTGTTTGCGCCGGACGCCAAAAGTAGGGAATGTTATAGGCTACTATTGGTGCGAGCAGTATTCCCAAACCGAGAACTTGCAAAAGTTGCTTAATCTTGGGCAGATTCATAGGATTAGACGCTTTAAGATGTGCGATTTGAGATGTGCGATCGGGGCTAAGACGATTTTAGATTTTAAACTTGAAGTTGGCAATAACTCGGAGCAAATTTTATGGAGCAAAAAATCGCAACTTCTCGCAAACAAATTACGATTTTGAGTGCAGTGTCGATCGCAACTTGTCTAATCGTCGGCGATGCGCTAACTCGACTGATTTTAGGCGCTCAAGGACAAATACCGGAGTCTCGCGGTTGGTCGTTCGTGCTGTTGCTGTACGGAGTTTTGAGTGTTGCGGGCTGCGCTTGTGCGATCGCCAGCAAACAGCCAAAAACCTCGAAATTGGCAAGATTTGCCGGAACAATTTCTGCTGTTTTATCAGGCGCTTTGTTGGGGTTTTTCTATGCCGGAACAGCAACTAATAATAATTCCACAGCCGCGTTAGCGGGAATGATTTTTGGTGGGGGGTTAATGCTTGTTATAAGTTTGCGGGTGCGGTGGCAAATTGTCAAAGTTGCGATCGCCTCTGCCGGCAGTGTCAGCACTTACGGAGCAGCTTTTTTATTCAGCGCCACGGCTAGCGCTTTTCTGAGTACCGGGCAACTATTTTGGGGCGGATTTTTTAGCTTAGTTTCCTTGCTATATTTTTGGTTGGCCTGCGTGTCTTTTGCGGCTACAATTCGAGAGATTGTGAATGCTGAAGGTAGTTATTTAAAAAGTAAGGTGCGCACTGCGCACCCTACAAAACCTCAGTAATGCAAGTTATTTAAAAAGTAAGGTGTGCACTGCGCACCCTACAAAATCTCAGTAAGTGCGCACCCTACGAAATCTCAGTTATTTTAAAAGTAAGGTGCTTATGGGCGCACCCTACAAAATCTCAGTAAGTGCGCACCCTGCAAAATCTCAATCTGAGATATAATGCACCCAAAATTGACCGTCAGGAATGCAAGTTCGCTGAATCAAATTATAGGAATAGTGCAGAAATTCACCGCTCAAATCCGTGCGATAACCGCTGCTAAACCACTCGCCGTAAGGGTCGTGCACGATAAATCCTTTGTCGTCATATCCAACTAAAACAATGATGTGGCCGAAAGAAGTAAAATAACCGTGAATTACACAGGGATTGCCGGCGGCTATATGGTCCCGACAGCGCTCAAAAGTTCCCCAAACTGTAAAATCATCTTTTTTGCCGTAATCTCGGACAACCCGCGCCAAATCTTGTGGAGAATGGCGGCTGAGTCCTTTGCGC
This sequence comes from Richelia sp. CSU_2_1, assembly GCA_012034575.1. Lineage (GTDB taxonomy): Bacteria > Cyanobacteriota > Cyanobacteriia > Cyanobacteriales > Microcoleaceae > Microcoleus. The sequence continues at coordinate 9,865 of JAAUPF010000078.1, read as the reverse complement.
TGCATATATTGAAATAGTTCGTCTTCTAATTGATCGACTCCCTGCGGTTCCACACCAAAATAAGCCAAACACATAGCGATGCTGGTAACGTTGCACGCGCCGGTGGGATTTAGCTGATTGTCAAGTTGGGATTTGAACGGAACGTTGAGTTTCATTACAGCGGGACGACCTGTCGCATCGACTTCGATCCGAACGTGGTTTTGGTAAACAAACCACACCCACCAACCTTCGTAGGGAGTGTTGAAAACAATGCGCCAATGCTTGTTACGATCGGCCTTATAACTCTCAATGTCAAATGTTCTGTTTCTCTCGACTCGAATGATTTCCTCATCCCGCAAACTGCTTGACTGAAGCGGGCGGGCTTTGAAAAAGGTGGTTCTCGTAATAATTAGTTTCATGGGCGATCGACGGTTGTTTGAGATACCGCGATCTTATGATGATTTCTCCCGCCCTACAGCATTGGTCTGATACCTCAAGGCTGACAGTCCATTTTAGATTTGTGATTTGCCATGTATCCCGATGTTAAAAAACAAATTGATAGCTGGTATGCAACCGTCAAAAAAGCAGAATGGCGTAACTTGGAGGATGTTCGCAAGATTTACCGAGATGCGGAAGCAGTGGGAAACTTCACTGTCTTTAATATTAAAGGCAATGATTATCGTCTGATTGTCGATCTAAAATACGATTCCCAAACTGTTTACTACAAGTATTTCCTAACCCACGCTGAATACGACAAAGACAAATGGAAAAATGACCATTACTTTTGACCGAGCTACTTATAGCAATTTATTGGCCCAAGTTGCTCCGCTGGCGATCGAAACCGAGGAAGAGTACGATCGCCTTCTAGCAGTAGCAGAAAGGCTGATGTCCGCAAAAAACAGCACTCCAGGTTTTGCACAAGTTATTGGTAACGCTAATTGAAGTTTACGAAGCCGAAAACTATCCAATGGATAAGTCTGAACCCCACGAGATTTTGCAACACATTATGGAATCCAGCGGTTTGCGTCAAGCCGACTTGGCAGTTATTATGAAATCATCTAGTGGCGTAGTTTCTGAGGTTGTGAATGGCAAACGAGCTATTAGCAAAGCACAAGCTAAGGCACTCGGCGATTATTTTAAAGTCTCGCCCAGTTTGTTTATCTAATTAGAATTGTGGATTTTGATTGTTGATATCAACCATTTGATTATCCATAATTGGTGTATACCTCACATACCTAAACAATGCTGTAATATCGATTAAAAACCCGGTTTCTCCAAGAAACCGGGTTTTTATTTAGCAGTATTTAGCTGTTAGTCGATCGCGCTTAATTTCTCAAGCTTAATGGCTCAATGCAAATTCGGGCAATCTCGGTTCGGACTCGCCACCGGGCAATACCTTAACCTGACCGTTTTCATCCACATCTACCACAGCAGTTGCGCCTTCCTTCAACTTACCAGCCAACATTTCCTCAGCCAGTACATCTTCCAGCAACCGCATGATGGCGCGGCGCAAAGGTCGAGCACCGTAGCTGGGATTGTAGCCTTCTGTAACTAACAGTTCCTTAAACCGTTCTGTCACCGACAAAGTAATATTTTGTTCGGTCAAGCGACCGAAGATTTGGCGCAACATGATGTCGGCAATCTGCGTTACTTCTTCCTTCGTCAACTGGCGGAAGACGATAATTTCGTCGAGACGGTTCAAGAATTCTGGGCGGAAGTAGTTCTTCAGTTCTTCGTTTACCAAACTGCGAACTCGGTTGTATTGAGCATCTGCTGAATTTTCAGCAAACTCGAAACCGATACCGCCGCCGCCTTTTTCAATCACTTTAGAACCGATGTTGGAAGTCATGATCAGCAGCGTATTCTTAAAGTCTACCGTCCGACCTTTGGCATCAGTCAAGCGGCCGTCTTCCAAGATTTGCAGCATCATGTTGAAGACATCGGGGTGAGCTTTTTCGATTTCGTCAAACAAGATGACCGTGTACGGACGGCGGCGGACTGCTTCTGTTAGTTGACCGCCTTCATCGTAGCCGACGAAACCGGGAGGCGAACCGATGAGTTTGGAAACAGTGTGGCGTTCCATGTATTCGGACATATCTAACCGAATCATCGCTTCTTCCGAACCGAAGAAATAAGCAGCCAAGGCTTTTGTCAGTTCGGTTTTGCCGACGCCTGTAGGGCCGGAAAAGATAAAACTGGCGATCGGGCGATTGGGGTTTTTCAACCCGACGCGGGCGCGGCGGATGGCGCGGGAGACTGCGGTAACAGCTTCTTCTTGTCCGATTAAACGCTGGTGCAAAGTGTCTTCCATGTGCAGCAGCTTTTCGGATTCGGATTCTGTGAGTTTGCTCACAGGTACTCCCGTCCAATTGGCAACAATGTGGGCGATGTCTTCTTCGGTGACAACGGGAGAAATTTTGACTTGGGTTTTGTCGATCGTCGCCGAGGCAATTTCTGCTTGAATTTCTAATTCTCGATCGCGCAATTTTCCGGCTTTGTCGAAGTCTTGTTCGCGGACTGCAGTTTCTTTTTCTTTAATTACCGCCGGCAGTTGTTTTTTGAGTTCTTTAACTTCCGGTGGGGTTTGGGAATTGAGCACTCGCACCCGAGAACCTGCTTCATCAATTAAGTCGATCGCTTTGTCGGGCAAAAATCGATCGTTGATGTACCTGTCTGACAGTTTGGCGGCTGCTTCTAAAGCTGCGTCGGAAATTGTCAGTTTGTGGTGCAGTTCGTAGGCCGATCGCAAGCCGTAAAGTATTTCTATGGTTTCTTCAACACTCGGTTCGCCAATTTTCACCGGTTGAAAGCGCCGTTCCAAGGCTGCATCGCGTTCGATGTACTTGCGGTATTCGTCCAGGGTAGTTGCTCCCACGCACTGCAATTCGCCTCGGGCCAAAGCCGGTTTGAGCATATTAGAGGCGTCCATGCTGCCTTGAATCGCCCCCGCACCGACTAAGGTGTGAATTTCATCAATTACCAGAATGATGTTGCCGGCGGCGCGAATTTCCTGCACGATTTTGCTCAGCCGCTCTTCAAATTCGCCCCGGAACTTCGTCCCAGCAATCAGCGAACCCATATCGAGGCTGATGACTTGTTTGTCTTCCAAAATTTCCGGGACATTGCGGTTAACAATCCGTTGAGCCAGACCTTCGGCGAGGGCTGTTTTGCCGACTCCGGGTTCGCCAACCAACACGGGGTTATTCTTTGTGCGACGACCGAGAATTTGTATAACACGCTCTATTTCTTTTGAGCGACCGACTACAGGGTCGAGCTTGCCTTCTGCTGCTAACTTAGTGAGATTAGTGCCGAACTCTTCTAAAGTCGGGATTTTGCGATCGCTCGTGTCCCTACCTGCAGGCACGGCGGCGGCTTCGCCGACAGCGCGAATTACCAGGGTGCGGATGCGCGCGCGATCGAGCCCCAAGTTGTGCAACACTTTGGCTGCGACTCCTTCGTCATCCTGGATCAATCCCAGGAGAATGTGTTCGGTGCCGATGTAGTTGTGGCTTAGCTGCCGCGCTTCGTTGAGAGCAGTCTCAAAAATGCGCTTGACGCGGGGCGTAAATGGAATTTCCGGTGGGAGAAAGCCCGATCCCCTGCCGATGATCTTTTCGATTTCGTACCGCGCCTCTTTGAGGTTGAGGCCCATATCGAGCAATACTTTTGCAGCGATGCCAGTGCCTTCGCCTACGAGTCCCAGAAGGATTTGCTCGGTGCCTACAAAATTGTGGCCGAGGCGACGCGCTTCCTCTTGGGCTAGCATGATTGCTTTAATGGCTTGTTCTGTAAAGCGTTCAAACATATTTTGTATCCATCCTATTGGGCGAGGGCTGTATCGCTGCTGGTGAGGAGCGATTTGGAGCTTTACACAAATTATAGATGTAAATTTTTGTGTATTTCCTTCTGTACAAGGTATCTTTTTTCAAGGAACCCTGACAGTAGGGAGAGCCGAATAGTCGAGGTGTGGTTGTCCAAAGGCTTGAAATAGTTGACAGTTGACAGTTGACAGTTGACAGTTGAGAGTTGAGAGTTGAGAGTTGACAGTTGACAGTTGACAGTTGACATTTGCTCGATTGTTGTCAATTGTTCGTTATCAATTATCAATTCTTCAATCTAAAATCTAAAATCTAAAATCCCCTAGAGTCGCGCTGACAGTATTTGTTCGATGACTTTGACGAAGCCGATCGCGATTTGAATTAAAGGCCAGCCTACCAAACAAATTAACACTGCCCAGTGAGTTTTCAGATCTAACCCCTGGCGGACTGCCACGATTACTGCTAGCAAACTCCAGACTGCCAAAATTCTCTCGATTCCTTCCCCCAGCAGCGGAATTAGCGTTAAAAAATTCAGCACTTGGGGCGAGTAGGCAAATCCGATCGGAATTAGCAATTCGTTATAAGTAACGTGGCTGGGTTTGAGCCAGTCCCCGATTTTGGCAATCGTAAATGTCCAAAAATAATAGCCTCCAACTACTGCCAAGCCATCGATCGAAAGTGCTAAAAATAGGACGGGCGCTTCAGTTCTATTAATTAACAAGATGACTCCGCTGCCCAGAACTCGGGAGCTGCAGCTAAAATTACAATTGTTAAAGCGATCCGCTTCGTTGTGGGAGTGTAAGGAGCTTTTTCGTAAAAATTGCCGTTCAAAGATAGTGCGTTCCACAACGTCGCCCTCAAACCCGCGATCGAATCTTCTCCCCTCATGCTGCCCTCCCTCGGTGCCAACAAGCGATTAAAATTTTTGAGATATAGCAATTCTCTCTTAAGTGAGGTACCTGCTCGATCGATTACCAATTACCAATTACCAATTACCAACCCCGCGATCGACCTCATATTACTGAGAAAGGCTATATCTCATTTTTACCCTAAGTCGATCTCCCCCTAAATCCCCCTTAAGAAGGGAGAGATCGCAGTTATAGCAACTGCCAAGGCGATTAAGCCATTTTTAATTGTTCAAACCATACTCAAACCATTGATTTCCTTGCCTTCTTCCTTCTTTTGCCTTCTGCCTTCTGCCTTCTGCCTTCTGCTATATGTATTTGCCACCCGCTTACCTCAGCAACCTCAGTTTTCCTCAGGATCGATCGATTCCATTACTAATAAACCTCATATTTATTCAGGAAATATCAGGCTAATTCCTATTACTTAGTTTTCAATAATACTTGTTATCACAGTCATTACTCACATATTATATATTTTTGTAAAAAAATCGTTTAAGTGCGATTTTGCTGTTTATATTGGGTTCACGGAATTCGGTTTTCTCCATTTTAGTCAGCGGTGCAATGCTATAGCTTTTCACCCAAAAAGGTTTGAATTCTCAAACCTTAGAGGGCTTTTATTGCAATTTTCGATCGACTAATTTCAGTAGAACACTTACGCAACAGTCGGAGGACGATCGACTGCTAGAGTGCGTCAGGTGAAGTTCTAAAAAGATTATCGAAAATTTCGGAATCTGCCGTATCTGACTATATATAACAGTTGCGCAATTCCCGTTCAGTAATTGTCGTTTCATTTTTCACAATAAGCAGGTGTGTTATGTCAACCAAATCAATCGGCCAAGTATCCGCAAGATCGATCGCATTTATCGACAGCCAAGTCGAAGATTATCAAAGCCTGGTAGCAGGAGTAATGCCGGGAACCGAAGCAATAGTTATCGACTCCCGCGCTGATGGAGTGGCGCAAATCACTCAAGTATTAACAAATCGCACCAAAATTGACAGCATTCACATCGTTTCTCACGGCAGTCCCGGCTGCTTGCAACTCGGAAAAACTCAACTTTGCAGCCACAACGTAGAAACTTACCGCAAGCAATTGCGACAGTGGCGGCACGCTTTAAATCTTTATGCAGATATTCTGATTTACGGTTGTAACGTAGCAGCAGAAACCGCATCGGACAGCCTTAACTCAGAACCCAATTCCACCAGCGAATTAGACGCTTTTGAAACAAGTGTAGATAGTGCCCACTTACTCCAGCGGATTGCCGCACTTACCGGGGCAAATATTGCGGCATCTACCAATCTAACCGGCAGCGCAGCCAAAGGCGGAGATTGGGAATTAGAATACACAACCGGAGATATTTCTGCTTCTTTAGCATTCAAACCGGAAACTTTAGCAACTTACGATCGCGTCCTCAGCAACTATACCCTCTACGATGGCATCACAAATAATACAACCTCTTACTCCGGTGACAACTATTTCTCCAGCGATTATGGCTATAGATACAATAACAACGGTGTCAGTGACTACGCTGGCTTAGGGGTATTGGGAGTGTCGCAGCAGCCACAAGCGCTTACCAGACTTCGTTACATACAAATACCAACCTCCAGCAATCCAAATATCCCTCTCTTCAAAACAGGTGTATTTTCACTAAATAGCAGTATCAATACTGCCAGTATTTCAGGAGGAAATACAGGGATTATAGGTTTTTCAACTCAAGATATTGAACTACCACCCCAACCATCCGACGATCCAAAAATAGGAAGTTTGCCACAACCAGGAAAGTTGGATAATCCTTACGGTTACACTCTATTGTTTAACTTGGCGCTTACTTCAGAAACTAGCGAAGCAAATCGATCGGGCTTCAGCGTCATTGCCCCTGGCATAGAATTGGGTTTCAAATCAACAGAAATTTTGCTCAGTCAACGCCAAATCCTAATGAATTTGTCCCCGAAGAAAAAGCTGAACTTCCAGCAGGATTTAATCTTGCTGCATTTAATAAGTACGTGCTGAGTGTTACAGGCAATTGGTACCAACTCTTTGTTAATGATTCTCCAACTCCAATTTTAACAGGGCCGAGACGTTATTCTTACTCATTTACGCCACCAGCGAGCTCCTTTGGTTTTAATCCCTACAGCAACTCCAATCCGTCAATATTTTTAGGAGACAGTGACGATCGAGGAAGTTCTACATTTCGTCTGGGCAAAGTCTCTATTGCCAATGAACCGATCGTCGTGCGATCGGACAGGGTAGCCATCACTGCTAACAACTCAAATCCTAATAATCCACCTGCAAATGTCAATCCGCGCAGCATCACAATTGACGTTTTGGCAAACGATTTTGGTGGCGCACAATCTCTGAAAGTTAAAAATGTGTTTTCATCCGAACCACCCGTCACCTATGGTTCACCACCAGACGATTCTAACAACAACCTGGTTGCAGAAACTCAAAGTAACAGTAGCGGCATGAGGAATATTGCGACTGTTAATGACTGGATTTATATCGGAGGCAAATTCACTGAAATTGATGGAACACCGCGCAATAATATTGCTCGATTGAATAGCAATGGAACGCTAGATGCGACTTTTAATCCCAACGCGATTACAGTAGCAAATCCCTCTCTTCCCAACGATCCCAATTTTCCAACCTTAGTTAGCGACATCGCGATCGGCGATGATGGCAACCCAATTGTCAGCGGTACTTTCAACAATATTGGCGGACTCAATCGCACGAATTTAGCCAAATTAAATACCACCGACGGTAAAGCAGATCCAAAATTCGACTCCAGCAACCCCAACAGCTTCTATGCACCTAGCGAGATTTCTAACTCTAAGATTGCGATCGATCGTAATGGCAATTTATTAATCAATAGAAGCTTTAGTGTGGGAAGCAACATAAATATCACTCGGCTGGATAGTTCTAGCGGTAAACCGGATCGCTTTTTTACCAACGAGAATAACCAAGGCGATGAGATTAACTCGATCGCGATCGATGCGAATAACAATCCAGTAATCGCGGGTAAATTCTCTCAAATCGGGATGCAGCCGCGCAACCATATTGCTCGTTTGAATAGCGACGGTACAGCAGACACAAATTTCGTCCCCGATCCTAATATTGCTGCCATCTATCAAAAAGTTAATGGACTCGCCATTGATGCCAATGGCAAATTAGTAATCAGCGGGACACAAAATGACAGCATTCCCCAACAGCAAGCTTACAATTCTCCAATTCGATTGAATGCCAGCGGTACTATAGATTCTACTTTCAACTTCAACATAGGTGCGGGAAAAGGTGAAGTCATCTTTGACAGTAATGGCAAGATATTAGTAGGAGATAGCACTCCGATCGTCAGGTTGAACAATGACGGTACAGTAGATCCGACTTTCAATAATAACCCCAGCAATTCAGTAGGGGCGATCGCGATCGATAGCAACAACAACATCATATTTGCTAGCCGCGTTCCAGGCACCCAAACATCCACCCATATCGGCAAGATTTTGGGATCTAATAATAATAGCAACTACGGCTATAATTACGGCATCGATCCCTACGACACTCCTTTTAACAATCCCAATGCCCTCAATATTAATGGTTCTGTCTCGGACATTGAGATCGATCGCAAACGCAGTATCACCTATACTCCAGCACCCGGTTTTAACGGCTTTGATTTCTTCTATTACACCGCGACAGACGGCTACAGCAACTCCAACGACCCGCCAAACAAAATGGCTTACGAAAATAGCTCATTCTATGGAATCCTCAAGCCGCAACCATACCAAAATCGAGTCACGGTTCTCGTTAACGACTCTCCAGTGTTGGATAATTCAGGTACGCCTTCTTTAACCAACATCATCCCCTACGACACAAATAACAGAGGCACATTAATCTTAGAACTAATCGATCGCCTCGGAGGCACAAAAATCACCGATCCAATGATGCCATTTCTCCCCGTACTCGCGGCATTGCGATTACAAATTTAAACACTACTAACGGCCGCTGGCAGTACACCACAGACGATACAAACTGGATTGATTTTGCTTTCCCTACGGAACCGGGAGTCGATCGCAATCCACTTTTATTACCATCCAATTCCACAACTCGGATTCGCTTTATTCCCAACAACGGATATATCGGTACTGTCACTGATGCGATTACCTTCCATGCTTGGGATGGAATTAGTACGTTAGATAGACAATCGAGAGAAATCGCATACCCAAACAGCCCCGAACTCGCAGCTACCTATCCTTTTCCAGGCGGTCCAGTCAATATTGACATCGCTAAAGACTTAGAGATTAACGGTGTTTCAAGTCCTTTCAGCAGTGCCGTAGAAACTGCCAGCATCACAGTCAGCAACGCACCAATTGTTACCAATATCTCCTCACCCCAAGCCGATGGTACTTACGGTGTTGGCAAAGTCATTCCTATTACAGTATTTTTCTCCAATTCAGTCACAGTTACGGGAACACCGCAACTGATTTTAGAAACTGGAACCACAGATGCCGTTGCCAATTATGTCAGCAGTGACAGCAATTCCCTGACATTTAATTACATAGTTGCACCAGGAGATAATAGTCCCGATTTAGACTACGCATCAGGAAATGCTCTCACTCTCAATGGCGGTACTATCCAAGAAACCAACTTCATTTTCAACGACGACGGTACTATCTCGAATGGCCCCGGAGATAATGCCGTATTGACTTTACCAAGCCCCGGTACAGCCTACTCATTAAGTGCAAATAAAGCGATCGTAATTGATGGTGTTGCTCCTACTGTTACTATTAATCAAGCTGGGACACAACCAGATCCGAGCAACAATACAACCATCAATTTTACAGTCGCATTCAGCGAACCAGTAACAGGTTTTGATACCTCAGATATTAGCTTCACAGGAAGTACAGCAGAGGGAACTTTAACAGCTAATATATCCGGCACCGGCCCGACTTACACCCTAGGCGTCAGCGGCATGACAAGTGACGGTAATATTATTGCCAGCATCAATGCTAATGCAGTCACAGATTTAGTCAGCAATACCAATACCGCAAGTACGAGTACAGACAATACCGTCACTTACACAACTGTATTACCACCAATACCAAACTCCTGAAGTAACGCCAATACCAACTCCTGAAATAACGCCAATACCAACTCCTGAAGTAACGCCAATACCA
>JAAUPF010000324.1 GCA_012034575.1 Richelia sp. CSU_2_1 | reverse complement strand
GCAGCATATTCGATTCTCACCTTGAAAGGGTTCTCAACAGCCACAGAAGGTAGCTTTCCAGGTTAATAAACCCGCCCCCACCCCACCAGAAAACCTCTTGTTGATATTGCTGCTCCATGTGAGTTTTAACCGACTGAAGAGTTGACATTTTAATGCCCGCATTTTCAGTCCTCTTTCAGAGGACTTTCGCTATGAGACAGGGCATTGATTCCCTGTCGGACTGTCGGACTTGCTAACAATATTAATACCGCACTTGTCAGTTTAGCTAGCAAGATTTTGCAGCCCTCCCAATGGCTGAGTTACTTCTCTTTTGATTGCAACATTTGGCAATCTGCTTAACGGCTGAGTTATCTCACTGGTTATGGCTACTTCTTCAGGACTTGGTAAATATTGAAATATTTTTTCGAGTCCCGTAAGTTCAAACAAAATCCTCACCCGATCGCTCATCGAAGATATCAACAACATACAGGGGCTAGATTTGACTAATTTGACGATCGCCACTACAGCCATTAACTCGGAATTGTTCAAAAAAGCGATATTTGAGAAATCGACGAGCAGAATTTTTGCCCCGCTGGCGATCGAGCGCTCTATCTCTTTCTTAAAATGAGGAAATTGAGAACTTTCCAGAACCTCATGAGACAAAATAATTTTTTTAACAAGAACGCTCATTTTTACCTCTATTGTGATGTGAATTTAGGTGGGAGGTGTTGCAACCGCAGATGGTGCGGATGAACGCGGATTAACGCAGATATGTCGGAGGTGTTAGGTGTTAGGTGTTAGGTATTATCTGCTAGTTGGTAGATAGAACTGTGGTAGATGGTAGGCGCTTCACCTAAAACCTAAAACCCAAAACCTCAAACCTTTTCTCTTAACTAACTGCTGGCGATTTAGCGGTGCCGTTGCCGTTGCTGCTGGCAGATGCAATTTCTAGCGGTAAGGGGCGATCGACAGCTTTATCCAACCCTAAATTAGGACTGGAACCGTTAAGATCGGACACTAATTCGATCGTCGGTTTTGTGACAATTTGAGAATAGGTAGTCAGGGCTTGAGCGACAACTTGATCCATGTTGTAATACCTGTAAGTTGCCAGCCTGCCGACAAAATGAACTCCCGGAGTCGCATCAGCTAAAGCCTTGTATTTCTTGTAAATCTCGGCATTTTCCGGCCGCGGAACTGGATAATAAGGGTCTCCTTCAGCCTGCGGGTATTCGTAGACAACGCTAGTTTTTTGATGTTCTTGTCCGGTGAGGTATTTAAACTCGGTGCAGCGAGTATATAAATGCTCGTTGGGATAGTTTACTACTGGTGCCTGTTGGTGTACGGGTACGTTCAATGTTTCGTGTTTGAATTCCAAAGAACGGTATGGAAGTTTGCCGTAGCAATAATTGAAATAGGAATCTACCGGCCCGGTGTAAATCATTTCCCCGTAAGGAATAATACCCTCAATTTCGCGGTAGTCGGTATTCAGCATGATCTTGATGTTCGGATGGGAAAGCATCTTTTCAAACATCCGAGTGTAGCCGTGCAGTGGCATTGCTTGATAGGTATCGGTAAAATAGCGATCGTCCCGATTGGTGCGAGTGGGCACGCGGGCAATCACTGATTTGTCGAGTTCCGAGGGGTCCATTCCCCACTGTTTCCGAGTGTAATTGCGGAAGAATTTTTCGTAAAGTTCCCGGCCGACTTTGCTGACGACGACATCTTCAGAAGTGCGAATGTAGCTCATCTGTTCGGCAACTTTTGTGAAGAAATCTTTGACTTCAAAGGAAGTAAGATTGAGTCCGTAAAGTTTATTTACGGTGTTAAGATTGATGGGAATTGGTAATAATTGACCGTCCACGCTGGCCAAGACGCGGTGTTCGTAGGGACGCCATTCAGTAAACTTTGAAAGGTACTCGAAAACTGGGCGGGAATTGGTGTGAAAAATGTGGGGACCGTATTTGTGAATCAGGATACCGTGGTTGTCGTAACAATCGTAGGCATTGCCGCCGATGTGGTTGCGGGTATCGATTATCAAAACTTTTTTTCCAGCCTCACTTGCTAGCCGTTCGGCAATGACACTACCTGCAAATCCGGCTCCGACAATTAAATAGTCAAACATTAGAACACCTCTGGTAATTGGTAATGGGTAACGTGTAATGGGAAATTGGTAATTGGTAATTGGTAATTGGTAATTGGTAATTGGACATTGGTAATTACAACTGTCAACTTGCAACCGCAGATGCAAGGCGGATAAACGCAAATAAACGCAGACAAGTGGAAGGAAGAAGGAACAGGAAAAACTATCAACTATCAACTATCAACTTGCAACCGCAGATAAAGGCTGATAAACGCAGATAAACGCAGATAAGTGGAAGGAAGAAGGAACAGGAAGAACTATCAACTATCAACTATCAACTATCAACTATCAACTCTTCCTTCTAAATTCGATCGCACTTGCAATCAACAATTGCATTTCGCTCCATGTTTTGTCCCAGGAATTGTCTGCTAAAAAAGCATCAACTTTATTAAGCCAATTGGCGCGATCGTCCGCACTCTCACTCAAGATTTCTTCAGCACGATCGACGAATTCAGAAACACTGCTAGCAATCCGAACTAAGTCGTTTTCTCCGTAAGGCTTAACCACGTCGCGGATGGGAGTTGAAATTACTGGTTTGCCGGCGGCGAGGTATTCGGGAGTTTTTGTCGGGCTGATAAATTTAGTCGATTCGTTAATTGCAAAAGGCAGCATTGCTATATCCCATCCGGCAATATATGCAGGCAATTCTTGATAGGATTTGCCACCGAGATAGTGAATGTTCGGGCAAGCAGGTAGAATTGCGGGGTCAATTTTTACCACGGGACCGATGATGACTAAGTTCCAGTCTGGTTTCGCTTCAGCAATGCCGCGCAGCAGTTCGATATCCATGCGTTCGTCTATAACACCAAAAAATCCCAAACGCGGGTGAGGAATATCTTCTCTATCTGCTGGTGATTCTGAAAAATTCCTAGCTGTTGCAAAGTGTTCTTTTTCGATACTGCTGGGGAAAGCATGAATGTTTGGATGCTGGTGCTGTTTCGCTTCGTAAAGGCTGTTTCCCCCAGTAAATACTACATCGGAGCGCTTTAAAAGTTGGCTTTCATTTGCTTTTAAAGCGGGGTGAGCGCCTTGGAATGCAGACAGTTCATCCATGCAGTCGTAGACTATTGCTAGCGGCTTTAAGTGGTTGGTGAAATTTACAGCCATTGGGGTATAGTACCACAGAATGTACTGGCTAATTTCTGTTGCTTGAAACAGATCGTCGAGCATAGCTTGCTGGGCTGTTTGTGCTGTTTCTTCGCCAATTCCTTCGCTCAGATGCGGTACTATTATCCATACTCCGCTTTCGTGGATGCTGACATCCAGCCGCCAATCCGTACCGGGGCTAAAAACTGGTTCTTCGACAAAGAATACGCGACGGTTTTTGGCACTGCGGCTCAGAAGGTGTTGGGGGCGTTGATATACAAAATTCCACCGCAAATGCGACAGGCAAACTAAGTCGGGTTCGCTTAAAGCAGCAGCATTTGATAGTTTACTTCGCACTGCGGGGGGTGGGGCTATTTGAGAGGGCGATCGGCCCGTATCTATAGAGGTAAATCGGATCTCCCACGCTCGACCTTTTTTGTTATAATTACTGTTGACAGGGTTTTGTAAGGGCGACATAATTACTTTCTGAAATTTGCCGAGAAAATCTCCTTCTCAGCAGCACTTGGCAGCAAATTGCTAGCGCAAAGCTGAGAAATTATATGAACAGCAAGCGCCTCATTCATTTTTCCAAAAAAGCAATTGTTAGGCGGCAGAAAAATAAACTTATCTGCTTTTTTCAGAAGTAAAATTCTGAGATAAGTTAATATTCTTAGACTTGCTATTGTTGATAAATCTAACTCAGTTTGTCGGTCTTTACTTCTATCTGAAGGATGACTTCGAGTTCTTAACCGGCTAACTTGCAGGCTCGCTTCCAAAAAAGTTAAAATACCGATCGAACTTGTCTGATGCCTGTTTGCAGGCTGTTGCAGCATTAAAAGAGAGCAGTTTTGTTGCGGTATTTGGCAAAGCAAACAACAGTTCCGATTTTCTTCGAGATAGCTTGGCCGCACGAGTGTTTGTTGTTCGTCTATCTCACAAACTGTACTTTTTTTAAACTCACCGGACTCCTGGCGGTAACATTTTGTATTTTGCAATACATAATTTTGAGAGCTATATTATAACTTCAGATAGATTTACAACTTACAGGTAATGGGAATAGCTGCGGGGAGAGAGAAAAGCAAAAAGCGTCAAAAACAACGATCGAACTTTTAATGCGAGATGAAATTTAGTTGCATTAAATATTACCAATTTAGCCGATCGATCGGCATTGAAAAACATAATTCCTGTAAAGACAGATTTATTAATATTGTCCGTATTCCTGTAGGGACCCCTTCGCCAACCATCTGCGGTAAAAACAAACAATCTCAAAAACCCGCCCCCACCCAACCAAAAATCCCCTTCTTTGGCGATGCGATACAAATATCAGGTTGATGCGGGCGATGGTTTGCGATGCGATACAAATATCAAATTGATGCAGGTTATCGGTGGGGAAGGGATGTTTATTAAAGCATAGCTTCTTAAGGGGGACTTTGAGATAAATTCGATCCCCCTAAATCCCCCTTAAA
>JAAUPF010000323.1 GCA_012034575.1 Richelia sp. CSU_2_1 | reverse complement strand
GTCGGGGAAGTTGTCGGCGGCGGTCGTTACTGCAGAATCCGCCGGCGATGCAGCCGGCGGTGGTGTTGCTGGAGAATCTGTCGGGGAAGCTGTCGGCGACGGTAAGGGCGATTCCTCCGTCGGTAGGGTTGGCGAAGGCGTTGTCGGTGACAGCGTGGGAGAAGGGGTGGGAGTGGATGGGGAAGCCGGGAGAGTTGATGGGGCGGCAGCAGTTCCCGATCGCACTAATGCTACACCCAATACTAGCGGGCCTTGGCGATCGGTCTTGGCGTCGAATTCCAATTTTCGATTGGTCAAATCGCTTTCTGCCCAACTTTCCCCACTCGTCCAAATTAGCGGTGTTTGTTCGATTCCCGGTACTTCGGTGGTTTCTACGGGACGGGCAAAGGGAAAGAAGGAGATGCCGGTGCCGAAATCTTGGGTAATCGGATGGGGGCCGTAACGCCTGACTGTGGGAACTGTCGGGCCCAGGCCGAATCTTTGACCGGTACCGGAGGCATCGATGGCCAAACGGGCATCTAATTTGACTCCCCATTCTTGTAGGAATTTGTCCAATCCGGTGTTGGTGGCCGGGTCTACCATTAAGAATAAACTGCCGCCTCGATCGAGATAAGCTTTGAGGGCTTTGATTTCTGCATCGGCAAAGGGTTTTGTCGGTCCGGCAACTATTAAAGCATCGGCATTTTCCGGCACTTCTTTACTTTCTGGCAAATTTAGAACTTGGACGGTGTAATATTTATCTTTAAGCACTTTTTCTGCTTGCCCGATCGCACCTTGACCTTCTTGAATTTCGCGTTCTCCCCTACCTTGTACGAAGTAAACAACAGGAATGCGAGTGCTCAAAAGTTCTTCTAAAGCATTGGTGAGTTTAATTTCGGAAAGTCCCTGATTTGGGTCGCTGCCAAAGGTGGTGCCACCTTTTTGTACCAACTGTTTTCTTTCGCCCGATTGCAAGTAGATTTCTCCGATGCTGGTGATGTTAAATTCGCGGGCTTTTCCGGGTTGGGCGAGGGGGTCAACAAACTCGAAGTTAAAGTTTTTACCTCCCAGGCGTTTGTATCTTTCTAACAATTCTTTGATTTCGGTGTTTTTGGCGGGGTCAAATACCCAAACGTTGACTGGCTGTTGGAGGTTTTGCAGGATTTGTTGCGTTTGGGGGGCGAGGGTAAATTGCTGGCTTTCGGTTAAGTCGATGCGGGTTGAATAGCGGACGGCGAGGAAGTTAATTAATCCGAGAATTACTAACACAGCTATGGTTGAAATCAGGGCGTTGGCGCTGGCTTGGGTGGAACGCCGGCCCCAAAATCCTTGTTCGTAGGCGAGGCATAATATCCACAGTCCGATCGTAACTGTTCCCGCGATAACTAAACCGATTGTCAGCGGTTCCCATGCTGAGGATGCTATTGCTGCTGTTGAACCTGCAGCAATCAGCAGGGGGCCCAGCCAAAAGATGTATTTCCAAGGGGTTTTCGTAATTTTCATAGGTAGTTGACAGTTGATAGTTGACAGTTGACAGTTGACAGTTGACAGTTGAGATTTCTCTTCTTTCCTCTTTCTTCCTTCTTTCCTCTTCCTTCTTCCTTCTTCCTTCTTTCCTCTTCCTTCTTCCTTTTTTCTCTTTCTTCCTTCTTCCTTCTTCTTATGTCAAATTAGTTTGAAACCAGGCTGTTAGATCTGATTGGGTTTGGAAATCTAGCACTTCATCTCCTAAGCTTTCTAATTGCGCTAAAGATAGGACGCGAATGCGGTTTTCTATTTCCGGTTCTATGGTACCCAAACGCTTCATTATTTGACGCAGGATTAACGAAGCTTGAGCTGTTTGCGTCGCTTGTTCCCGCGCCATTTCTATTGCACTTTTTTGGTCTTGAATCCACAATTCTTGATTGTGCATTTCTGTTAATTCTTGGTGGGTGAAGTTGTCGGCGATCGCAATTTGATAAGCTTTATAAATTTCAGGGAATTTACTTAACTTTTGGGGAATTTCTTCCAGCAGGCTGGTGTTTTTAATAAAATAAATCCACCTTTCAGCAGCATTTTCTAATTCGGCTAATTCTTTTGTGAATTTTGGCAGTTCGACAAATACTAACTCTATTTCTGTATCAGGATAATCGAACTGCTTTTGCTGTTCTTTAAACACAAACCGCGAAATTCCTTCGGTTTGATTTTCAAACATTTCAAAATCTGCTATTTTTAAAGCAATTACTTGTTTTAATTTTTCGTAGCGTTCCTCTTTTGTTAACTGCATGGCATAGGTTTTGGCGGTGTTGTACAAAACTCTTTTGCCAAACGATGGGACGTTGATTACTTGAATTTCGACGATCGCAATTCTGCCGTCGTTTGTTTTGGCTTTGACATCTAAATAAGTGTCTTTGACTCCGCAAACTCGATCGGCTTCGATGAGGTCGTTAATTTCTAGGTCTGCGATGACCTGGTTCCCTTCATAAAGAATGGCGTTTAAAAAATCAATCAGTATGTCTTTGTTTTCGCCGCTACTAAATATTTTTTTGAACGCTAAGTCGATTTTAGGATTGATGAATTTCATGGTTTAAACCAATTATCAAAATAACATTAACAAACTCCAGCATTTTTAATCTTTTCTTTTTCTGTTAAGAACGTTGGTAACGCAAGGCGTCGATGGATTGGGCGGTGAGAAATACTCCTAAAATAATGTAACTACCAAACAAGGTTAAGCTGCTAATATCGACAATTCCTTTGACCAGGTTGGTGTAATTTGTCAGCAGCGAAAGGTGTCCTAATGCTGTGCCGGCTGGACCTCCAACTGCGTTAGCTGCTGCGTCGATTACCCAGAGAAATAACACTAGGGCGAAGGTAAGGATGGCGGATAAGATCGTGCTGTCTGTGAGGGAAGAAATAAACATTCCGAGAGACAATACTCCGGCTGCTAGCAGGATTAAGCCGCCGTGTCCGACTAAAAGAACGGCTGGGGGTAGGGGAGGATTTGAGAAATTTAGGACGATCGCTTGGCAGAAGATTGGCGGGACTAACATTGTGATGTAAAATGTTAATACGCCTAGCAGTTTGCCGGTAGCAACTGCCCAGTTGGTTAAGGGCGATGTGGCTAATAGTTCTAGGGTTCCTCGCTTGCGTTCTTCTGCATAAAGTCCCATTGATAGTGCGGGCAATATAAACAGTGAAAAAGAACCCATAAATCCCAAGAAACCTTGTATAAATAAGTAGGGAACGTCGATTGGTGGGTCGGTAATTCCCATTTGGTCTCTCTGAGAGACTTGGGGAATTAAGCCTTCGGGGGAGAGAAGTATGGCTATTAAAAAGTATCCGGTAATCAACCAAAAAACTGCCGCGATCGCGTATGCTAAAGGCGATGCAAAATAGCTTTGCAGTTCCTTGCGGTAAATCGCGATAATGTTGCTAATCATTATTAACATGGTAATTGGGAATTGGTAATTGGGAATTGGTAATTGGTTTATTCTGCGTCGGTGGTGGGGGGAGGGGTTTCGCTGTCGCTAGCGGGCGGTTGTTTTTTTTCGGTTTGCGGATTCTTCGCTGGTTGAGAATCGCTGTTTTGTTGTGCCTTTTTTCTCATTTGTCGCTGTCTGAGGATTGCTTCATGTTCTGACGATCGACCTTCGTTATTTTGCTGTTGTTGTTTTTCCATTTGCCGCTTTCTGGCTGCGCGTATAGCCTCTTTTTGTTCGGGTGAGAGGACTTTTTTTCTGCCTGAAATCGGTGCTGTTGGAGTCGGTTCGATCGATTCACTGGCTGCTACAATAGGATTGGATGGTGGTTCGATCGTTTCCGCACTGGGTTCGGATTGAGTCGGTTCGATCGACTCGGTTGTTTCTACAACAACAAATTCATATTGAGTTAGTTGTGTCCGATCGATTTTTTCTGCAACGGGTTCCGATTCCGATCGAACTCGATCCATCGGTTCGCTGCGTTCTACAACAGGTTCAAATTGATGGATCTCCAGCGGTTCTATGGTTTCTGAAATCGGTTCCGATGTTTCTAAAATTGGTTCAAATTGATGAATCTCTAGCGGTTCTATTGTTTCTGAAATCGGTTCTGGCTGAGAAATTTCCCGATGAATCTCCAGCGGTTCAATTGTTTCTGAAATCGGTTCTGGCTGAGAAATTTCCAGCGGTTCGATTATTTCTGAAATTGCTTCCGACTGATAATTTGCGATCGCATCTGGTATTTCTACAGCTTGCAAAAAATCAGCCACTGGTTGCATTTCTGACTGGATTTCGCCACTCGATTCTAGTGTTTCTTTAACTTCTAAATCTTCGACAATTAATTCCGAAGTTGATTGAGTCAGTTCGATCGACTCGATTGTTTCTGCAATTGGTTCCGATTCAGGAAGTTCGATCGACTCACTTGTTTCGGCAATTGGTTCAGATTCAGGAAGTTCGATCGACTCGCTGATTTCGGAAACAGGTTCAGATTCAGGAAGTTCGCGAACATCGACTGTTTCGGAAATTGCTTCCGACGGTTCGATAGACTCTCCGGTTTCGGAAACAGGTTCAACTTGAGAAATTTCGCGAACATCGGCTGTTGCCGAGATTGTTTCTGGTGGTTCGATCGACTCGTTGATTTCGGAAACAGGTTCAACTTGAGAACTTTCTGGAAAATCGGCTGTTTCGGAACTTGCTAGGGATTGTTCGATCGACTCGCTGATTTCGGAAACAGGTCAA
>JAAUPF010000322.1 GCA_012034575.1 Richelia sp. CSU_2_1 | reverse complement strand
ACGTATGCGGCGACTTCTGCTGTTGGCGCTGGCTCCGTTGTCTGTCTGAGTAGGCGCGACTTGCTACTGTTGGCGCTGTCTCCGCGGCTGTCTGAGTCGGCACGGCTTCTAATGTTGGCTCCGATGTCACTGGTTGAACTGTTGGTTCTGGTGGTGCTGGCTCAGGAGGCGGTGCTTCAACGGTTGGCGGCTGTGCTGGTGAAGCTGTTAGATCTGGTGGCGTGTCTGGAACAGTCGATCGCGGTTGTTCCGTCTGCTGAGACGGCGAAACTAAACCTGTTGGTTCCGCCACTGCTTCAGCAGGAGAAGTTGCTTTCTCAGTCGCAGGTTCTGGTGCGGTTAACTCGCCCGGTTCGGCAGCCCCTGGGGCTTGTAAGATAGAATTTTCAACTTGTTTGGGTTCTGGGTTAGAAATGTCTTTTTTAACGTTCGGTTCAGGCTCTAGTTGCGAGTTGGTATCTTCAACTACAAGTATCTCTATTGGCTCTTCTGTGAATTTAACAGCGCGATCGAATATCATCGTGGCGCTGACACCTATCAGTCCGGCGTGGAAGGCTGCTGAACTGACAAAACAGTAAATCAGAAACTTCTTCAAAGCCTCCTGCTCTTTCAATCGCTGTTCTAGACAAGTATTTGATAGGCTCATGCTTGCTCCTCAGTTCTTTAGCAAACCAGACTCTGCGTTCAGTCGTTGCCAACTTTAGGTTCTCAGCACCCGCTCGAGGGTGAAAAGTAGTTATTTACCAATCCCAACATCAACTTCAGCTTGCTGGCGTTTATATTCTGATAATTTTCTAATTATTGCAATTATTTAGCATTAATTTTTTGTAAATGTCAAGCGTGGTAACAGTTGTTGGCGTTGGTTGGCGATTGACTTAGTTGCTCCTGATACAAAGCTGTTGCAGTTGTTTAAACTGTCGCCTCAGCTTGCAAGAGCGACAGTTCTCTGTCTGCATTCAGGGTTTAATGTTCGGAGTATTATCAAATATCAAATTTTTATAAATTATTAGTTGCTAAAAATTCTTAAGTAATCTAGTCAAAAGCATCCGCAAACTTTTACCAAAAGAAGGAAGAAGGAAGAAGGAAAAGGGAAGAAGGAAGAAGAAAATAATAACAAGTGTCAACTCTTCCAGGTCAAATCTTAACTCTCAACTCCCAAAAAACTCAAAACTCAAAACTCAAAACTCCTTACCAATTACCAATTAATGATGTTCCATTGCAAACCGAACGAGTTCCGCACGGTTATTGCTTTCAGTTTTTCGGAACAAACTGCTAACGTGCTTTTCAACCGTTCGCGGACTCAGGTGCAGCCTCTCGCCGATTTGAATGTTAGAAAGACCTTCAGTTAGCAAATCTAGCACTTCTCGCTCCCTCTGCGTCAAAATCGGAGAATTTTGGCTCGCTAAAGCGCGATCGCCCGGGTCTGAGTTTTCTGTTAAAAAATTTGCTTCTCCCTTGCTCTTGACTCTATTAGCTGCCTCTGAACTGATAGTTTCGGAGGGGGATGACGATCGAGAAGGTGCTTGAGCGATCAGAGCGTATCTATCCAGCAAAGAACGAATTACCGCCCCCAATTCCTGAAGTTCAAAAGGTTTCGCCAGAAAATTGTCGCACCCCATCTGATAACCGCGAATTCGTTCCTCGGTACTCGTTCTTTCGGTCAAAAAAATGACCGGTAGCAAGCGGAAGGACGGACGAGTTCGGACTCGCCGCACGAACTCGTACCCGTCCATCTCGGGCATGGTAATGTCAGTAACAATCAAGTGGGGCTGAAATTCCTCCACCAAGCCCAAAGCTTCTTTGCCATTCTCAGCCGCAATTATAGAGTATCCGGCAATTTCCAGATAATCGGCGATCGACAAGCGAGTCGCGAAATCGTCGTCAGCAACCAGAATCGTTAGGGGCATGGGGGGAATTAAAAATTAAACATTGAAGATTAAAAATGACGCATTTCATTTCCAATTCTTAATTCTAGTTTAATTCCCCTGATAACTGGCAGTTAAATCACCGGGCTTCCCTAAATTTCCAGTCAAAACTATACCCCGCCCGTTGGCTGCTAAATGCCGCAGGGTTTTGTAAATTGTTTCGATTTGGTCGGGTTTTCCTGCTTGTTTGGCAATTTCTGCTACAGACAGGGGAGTTGCAGCTTCTAGGACAATTTGCACTACCTGTTTTTGCAGTTCCAAAACGGCAGCGGCTGCTTTTTTTCCGGCCTCGACACCGGGCTGGTGGTAGGCGTTAATATTTACTAAGGAACCGTAAAAACCTACGGCTCTTTCGTAAAGGGCAATTAGAGATCCTACTGTCCGAGCGTTTACTTGCGGTATGGTGACAGTAATGGAATCGCGCTGATTTTCGTACAAAGCTTGCCTGGTTCCCTGCAGCAAACCGAACAAATAATCTCCTGATGTTACGCCTGCTTCTACTTCTGGAGAATTGCCTTGCCTGTCTGCTAAAACTTCGATAAATGTCAGGAAGAAATTCGGCACGCCGTCGCGCAATTGCTGGACGTAAGCGTGTTGGTCGGTGGTGCCTTTGTTGCCGTAAACAGCAATTCCTTGATAAACTTTGTTGCCGTCTAAATCTAACTCTTTGCCTAAAGATTCCATGACTAATTGCTGCAAGTAACGGCTGAACAACAGCAGCGAATCTTTGTAGGGCAAAACGACCATATCTTTTTCGCCGCGTCCGTTGCAGGCATAATACCAGGACAGGGTTAAAAGGGCGGCGGGATTGTTTTTAATTTCGGGAATTCTGGTAGCTTCGTCCATGATTTTAGCACCGTCGAGCATGGCTCGAATGTCGATGCCTTGCAAGGCTGCGGGTAAAAGTCCGACTGCTGAAAGTTCGGATGTTCTGCCACCTACCCAATCTGCCATTGGAAAAGTTGCAATCCAGCCTTGAGATTTGGCTAATTTGTCGAGTTGGCTGCCGACTCCGGTGATGGCGACTGCTTGTTTGGCAAAGTCGAGTTTTTGTTCGGCAAAGGCTTTTTGTACCTCTATCATCCCGTTGCGGGGTTC
The DNA here is from genome assembly GCA_012034575.1 of Richelia sp. CSU_2_1. GTDB lineage: Bacteria > Cyanobacteriota > Cyanobacteriia > Cyanobacteriales > Microcoleaceae > Microcoleus. Next base: position 1,664 of record JAAUPF010000322.1, on the reverse strand, counting down.
GGGAGTACCGCCGGATTTTGAGATAGTAATTACTAGGGTGCTGGCGAGTTTGTCTTCGATTTTGTTGAGGGTGCGATCGATCCCTGCCGGATCGGTATTGTCGATAAAATGAATTGCTAGCGGTGGGATGTCAGGCGATAAAGCTTCGGCGACAAATTGCGGACCTAGGGCCGATCCGCCGATGCCGATCGAGATTATATCGGTAAATTGAGGAGCAAATGGCGGTTTGATGTCGCGGCTTTGTACTTTCTTGACAAATGTTTCGATTTGTTCTAGGGTTTCGACTATTTCTTGTTTGAGTTCCGGCGTCGGGGCTAAATCGGGACTTCGCAACCAGTAGTGTCCCACCATGCGGTTTTCGTCGGGATTGGCAATTGCCCCGGATTCCAAAGCTGCCATGTCTGTGAAAGCTTTGTCAAATTTGGGTTTCATTGCTGCGACGAAAGCAGCGTCAAATCCCATACGGCTGACATCGAGATAAAGTCCCAATCCAGAGTGATAGTAAAGCCAGTCTTGATAGCGTTGCCAAAGTGCTGCAGCGTCCATAAATATTCTCTTGCAGGTCGATCGTGCTAGTTGGGAGTTTACCAAAAAATGGTATAAAGCCTCGTCCTTCTAGGACGACTTGAATTTTCCTGGAACAGTGCTATAGTGGTTTATCTCCAATTCTACGACGTAAATGTTAGTATTTGAAGCCAAGCTAGAAGGAACGAGCGAGCAGTACGAACGGCTAGACGAAGCTATTCGTACTGCTCGCTTTATTCGCAATAGCTGCATCAGATACTGGATGGACAATCAAGGCGTGGGTCGCTACGACTTAAGTGCTTATTGTGCCGTTCTTGCCAAAGAATGGACGTTCGCTGCCAAACTCAACTCAATGGCAAGGCAGGCAGCAGCAGAAAGAGCTTGGTCATCAATTGCTCGATTCTACGACAACTGCAAGAAAGCCAAGCCCGGAAAAAAAGGTTTTCCGCGCTTCAAAAAACATACAACTCACGGTTCTTTTGAGTACAAGACTTGTGGTTGGCAGCTTTCAGAAGACCGGAAAACCATCAACTTCAGCGACGGTTTTCAAGCCGGAAGCTTTAAGTTATGGGGAACCCGCGACCTGCATTTCTATCAGTTAACTCAAATCAAGCGAGTACGAGTAGTTCGTCGTGCTGATGGATATTACGCGCAGTTTTGTATTGATGCCGAGCGCAAAGAAAAGCGCTCCCCAACCGGGAAAACCATCGGTCTAGATGTTGGGTTAACCCATTTCTATACCGACTCTGACGGAAATACCGTACAGAATCCGCGCCATTTAAGAAAAGCCCAAAAGTGGGTCAAGAAACTTAATCGCAAACTTTCTCGAACTAAAAAAGGTTCTAAGAATAGAGACAAAGCAAGGAATCGCTTAAGTAGAAAACACCTCAAGGTAAGCAGGCGGCGTAAAGACTTTGCTGTAAAACTAGCAAGGTGCGTTATCCAGTCCAACGACTTGGTAGCCTACGAAGACTTGTCGGTGCGTAACATGATTAAAAACAAAAAGCTATCCAAGTCGATATCAGATGCAGCTTGGACAGCTTTTAGGAATTGGATTGAATATTTTGGCAAAGTGTTTGGCGTAGCGACTGTTGCAGTACCGCCACACTATACAAGTCAAAATTGTTCTAATTGCGGGA
>JAAUPF010000321.1 GCA_012034575.1 Richelia sp. CSU_2_1 | reverse complement strand
CTTAAAAAGGGGACTTTGAATGTTCCGCCCCCTTAAAAAGGGGACTTTGAATGTTCCGCCCCCTTAAAAAGGGGACTTTGAATGCTCCGCCCCCTTAAAAAGGGGCTCTTCCCCCTTATTAAGGGGGGCTAGGGGGGATCTAGACTTCAATACAAACGAAAAAGACGATCGGTTTAATACCAAACTAGAAGAAAGCTATCCCCCTCTGCAGCTCTCTATTTCCTCAGCAAGGAAATAGCTGGAGAGGGGTTATTCCGCAATCCCAGCCAAAGCCTTTTCCTGTTCGGAAGCCGGCCGAGTTTGTCCCCGTTCCTCAATCCGAATGATGCTCGGATCTGGCAAATCCGAATTCACAAAATGCTGGAACCGCCGCACTTTTTGCGGGTCTTCAATCGTCGTTTTCCACTCGCACTGATAAGAAGCTACCAAGTATTCCATCTGCGCTTCCAACTCGGCACCAATCCCGAGAGAATCTTCCACAATCACCTGCTTTAAGTATTCTATGCCGCCCTCAAGTTTGTTCAACCAAGTAGCAGTTCTTTCCAATCTGTCAGCAGTGCGGATGTAGAAAACCAAGAAGCGATCGATATATTTAATCAACGTTTCTTTGTCAATATCCGCCGCCAGTAAAACCGCGTGCTGCGGCTTAATTCCCCCGTTGCCGCACACGTATAAATTCCAACCATTCTCAGTAGCAATGATGCCAAAATCCTTGCTTTGAGCTTCAGCACATTCGCGAGTGCAGCCGGAGACAGCAGATTTGAGCTTGTGGGGCGATCGCAACCCACGATAGCGCAATTCAACTTCGATCGCCAAACTTGTTGAATCCTGCACTCCAAAGCGACACCAAGTGCTGCCGACGCAAGATTTAACAGTGCGCAAAGCCTTGCCGTAAGCGTGTCCGGATTCAAATCCAGCATCAATTAACCGACGCCAAATATGCGGCAATTGATCCACGCGCGCGCCAAACAAATCGATTCGTTGTCCTCCAGTAATCTTAGTATAAAGTCCAAAATCGCGAGCAACTTCTCCCAAAACAATCAACTTCTCCGGCGTAATTTCTCCCCCCGGCACTCGCGGCACGACTGAATAAGTACCGTCGCGCTGAATGTTAGCCAAAAAGTAATCGTTGGTATCTTGCAAACCGACGTGAGGCTGCTCTAAAATATGGTCGTTCCAAGTAGACGCCAGCATCGAAGCAACTGCGGGCTTGCAAATTTCGCAACCTTTACCTTTGCCGTGTTTGGCGATCGCTTCTTCAAAGGTTTTGATGCCTTGAGTCCGCACTAAATGATACAATTCTTGACGGGAATATTCAAAATGTTCGCAGAGGTGATTTTTGACAGTAACTCCCGCTTTCTTCATTTCAGCTTTGAAGATATCCGTCACCAAAGGCACGCAGCCGCCGCAGCCAGTTCCCGCTTGGGTGCATTTTTTAATGCTGGGAACGTCGGTTAAATTGCGATCGCGAATTGCCGCGCAAATTTGCCCTTTAGTAACGTTATTGCAAGAACAAATTTGAGCGGAATCCGGCAAACTATCTACTCCCAAACCAGCAGCAGCTTTGCCTTCTCGCGGTGGCATCAACAAATCTTCGGGATGCGGCGGCAAGGCAATTTCATTCTGCATGAATTGCAGCAAAGTTCCGTAGGCTGAAGCATCTCCGACGAGAATTCCGCCTAAAATCCGGCTGCCGTCTTGATTCAAAACTAATTTTTTGTAAATGCCTTGGCAGGTGTCAGCTACAGTAATTTCTTTAGCATCGGGAGAGTTAGCAAAAGCATCTCCAAAACTGGCGACATCCACTCCCAAAAGTTTGAGTTTGGTGGACATATCTGCACCTGTAAAAGTGCTATTTGCCGTGTTGGTTAAAATATCGGCTGCCACTCCGGCCATCGCGTAGCCTGGGGCAACTAAGCCGTAGATTCGATTTTGATATAGCGCGCATTCTCCGATCGCAAAAATATCTGGATCTGAAGTTTGGCAGTTGTCATCAATGACAATGCCGCCGCGTTCTCCTACTTGTATACCGCAATTTCTCGCTAGTTCGTCGCGGGGACGAATTCCGGCAGAAAAGACGATCGTATCTGTTACCAATTCTGTGCCGTCGGCAAACAGCATTTTAGTAACTTTGCCGTTATCGCTGACAATTTCGGTGGTGGATTTGCTGGTATGAACGGAAACTTCTAACTCTTCAATTTTGCTGCGCAGAATTGCACCGCCAATCTCGTCAACTTGCACGGGCATCAGTCGCGGTGCGAACTCAACGACGTGAGTTTTTAAGCCCATGTTTTTGAGGGCGTTGGCGCATTCTAAGCCCAACAAACCGCCGCCGATGACAACACCAACTTGGCAATTTTTAGCATATTCCGACATCGCTTCCAAGTCGTCGATCGTCCGGTAAACAAACGTACCAGCAGCTTCTTTGCCTTTAATTGGCGGTACAAACGGATAGGAACCTGTGGCGAGAACTATTTTGTCGTAGGGAACTTTTAAGCCGTTGGCGGAGGTGACTGTTTTTTGTTCTCGGTTAATGGCAATTGCCTTGTCGCCGATGTGAATCTGAATGCCATTTTCTTGATAGAATCCCGGTGCAACTAAGGATAAATCTCCCGCTGTTTTGCCCGAGAAAAAACCGCTGAGATTGACGCGATCGTAAGCAACGCGCGGTTCTTCACAGAAAGTAATTAAATTCCAACATTCAGTAGCTCCTTTGGCAACCATCAGCTCTAGGAATTTGTGTCCTACCATGCCGTTGCCGATAACAATTAGGTTCTTTTTCCCTGTCATTAGAATTTTTTGAGTTTGTTATGTGATTCCTTGTTTGATTTGTACGATCGATACTTGTTATTTTTTGTATTTCCTGATACAGATTCTTGTTTTGTATGCAATTATTGAATGGTGGTAATTGCATTTTTGCATGATGGTCGATAATTGGTAATTGGTAATTGGTAATCGGTAATTGGTAATTGGTAATTGGTAATCGGTAATCGGTAATTGGTAATTGCTTGAGAAACTAAATACAATCAGATCTAGGTTATAATTAGGGAATAGGTGCGATCGCTCCTAGTTGTTTTCAAGCGCGATCGACTGGATTAAAAGTATTTTAACAACCAAAATCGCTGCTAAAATACAAGCATCGCGATCTCCTAAATTCCCTCAACATCAAATCTATGAAAATCGAAGACTATCCACTTGCTAAAGAATTAATATTTGATGCCGAAGGCAACATCAGTCAAGTCATTCTCAATTATACTGACTATCAATATCTACTCGAAGCGATCGAAGATCGAGGACTTCTCATCGCTATGGGCGAAGTAAAAGATGAAAAGCCCTTAACTTTACAGCAAGCACTGAGAGAACTGGAACAAGAATGAAAGTCTAATATTTGCCCAGTTTTTTAAAGGATTTAAAAGCTCTTAAACGACCTGTTATCCTTTGTAATTAGTGGAGGTAATAAACATGATAAACACTACAAGCAAGTTGCTAGATGTCGTAGCCCTGACTGTTGACCTTCCCCAGTATAATTTGTGGCGCGGGCAGGTTGGGACGATAGTTGAGATACTAGCAGATGGCGCTGCATTTGAGGTTGAATTCAGCGATCGCAATGGACGAACTTACGAGTCTGTCGGGTTGCGTCCAGAGCAAATTATGGTACTGCGTTTTGAGCCAGCATCCCCCGATATTCAGCCTGAAATGGTGATAGCGTAATAATATCGGCTTCAGCCGATATTAAAACGGAAACTTTAAGAATACTTTGCGATCGACCCTTTAAGCCCCCATTCCCGAATACTGTTTCAAACCCTGCCGCCACAGCCACCGATTCCACACAAAAAACACTGCGCCCCAACCAAGCATTACCAACAAACCGCGCCCTAAATCTACCGGAAGTCCGATTAAAATTGAAGCGGGAAAATGAATCAAATAAGGAAACGGCGTCCACAAAATTACTTCGCGCACGGCTGCGGGAAATACTTCCAGCGGGGCGATGATTCCCGACAAAAACAGGTAAACTAAAAACCAAAATTGTTCGATCGCGCTTGCCCTCTCCAGCCAAAAAGCAAACAACGCAAAAGTATATTGAATCAAAAATCGCAAGCAAAAAGCAAATATTATCACTAACACAAACAGCAAAAAATTACCCAAACTCGGCAGCCAAAAAGACTCCGGGTAAAGTGCAAAAAACAATAACACTAATCCTACTATGAATGGCAATCGCGCAAATCTTTCGGAAACGTGCGATGCGAAGTGATGCCATACCGGGTCTAAAGGCTGCAATAATTTCGGTGATAATCTACCTTGCACCACTTCTTTCTCAAACTCCCAAATCACCCAAACTACGTTGGTTTGCCTGACAATAAATGCTGCTAAAAAGTAACGTGCAAAGTCGATCGACTTCAGACCGAATTCTCCAGTTTCAGCCGCCTGCATCCACACGCCCATCAAAATAAATGGCAATGCGCCCGAGAGAGCCCACAAAAATAATTCGGCTCGATATTCGAGCATATAGGCGTAGTAGGTAACTAGCAATGTTTTAGCAATTCTGATGAATCTTGTCATGATTTGAAGGAAGAAGGAAGAGGAAGAAGGAAGAGGGAAGAAGGAAGAGGGAAGAGGGAAGAGGGAAGAGGGAAGAGGGAAGAGGGAAGAGGGAAGTTATCTTAAAATCGTAAATCATTTATGAATTTCTTGCTCCCTCCCTTACTAAGGGAGGGGCTG
>JAAUPF010000320.1 GCA_012034575.1 Richelia sp. CSU_2_1 | reverse complement strand
CTGGTAAAATTGAGGTAACATTATTTCTTGGTGGGGTTACTTAACAATTCTGACCCCATCTTTTTTTAGCTCAAGTCGATCGAATCCGCCACTGGTGGGGCTTTTGACGGGGCTGTCACCCCGTCAGCAAAATAACTTCCCAAAAAAACTCAGTTCTCAAACCACTCTAAGCGTGAGAAGCTGTAGGGGTTTTAGCTTGCGGTTGCTGGCCGTCGGGAGACAGAGATTCACCTTCAATAAACGATCGCAACATCCAAGCCATTTGTTCGTGCTGTTCCATCAAACCTGTCAAAAAGTCGGCGGTTCCTTCATCCTTAAATTCTTCGCCACACTGTTCGATGTGTTGGCGGAGATTGCGAATAATTAGTTCGTGGTCGTCCACCAAACGCGATACCATTTCCGTAGCTAAAGGCAAATCGCCGATATGTTCTTTAATCGAAGCGTACTTGAGAAAACCTTCAGCAGTACCGATCGGATATCCCCCCAAAGCCCGCACCCGTTCGGCTAAAGCATCGATGTTTTCAGTTAATGCTTGATAGTGTTCTTCCCACAATTGGTGGAGCGATCGAAACTGCGGGCCGACGACATCCCAGTGATACTTTTTAGTTTTGATTAACAGCAGGTAAGCATCGGATAAGTCGCGATTCAACAGTTCGATAACACCCGATCGCTGTTCGTCAGATAAACCTATATTTAACTTGCGCATTGCAACTGTTCCCTCAATTTTCAGTTTCCATCTATTACAGCAAATTATTGCTACCAACTGCATCAACCTAGAGGACGATCGACTTTTGGTATAATTGCAGCATTTCAGATTAAAATAATCGCCATATAAATACCTTTAGATAGATGCAATGAAACTTTTTGTTCCAGGAAGGCTGTGCCTGTTTGGCGAACACAGCGATTGGGCCGGCGGCTATCGAGATATCAATCGGGCGATCGAACCCGGCCGCACTATAATTGTCAGTACGAATCAAGGAGTTTATGCCGAAGTTAAACCGCATCCTACAGATTTGATTTTGCGGGCTACTTTAAATGACGGCACGAAAATTGCAACTGCATTACCGATGGAAAGAAGTGCTTTGCTGGCGGAAGCAAAAACGGGCAGTTTCTTCAGTTATGCGGCTGGCGTTGCTTATCAATTCCTCGCCTACTACCGCGTCGCAGGACTGGAAATTGATAATTATCTGACGGATTTGCCGATAAAAAAAGGCTTGTCTTCTAGCGCTGCAATTTGCGTTTTAGTCGCCCGTGCTTTCAATCGCTTGTACGATTTAAAAATGAATCGGCGCGGTGAAATGGAAATGGCTTATTTAGGTGAGATAATAACTCCTTCGCGCTGCGGCCGCATGGATCAAGGTTGCGCCTATGGAAATCGTCCAATTATGATGATTTTTGACGGCGCGCAAATGGATGTTGTTGAGTTGAACGTTCATCAAGATTTGTTTTTTGTAATTGTAGATTTGGGCGCGAGCAAAAACACTCAAGAAATTTTGTCGAGTTTAAATCAGGCTTATCCGCTTGCAGCAGGAGAAGTTCAAGCAAACGTGCAGCAATATTTGGGCGCAATTAATGCTAATCTCGTGCGAGATGCGGCGGAGGCTTTGCAGCAGGGAGATGCGGTCAAAATTGGCGGATTGATGAAAGTGGCTCAGCAAGAATTCGACAAACATTTAATCCCCGCTTGTCCGTCGCAACTAACTGCTCCCCTTTTGCACGAACTCCTGAACTATCAAGCAATTCAACCTTATATTTTCGGAGGTAAGGGAGTAGGTTCTCAAGGAGACGGTACTGCACAGTTTATCGTAAAAGATGCTGAAAGTCAAGAGCGAGTTATCGAGATTATCGAGCGAGATTTTCTGCAGATGCAATGTTTGAAACTGACTGTTCGTCCTCAGGCAGATTTGCAGCATGAAATAGAATTTAATGAATTAGGATCGCAGGTGCAGGGCAGAAAGAAACCAGCAAGTAAAAATACAGAAAAAGTCTGGCAAATGAGGGTAAATCAGAGAAATTGTCAAGTCAGAAAAGCGGTAATTCCGGCGGCGGGTTTTGGCACTCGGATGTTTCCGGCAACGAAGGCAATGAAGAAAGAATTATTTCCGATCGTCGATCGAAGTGGCTTTGCTAAACCGATTATTTTGGCAATTGTAGAAGAAGCTTTGAGCGCGGGAATTGAGGAAGTTGGTATAGTCGTGCAAAAGGGCGATCGAACTTTTTTTGAGGATTTCTTTAATACTCCCCCTTCTGCCGAACTTTTCCAAAAATTATCCGTGCAAAATCGAGAATACAGCCAATATTTACAGGATATAGGACAGAAAGTTACAATTCTCACTCAAGATGTTCAGGAAGGATTCGGTCATGCGGTATTTTGTGCTAGAGAATGGACGAACGACGAGCCATTTCTACTGCTGTTAGGCGACCACATTTACTCCTCGGAAACAGAAACTTCTTGCGCGCGCAGCTATTGGATATTTACGCGCAAGTGCAGCAAAGCGTAATTGGTTTGACGGTGACACCATCCGATGCGATCCATCACTACGGCTGTGCGGCTGGGAGTTTGGCAGAAGATGCTATTTTGTTAGTGACCCAGCTTTATGAAAAGCCCGATATCGAGTACGCGCGGCAAAATTTGAGAGTTGAAGGAATCGGGGAAGATTTATTTTTGTCATTTTTTGGAATGTACGTCCTCGAACCTCAAATATTTGAGTTTTTGGCAGGCAATATCGATCGCAATTTTCGGGAAAGAGGCGAATTTCAGCTAACATCATGTTTGGATGAATTGCGACAGTCTCAGGGAATGACGGGTTATATTGTTAAAGGTCGGTGTTTCGATACGGGATTGCCTGCTGTTTACCGACAAACGCTGATTGATTTTCCCCTGTCTTAGTTCGTACTTGGAGGACTGAAGTCCTTACTGCAAACTGGGATTTTAGTCTTGTGAAATTGTGGAATAAGCTTTAGCCGCATTGTACAAAATCCGTTTTTCAAATGCTTCTACATTCAGTACCTGCATTTCAATGATGACAGTCGTACAGTCATTTAACTTAGCTTTCACATCTAAGTAGGTACTCTTAATGCCTCGAATTCGTGGAGCCAAATAAGGATCGAGGATTAGCAAATCTTCGATGGTAGGTTGGCCGTCATAAAGCAGCGCATTCAAAAAACTGATGAGAATATCTTTACTCTCCTCAGAGCCGAAGATTTTTTTGAAGGCAAAATCAGTCTTGGGATTAATAAACCGCATAAAGTATACCTCTCGGTTTCTTGAGTTTGATGCGTCAGTCTCGATCGAATTAACCGACTCGCGCAAGCGTCAGGATAGCTGTGCTTGAGGGGGTGCAAAATATCAAAATTGGTCCTTTCCTAAAGGTGCGATCGAGCGAGAACCTAGATCTCAACTGTGCTAACCTAGGCAAGCAGTAATGCCTGGTCACAGGCTATTGCTATTAACTAATTTAAAACAATGCTTTGATAGAGGAGCGGTGTATCCAGCATGGCTAGCATCATCGGACTTGACGGCGACGACTCACTTTTAGGAACTCCGTTTCGCGACCAAATCCGCGGCCTTAGTGGCAACGACACACTCTTAGGTGTCGAAGGAGATGACGTTTTAAACGGCAATACCGACAACGACTTACTCTTAGGGGGCAGCGGCGATGACAACATATTTGGCGATGAAGGAGACGATATCATCGTTGGCAATCAAGGCCGCGACTTTGCAGCCGGAGATATCGGCGCTGACTCGATTCGGGGAGGACTCGGCAACGACAACCTCGTGGGGGAAGACGGCCCTGACACCGTAATTGGTGATGCCGGCAATGACGATGTTAGAGGCAATAGGGACTCTGACGTAGTTGCTGGAGGTACTGGAAACGATTCGGTTTTGGGCGGTGACGGTGACGATTCGGTGTTTGGCAACGCAGATAATGACTTTCTCTACGGTAATGCTGGCAGCGACTCCCTCAACGGCGAACGCGGCGTGGATCAGCTTTTAGGTGGTGACGGCAACGATTACCTCACCGCAGGAGATGGTGACGACAGCCTGTTTGGCGAAACCGGCAACGACTCTTTGTTCGGAGACAATGGCAACGACCAAATATTTGGTGGCAAAGGTCAAGATACTGCTTTCGGCGGCAGCGGTGTTGATACGATTCGCGGCGGTGAGGGCAATGACTGTTTGTTTGGCAGCGAGGATAATGACTTTTTGTTTGGCAATGCTGCTGACGATTCTCTCGATGGCGGTTTTGGCGATGACTCTTTGGCGGGAGGCCTCGGGGACGATACGATTTTGGGCAGTTTTGGCAATGATAATTTATTCGGGGCCGAGGGTAATGACTCTCTGATTGGCGGTGAGGGCTCGGATACTCTGACCGGCGGCAGCGGCAGCGATGTGTTTGGATTGGGTGCTGGCCCTGGCAGTTTGGTTTTAATTGCTGATTACAATGAGGCTGAGGATTTCTTGGGATTGCCTAGCATTTTATCCACTAGCGACTTGCTAGTTACGCAAGGTAACGGTGCAAATCTCAGGGATACCGTGATTACGACGAGAGATGGGAAGCTGTTGGGTATTTTGGTAGACACTCCGTCTTCGCTGATCGACGGCAGAGATTTTAGAGTTGTAACTGGTAACTTTACCACTCCAACTCCGACTCCACCTACCACGACTTCGACTGCGACTGCAACAACTCCAACTCCAACGCCAACTCCAACGCCAACTCCAACTCCAACTCCAACCTCCAACTCCAACCGTCCACTCGACC
>JAAUPF010000077.1 GCA_012034575.1 Richelia sp. CSU_2_1 | reverse complement strand
GCGAGTCGATCGCCCGTGACGCGAGTCGATCGCCCGTGACGCGAGTCGATCGCCCGTGGCGCGAGTCGATTTCACATGAAGGGCGATCGTTAAAAGATGTCAAATGGGTTCTATACCTGAATCCTGAGATCGAACAAGCCTTAGTAACTTTAGTTAGCGAAGATTGGCAAGCCCAAAAACCGCTGCAATTCTATTTTCAAGGAGTCGATCGAGCTAGCAAGCATCTCGCAGCCGAGGCTTTAGCAGCAACGATCGGCGCTCCTTTGCTATCGGCAGACTTAGCAAAAATAGCAGAAAATAAAGCTAATTTTGCAGGCAATTTAAACTCGATATTTCTCGAAGCTTGGTTTCAGAATGCACTGGTTTATCTCGATGGATGGGATGCCTCGATCGACGACAAAACTATGCTTTATGCAGACCTGATGGGGGCGATCGCGCAACACAAAGGCATTATCATCCTTGCAGAAATTCAACCATTAATACCTGATGCTGCTGCTTCCATTGAAATGATAACCGTACAGTTTCCCATCCCCGACTTTGCCCAGCGCCGCACCTGCTGGCAAACTCAATTAAAAGCAGCAGGAATCTCGATCGACCCAGCAGAATTAGCAGACCTATTAGATAGCCTAGCCGATCGCTTCCGCCTCACTCCCAACCAAATTACTAATGCCGTCAAAAATGCTGGCAATGCCGCGCGCTGGCAAGCAGCAGCCGGGAAAAATACTATTAATAATGTATTATTATTTGCATCCGCCCGCGCGCAATCCGGCGGCGATTTAACCGCACTAGCGCGGAAGATTGAACCTCAATATACCTGGAACGATATTATCCTGCCGATCGACCATCAGACTCAACTCAGAGAAATTTGCAATCAAACCAAATACCGCAATTTAGTATATCAAGAATGGGGGTTCGATCGCAAACTATCTCTCGGCAAAGGCTTGAACGTACTGTTTTCCGGCCCCCCTGGCACTGGTAAAACAATGGCCGCTGAAGTCATCGCTGGAGAATTGCAACTCGATCTTTATAAAATTGATTTGTCACAAATGGTCAGCAAATATATCGGCGAAACCGAGAAAAATCTCAACCGGATTTTTACCGCTGCGGCTAACTCCAACGCCATACTTTTATTTGATGAAGCAGATGCTTTATTTGGCAAACGTTCTGAAGTTCGGGACGCGCACGATCGCTACGCTAACATCGAAATTGGCTACCTGCTGCAAAAAATGGAAGAGTATGAAGGACTGGCAATTCTGACTACCAACCTGCGCTGCAATATGGACGATGCTTTTGTTAGACGACTGCGTTTCATCATCGAATTTCCATTTCCCAACCAACAGCAACGCCGCCAAATTTGGGAAAAAATTTGGCCCGATACAACACTTCGCAGCCCTGATTTAGATGTAGATTTCCTGGCACGCCGATTTGAAATCACAGGCGCGAATATTCGCAATATTGCGCTGGCAGCAGCTTTTCTAGCAGCAGACGACGGCAGCATTCTTAGCATGGTTCACCTAATGCAAGCTATCCGGCGGGAGTACCAGAAGATGGGCAAGATATTGATGGAAGAGGAGTTCGATCGTTACGTTGGGCTAAACTGAACTGAACGGTAGCCAGCCACCAATTTTGTTTGGTAGGCTTGGGAAGCTGGCGATCGCACTAAGAGTATATCTTTGCACAAAAAAGCCGCCTTTTGAGGCAGCTTTTTTTATGAAAAATCGATCGCAAAAATTGAGAACTCTCAATTTTTGCAGTTTGATTTTCAACTATCTAACAGTCGTAGTAAAGAGCAAACTCGTAAGGATGGGGACGCAGCCGCATCGGGTTGACTTCGTTATCGAGTTTGTAGGAAATCCAAGTTTGGATGAAATCTTCGGTAAACACGCCCGTTTCTGTCAAGAAAGCGTGGTCTTTTTCCAAAGCTTCCAGAGCACCTTCTAAGGAACCAGGAGTAGAAGGAACTTTGGCCAATTCTTCAGGAGACAAGTCGTAGATATCCACGTCCAAAGGTTCGCCCGGATCGATTTGATTTTTGATGCCGTCGATACCCGCACACAGCATGGCTGCAAAGGCCAAATAGGGGTTAGAAGTAGCATCGGGACAGCGGAATTCCAAGCGCTTGGCTTTGGGATTGTTGCCGGAAAGGGGAATCCGAACGGAGGCCGATCTGTTGCCTTGAGAGTATGCTAAGTTTACGGGCGCTTCAAAACCGGGAACCAACCGTTTGTAGGAGTTGGTGGTGGGGTTGGTGATTGCCAAAAGTGCCGGCGCGTGCTTGAGAATGCCACCGATGTAATGCAGTCCCATTTGACTGAAACCTGCATATTTGTCGCCTCCAAATAGAGGCTGACCGTCTTTCCAAATTGACTGGTGGACGTGCATCCCGGAACCGTTGTCGTTGAACAGCGGTTTGGGCATGAAGGTGATGGTTTTGCCGTATTTTTTGCCGACGTTTTTGATGACGTATTTATAAGTCAGCAAATAGTCTGCTGCTTTCACTAAAGTGTCGAAACGGAAACCGAGTTCGCACTGGCCGCCGGTGGCGACTTCGTGGTGGTGTTTTTCGATCGGCACGCCGCATTTTGCCATTGTCAGCAGCATTTCCGTCCGCATATCCTGAGAGGTATCTGTGGGCGAAACCGGGAAATAGCCTTCTTTGTAACGCGGTTTGTAGCCGAGGTTGCCGCCTGCTTCTTCTTTGCCAGAATTCCAACGACCTTCGATCGAATCTACGTAGTAATAACCGGTGTTTTGGGTTTGGTCGAAGCGAACGTCGTCAAAAATGAAGAATTCTGCTTCTGGACCGAAAAATGCTGTATCGCCCAGACCGGTCGAGATTAAATAGTCTACTGCTTTTTGGGCGATCGTCCGGGGGCAGCGGCTGTACGGTTCCCCAGTCCGGGGTTCTTTGATGCTGCAAATGAAGCTGAGGGTAGGTTCTGCCATGAACGGGTCGATCCAAGCGGTGGTGGGATCGATGACCATCGTCATGTCCGATTCGTTGATCGCTTTCCAACCTCTAATGCTGGAACCGTCGAAGGGTACGCCGTCTGTGAAGGAAGTTTCATCGATTTGGTTCTGGAACAGCGAAAGGTGCTGCCAGATTCCGGGCATATCAATGAACTTGAGGTCAACAATCTGGATTTTATTTTCTTGAATGTAGGTTAAAGCCTCTTGGGCCGTCTGGAACATGACTTACTCCTGATAGTTAGTTGCGTATGTTAATTGTGTCTGGACAGGCGCAGTTTTTAGACCATCTGGGCGATCCTAGGCATTTGGTGCGCGCAATTCTGTATTAATTGATACAGAATATTACAGGATTTGAGGTATAGCAACCGCCAAAACGATTAGGACATTCTAGATCGTCCAAATCGTTACTATTATTCCCTCAGACTTCTGGCTTCTGCTATGAGAGAACCGAACAGGTCTAGCGCTCTGGTGCAGCGGCCAAAGCAAAAAAACCTTGACGCCTGCCGGATACTTCCTGCGTTCTGCGTTTTTGAGACTCCGATCGCCATCGAGAGTCTAAAATCTTAATAAAACGCTGATTTGTAGTAGTCTACAATAGGCAGTCTGTCTGAGATAGCAAAGTATTCATAAAGATTTTTAGGAGAGAAACTGATGCGAGATGCAGTGACAAGCCTGATTGAAAATTATGACGTGGCGGGTAAGTATTTAGACCGGGATGGTATCGATCGGTTGAAGTCTTACTTTGCCACGGGAACGGCACGGGTGCAAGCAGCAGCGACGATTAACAGCAATGCTGCGGCGATTGTCAAGCAGGCTGGCATACAGCTATTTGCCGAACAACCGGAACTGATCCGTCCCGGCGGTAATGCCTACACGACTCGTCGCTACGCCGCTTGCTTGCGGGATATGGATTATTACTTGCGCTATGCGACTTACGCATTGGTGGCGGGGAGTACCGACGTGCTCGACGAGCGAGTGCTGCAAGGCTTGAGGGAAACTTACAATTCCCTGGGCGTGCCCATCGGCCCGACTGTGTTGGGGATCGGCATTCTCAAGGATATTGTCAAAGCTCAAGTGGAATCTGCTGGCCTGCAATGGAATGCTGTTTTAGAGCAGCCTTTTGATTACATGATTAGCGAATTGAGCGAGCAAGATATTTAAAGCAGTTGACAGCTTCGGGGAGTTTTGAGTTTTGAGTTTTGAGTGTTGAATTAAGAAATGTCTTTAACTCAAGACTCAAAATATTAAATTTTAAATTTAAAACTTTAACTGTTAGCTGTACTTTTGAAAAATAATTGCGGATCGCTTGTTGGTATCGCAGCCGAAAAGCGGTCTTTTTTTTGTGAGTTAAAGTTCGCCGATTCGTCCCCAAACAAGACATTTATCGAGGGCTGCTTTGGTTTGGCGGCGGTCGATTTGCTCTAGTGTTGCTGTTTCTATTTCGCCGTTGGGATAAACAATGTGGATGAGGTCGCCGCTGACGATCGCGATCGGATTTTCTTGGCTGCTGTGGAGATTCTCGATCGGAAAGTTAACATTTTTCATAACCAAATAGCCCCTAATGTAATTGTTTGGTTTTCGCCTCTAAATAGATGATGTACGATTTGACAAAAGTTTTGTGTGATTCTACGGATGTGGACTTGTGATAAAAATATAAGGATCGGAGCGATCGAAATCACTGGGTTTCAGGTCAAACCACTCGCTCACAAAGCTTGAAAAACTCAGAAACAAAGCAATGCGCGCTCTATTTTTTAATTGCGAAAACCGCAATGGGCCGATGCAGGTGATCTCGGTTTTTACATAAGTGTTAATGTGGTATAGTCATTCAACTCGATCTGTACAATTTGAAGCAAATTGAAAACAGTGGCTAAACAGCGGCTCGACACTTTATTGACAGACCTAAATTTGTGCGCTTCCCGACAGCAAGCTCAGGGTTTGATTCGCGCTGGCAAAGTTACAGTTAACCACCAAGTAGTTGATAAACCGGGCACTGAGGTTAATATTGGAGCAACAATTCAGGTGGCAGCTCGATCGCGCTTTGTTTCTAGAGGTGGTGAAAAACTAGCCAAAGCTCTAGAAGTGTTTGGGATTTCCGTTGCGGGCCGGATTTGCCTTGATGGCGGGATCTCTACAGGTGGTTTTACTGACTGTTTGCTGCAAGCAGGGGCGGCAAGAGTCTATGGCATAGATGTGGGTTACGGTCAAGTAGATTGGGGCCTGCGCAACGATCCGAGGGTAGTTTTGAAAGAACGCTCTAATTTACGCTACTTGACGGCTGCTGAGGTTTATGGAAATTCACCCCCCCCAGCCCCCCCTTACCAAGGGGGGGAGCAAGAGATAGCCCCCCTTTGCGAAGGGGGGGAGTCAGAGATAGCACCCCATTGTGAAAGTGGGGGACAAGAGTTGGCGGGACTCCCAGTGGGGGGAATTTATGCGGATTTGGGAGTTTTGGATTTGTCGTTTATTTCCCTAACTAAAGTGTTGCCGGCACTGTGGGAGTTGCTGGCTGCGCCTCGGGAAGCGGTATTGTTGGTGAAGCCGCAGTTTGAAGTAGGGCGCGAGCGCGTGGGGAAAAAAGGTGTGGTGCGAGATACGGCGGCGCAAGCTGATGCGATTTTTCAAGTGCTCGAAGCAGCCGTTGCTTTGGGATGGGAGCAACGAGGCTTAACTTGGTCGCCTTTACTTGGCCCGGCCGGTAATATCGAGTATCTTTTATGGTTGGGTACTGACAGCGAAGGACGATCGAAAGAAAATGCTGTTGGAGAGGGTGTTGTGAAGGAACGAATCGCACAAGTCGCGCAGGCGGCGGTGCGAGAACTTGTCAAACCAACTCCGAACCTTTCACTTAATAAGTAATTTCATGCAGCAGTCATTAAAACAAGTCGGTTCGATTTTACTGTACTTTCTGGGCAGCATCGGCTATCTAGCTAGTGCAGCGGCGATCGTGGCCATTTCAGTGATAATTAAGTTTGCGGCGCTGCTGTTGGCCGATCGAGTGCTGTATACAATTTTTATCATCGGCGATTTGTTGAGAGGCATCGAAATTATTGAGCTGTTAAATATCTTAGTCTTCGCTTTTATCGGCATGGGATTTGGCGTAGGTACGAAGCTTTTGCCGCCCAAGTTCGGCCGCCAAATTAGTGCTGCTTTGCTGATACCTATAGTGCCGTTGGTTTTCATGAGTACCCCACTTCTGAGATACAGTTTGTGGCTCGACAAAGTAGCGGAAAAAGATAATTTGTCTCCGGCCCAAACGCAAACCCTAACTAACTCATTTTTAAATCAAAGAGTTCGATCGGGCGGATTTCTCGGTTATTATATTTATACGGCTCAGTTTCCGGTGATTCCGACAAAACAATCCGAAATGCAAGACCTAGATAGCTTTGAGAAAAAAGTTAATTCGAGATTCGTGCAGTTGACCGGTATTTATCCGACTGTGGTTACTTGGGCAATGCGGATCTGTTTTTGGCTGTTGAGAATTTTCTATTTTTCTATAGCGGTAATTGCGACGATCGCTCATTTTAGAGATGGACTCAGAATTGCTGGGCGGTAAAGAATCTGTGAAAAAAAGTGCGATCGATTGCCGAATAATTCCCATGCTACCGGATTTAGGAGCGCTAATTATTCACTAAAACTGGCCCTACTAACGGTTCTTGACTTAACTCTTTTTCTCCAATAGACTCCAACAATTTATGCCAATCACTTCTTAATTTGGCATCCTGCGGCGCAGTCAAGAGTAAATTACCCAAACGAGTCAGGGAATCGTACCAAATATCAGGCGAACCTGCATTAATCAGGCGTTCCGTTTCTGGCGTAGCTGCTACCTTTTTCACCCATCCATCGGCGGACAAATCTGCTCTATTGTTGGTATTTCCCCGGCAGTATATTCTCAAATACCAATGATAAAACTGCCCTTCTGCTAAAGCAAATTCGGCAGATGCAGGCAAACTAATATTGACAATGCCGGGAGTTTTTGGTAGTTGGAAAGCAGTTTCGTAAATTAAAGTCTTCTCGTCTTGAGTCACTAGCACGAATTCTCCTCTTTTTATATCTTCGGCAGCATAGGGAATGTAAAACCAAAAAGTAGGATGGGAAGAAGTTGTCAATACAGGGTTTTTGCGGGGTGTTAAAAGAGTCAATACCCTATTTGTGCTTTTGCACTTTTTAGACGGATCGAGTCCTCCCCCAGGCGTAGTATTGGAATCAGGAGGTGTTTTAGTTGTTGATACTTTTTGGGCACCCCCCGGTTTAGTATTTTTGTCGGGCGAAGTGGCAGGTTTTATATCCGGCTTTCTCTCTGGGTTTTTCTCTGGGTTTTTCTCTGGATTTCTCTGGGGTTTGCCATTTCGATCGCCCTCTATTTGAGGATTTTTTGACAAATTGTTTGGTGCAGAAACAGCATAATTTGTATAATTTGGTAGCGCTGCTACAGAGTCGATCGTCCAAATTAAAACTAACATTAACTGTAATTGAATTTTATACATAAACTTCTTGAACTCTGACACTATTTGTTTGTAGTAATGACGGAAGTTTTTTCGATTTAATTTTGGGAAAATGCGGACTAAAGTTTTTACTAAGAACCTTTTTTATGCCGATCGAGAGCGATCGTAAATAAACCAAATACAAGCGGTAGAAACTAAAGCCAAAACAGCAGGAACTAACGGCATCCAGCCTCCGAAAGTCAGAATTACCAAAGCACCTCGATCGAGTACGAAAATTGCAATACTTCCAGCAATTGCCAATACTAAGAGCGATCGCGATCGCCAAGCTAACAACCCGCCAGTCAAAGCCGCCAACCACACCACAATCGCATCTCCCCACTGCAACCCTTGCCATTGAGGCAAAACCCACAAGAGCGGTCTTTTGTCGATCGTCGTGCTGAGAATTTGACTCACCATATGAGCGTGAATCCACACTCCCGACATTTTACCGTAAGGAGTATCGGATTCATCCCTGGAAGCTTCGGAAGTGTGGCCGATTAAGACTATTTTACCTTTGACTAAATCGGAGTTTATTTGCCCCTCCAATACTTCCTGAAGCGTCACTTGAAAAGCTGGTTGGGGATTGGCGCGATAGTTGAGCAATATTTGACTGACTAGCGGCTCTAACTTTTGATAACCTCCTGTACGAGCAGTCAATCTTTTAAATCTCACACTGCCAATTACCCATTCTTCGTTGTTGGTTATGTATGACGTGAAACCTCGCTCTTCCAAAAATCTTTTAGCCAAGAGCAAGCTAAAGCTAATCGGACTTTTACAATTGTTGTTAAAATTAGAAAGCTTGGGATGATAGGAAAGAGGTTGGCGGCGAATGCTGCTACCTTTATTGTCAGGTGCTTCATCTTGCGGTAAATTGCTAAAACCAACTTGGTTTGTTAATTTATCTGGCAATAATTCGGGTGGCGGTTCAAATAGTTTGCCGTAATTGTAGCTGCAAACAGTAATAATATTGGGATGTTTTTCAAAAAGGTTAATTAACTCTTGACGGCCGGGTTCTCTGGGTGAATAACGGTGCATATTCAGACCGATCGCTAAAGGTTGAAACTGTTGCAATTTGTCGATCGCCCTGGCTAAAATCTCATCATTTTGAGGATAGTTGTACTGTTCAACATCTCGATCTGTCACTTCCACAACTAACAATCGATCGTCGATTAATTCAGGTTCCCGCTGGCTCATCAGCCGATCGAATGCTGCTAATTCCGAGGGTTCGATCGTGCCAAAATAACGCGCTCCCATCACAGCCCAAGTACAAACCGCACTCGCCAATATTACCGATACTAAACCCGAAAAAACCCTAACTGGCTGCTTCTGCGGGGAAGCGGAAACAGGAGGAATATCCTCTATAATTTTTGGCGCATCCGGCTCGATTAAAAAATCGCTCCAAACCGGAGGAACTGCCGCTGGATGCTGCCAAATTACAGGCAACCAACTAGCACAAGGAAACCGATCTTCCAAAATCTCCAACCGCTGGCGCGCTTCCCTGGCTGCTACATACAAAGGCTTGCCAGCCACAAACTCTGTCAGAAAATTTTTTAAAAACTGTTGGGCGACAAAATCCGGTACTAAATCCCGCATTAAAATCATTTGCGGAATCATCTGAAAGTCATCTAATTTAGTAGCCAAACCCAACCCATCGCAACAGTTAAAAATTGCCAGTTGCAAGCCCTTATTTACCGCTTTTCTCAACCCCAACCACAGTTCGTCAATTGTCAAACAGTCATGGGGATTGATATAAATTTTTCCAGTATCACCCTCTGTTTCCCCGTGTCCCGCAAAAAATATAATATCCCAAGATTTTTCCCAAAGTTCGTCGGTAATTTCCTGCCGTTGCGGTTCTACTAGAAATGTTACCTCAGCAGTGGATGATAAATTATCTAGAACTTTCCTGTCTTCTGCTACATTAATCCCGTGACTGTCTCCCAGAATTGCTAAAATTTTCACCTGACGTTTGCGTGCTGGTTTCGGCAAAAACTCAGGCCTGGTAAAGTTGAATTGACTGAGGGAAGGTTCAGCTTGAGGAAAGCTTTTAAACAAATCCCACAACTGCCAAGGCAGAGCTTGCAAGTGCCAATCTTCAGTCCGAATTAATACCCTAATATCTTCGTCAACATTTAACCTTTCTCGCAGCCGGGTATCAATTTCTCGAAACTCTGGAGACTTGAGCCAAGCATTCATGGCAAGCGTGACTTGTGCGGCAGATTCCTGGCATTTTTTCACCGAACTTCTGATGTCTGTTTTGACCAGCTTAACTCGCCAAGCAAAATCCTCGGATGTCGCTGGTTTTTCCATCCCCGACTGCAAAAACGAATGTAGGGAAGGAAAAACTATTTCCTGTTTGTGGCGGGAAGGTATTGCTAAAGAGCGGTATTCTTGACGCCAGTGCTTTTCTACTAAAGCTGCTAGGTTCGGATTGGCAGGCAAACTTTCGGTAATTTCCTCCCAAGCAATGCGAGCTGCTTCATCTCTAATTGCCAAAGTAGCTCGAAAACCTTTGATTTTCAAATCGCCGTCTAATCTGAGTTCAACTAATTTACTCACAGTTTACACCCCCTATTGATGGTCGATATTTGACAATTAGGTTAAAAACTTTTCTGTCTTGCTGATATCACCCAAAACCATTTTCACGCTAAAGTTTTCTCCCGGTTCTGCACTCAACTGAAATAGCAAGTTATCGGTTTTATTGGCTCTAGCTTGTACGAGAGTTTCGCCCCGATCGTCCAGCACCATCAATTGCAAACTTTCCGGCAAATCGGTTTGATTTCCTGCCGGCATCAACTCTACCGAAATATCGATGTCTTGCTGGTCTGTTGGGGTCAATCCCACCATTAAAGTTACCAAGTTTTCCTGTCCTAAGTGCACCACTTTGCCAAGTTTAATCGGGGTGCGATCGCCCGCTAAATCACTGACTTCTAAAGCTTTGGGACTGCGGAAAGCAAATTGCAATTCTGGTTTCGATTCAAACAGTTGTTCTACTGTATGCCAGCCGATATCGAAAACATTGTGCAACCATCGATCGAGATTTACTGGCTTGAGTTCATCCAAGTATTCTAGCAGGTTTTCGATCGGTTTCAACTCGCTGACGGAGATTTTTGCTCGATCGGTCTGTTTCACAAATCCCAGCAACTTCGCTGCTGTTAGCGATTCTGAAATTTCCACCGCCACATAACCAATTCTGTCCGATCGCACTTCTGCAGGAATCGCCACAAAATCTTCATCGGGCCCCACCCAGCGACACTCCAACTTGCCAATATCTTTGATATCTAAATCCGCAACATCCATGAATTTCTGGACTACAGGATTGCCAATCTCGCTTGCGGTCAAATCCGTCTCGATTTCCAAACACTGAAAGTAAAAATTAACTGCGTGTACGGCCAAAACATTCAAGTAAACCTGTTTGGCTGTTTTCGGATCGCTTTGTTGCTGGCTGAGTTTTTCAGCCGTCAGATGAGCCTCGCGCCCCAAGGGAATTGTCAAAACAAAATCAACTGTTGTGTTATTCATGATTCACCTCTGTTTTCGTTATTTACAAGTATTCTTGGAATCTGCGTGCGAACTTCTGCAAGCGTCTCTGGAAAAAACTGCTCAAAGTCGGAACCTTAACTCCGAACTCTTCAGACATCTCCTGCCATCCCACATCATCCAACCACCTCAAAAGTAACATCTGAAAATTAACGTGGGGGTATTTTTTCATTATTTCGCTTTTAAAAACATCGCCCGGATCTTGTTCGATCGTCTCCCTGAGAGCTTTTGCGGTTTCATAACTGTCATCGCCGCCATCTCCTCCAGTTCGATCGCGCCATCTTTGCAACTGTTCCAGATCTTTGAAACGCAAAATCTGGATGTACTTTTTAGAATTATCGGAACCAGAATCTGATGTTTGTCGCTTGTCTGAGGGAAAACCCAATTTTTCGATCGGTACATTGCCGATAACTTTCCCAGCAGCCTCTTGAAAGCATTTTTTGAGCAAGAAATTTGCCCACTGCCTGACTTCTCGATCGGGCCTGTAATTGTGAATCTCTCGACAGATTCGCAACCAAAAATCCTGTTGTGCTTCCACACAAATCTCCTCGTAAGTTTCGCGAGAAAAATTGTCGTTTTTTGGGAGGTGAACTGTGCGATATGCTTGAATTTTTTTCATCAATTCTGTCAGGGCTTGCTGTCGCTGTAAAGTTTTAGGTGGGAAATTTTTAGCAGCTACAGCGAGTTGTTTGAGTTCAGCGTCTATTTCATCGTTAATGCACATCTTTGAAATCCAAGTTTACTGAGAAAAAAGTCGCCTCAGACTGCTGTTGCAGCCGCCGGAGTTCAGTCAATTCTCTGGCGAGATCGCGCCCGGTAAAGCATCTTTAAAGTCGCCTCCCGCCGATTGCTCTCTATTTTTATCTCTTTCGGATTCCTCGATTTTTATGCAAAACTCTTGTAAAATTTACAAAACTTTACAAATACAGGGCGGGGAGAGTTAGAAAAATCCTGGGGTACACCAGCATCATATGGTGCGTCACTACGGGAATTTTTGTTGTCAGGCAAAGCTGCAAATGGTAATTTACACTACATCCCTGGTGGTTGCTACAGAAATTTGCGCGGCGATCGGGCGGTGCGATCGCGGCGGACTCTACATCACGAGCGAGTTGATATCACAAACTGTAATGCTTTATACATACAAGTATAATTGTGCGATCGCCCTTTAAGCAAACTGAACATTCGCAAAATCAAGCTTTCGCAGGTACAAACTCACAGAATATAATAGAGAGTAGATTTTTAGTACAGGCGAGAATTTTACCTTGACTACTCAGATTCCTCAAAACTTTGTGCAAGCGATCGCGAAAGAGCGCGGTGTCACCGATGCCGAGTTAGAGACAGTATTTATGGCACTCGACGGTCAAGCCACAGCCGCGATCGCAACCAAGCTAGGTATTAGCGACATCGCGGTTCGTAAAAGACTCGGCGAAGTGTACAAAAAGTTTCAGATTGGGGGTAACGGCCCAGGAAAGCTGTCAGAATTGAGGCATCAGTTGCTGTTTTTGCACCAAACTGAATACGGATCGAGCGATTTTAGTCCGAGAGGAAAAGGAACCCTATCCAAAATTGCGATCCTTTCCGAGGGCTTCGCTAACGGACAGCGACAAGAAGATTGGGGCGAAGCACCGGATGTTTCTGTTTTTTACGGGCGAACTGAAGAATTAACTACCTTAAACCAGTGGATTTTATCAGATAAATGCCGGTTGGTAGCAGTGCTGGGTTTCCCCGGTAGCGGCAAAACCACTCTGTCGGTGCAGTTGGCAAAACAAATACAGAACGAATTTGATTTTGTAATTTGGCGGTCCCTGCGATCGCCCCTAGCAGCAGAAGAGTTTTTAGCTAACCTAATTCAAGTTTTTTCCAACCAACAAAAACCTTTGATACCCGCAGACTTCAGCGGCAAAATTTTGCGGCTCGTCGAGTACCTGCGGAAACACCGGTGTTTGCTGATTTTGGATGATTTTGAGTCAGTTTTGAACGCTGGAGAATTAGCCGGGCACTACCGCGAAGGCTGCGCGGGATACCGAGAATTAATCCTGAGGCTGGCAGAAGTCAATCACAAAAGCTGTTTGGTACTGATTAGTGCGGAAGAACCGACAGAATTAACTTTGCTTGCCGGGGAAAAAGTGCGGTATTTAAAACCGACTATTTCCGAAGAAATAGCCCGCGAAATTTTTCACGAAAAAGGTTTGTCAGCCAAAGACCAAGAGTGGAAAGAGCTGTTAGCGCGATACGGAGAAAATCTGCTAGCGTTTAAGATTGTAGCAGCGACGGTGAGTGAATTTTTTGAGGGGAATGTTGCTAAGTTCTTGGAAGCGACGGGATTATTTATCGAGGAAAACATCAGCAATTTGCTAGCGCAGCAGTTCGATCGCCTGTCGGGCGATGAAGCAGAGATTGCTTACTGGCTGGCTGTCGCTCAAATTCCGCTTTCCCTGGCGCAACTGCGCGAGGATATGTTATTCAAGCCCTCGCTTTCCGATTCGCTGAAAAATATCGATTCTTTAAGCCGCCGATCGCTAATTGAAAAAATCAACGAAGGTCAGGAAACAGTATTTGTGCTTCAGCCTTTGATTGTCAAGTATGCTGCCGAGCTCTTGGCCGATCGCATTCGAGACGAAATTTTGGAGGCGATTAAAACCCAAGTAACAGACAGAATGCAGCTTTTGAAGAGTCATAAATTGAGCGCCAATGCTGCCACACTCAAAGGGGCAAAAGACAATCCAAGTCTGGATATTTTAGGGCTGGTCAAGAATCGACTGCAAAGTTTGTTTCTCAAAACAACAGGGTACGAAGCACCCCTAAATATCTTGACAACAATTGCCGCGGATCTCAAAGATAAATCCGTGCTGGAAGTGGGATATGCTGGGGAAAATATTGCAAATATTATTTCCGAGTTAAAGAGTGCTTAATTAAACATCAATCTTTTCCCGATCGCCCTGCGGGATATCCGCTTACAGCAACAAAGTAGGGACACGACAACGTTGTGTCCTTTTTTTGCTTGTTTCTTTGCCTTCTTAGCGTCTTCGCGGTTGGTTAAATACACTAATGGGCGATCGCACTTTTTGAGTAAGGGCGATCGCTCTTTCCAAACTATCTCAAATCTGTTCGTTTTCATTCCCAGCAAAAATAGGCTAGCGCACGTGACGATCGAGCGCAAATTCAACGCGGGCGATCGCTCCGGGATTCGTCTTTTTTCAACTCTTGACGCTCTCGAACAGATTTAGTTAGCAGGTATGTTGCCAAACTGCTGACGGATCTGCTTTCTTCTTCTGCCCATTCTTCCAGAGCTTTTTGGATTTCCTCTGGTAGGTATGCGGTAACTGCTACACAAAACTTGGCTAAACTTATTTAAGTCTCACCATTCAATCAGATTTATTCTGAAGGGTCAGCTTCGGAGCTTCAACCAAGGGTGTCGGCACTTACTTGTCCACAGGCGTAAATTCGGATGTAGCCCATCCTAATCGAACAACAATTTTAGCTGAAGCTTTTAGCCATGAGTCATCCACTATTTTCAACCTATTTAACGAAACGCGGACTGCTTTGTAAAACTTACTTATCGACCTTGTAACAGGCTGGTCATTTTTGACAAAACTGTGGTTTACAAACCAGATAATTAAGTCTTTTTTAGACATTGGTTCGATCGTACCGTCCACAATGTTCATCAGTCAAGTTAAGTATGACTAAGTTTAGTAAATTTTTTGGCTATTTAGTCCAACTCCAAAAATATTAATGGAGATGAGTTCTATGTTGACATACAAAGACCGTTTGTGCTGTTGGGCGATCGCACTTAGTTTCGTAAGGGCGATTGTCTATTACCTTGACAAATCTTAGACTTTATGGTATCCCGTAAATATGACTATTCCCTCAGAGATTAACGCTCTCATTGAGCAATTAAATCAGGATCTAAACCAGATTGAGCAAGAAGCAGCAGAAGGATTAGTGTTAGCCAGAGCCATTATCCAGCGTTTTCCGAACAATGACGCCCTAATTCAGATGTTAGCTTTTTTAAATAGCGCTAGATTTTATGCAGACACCGAACGCAGTAGGATTCAAATTATTGTTGAAAGTCTATCGCGATCGAATCAGACAACAGGCGAAGAAATTCAAGAAGCTGGAGAAGATTTGTCAACAAAGCTAGGTCGAGTTTTGGAAACTAAGATAAGAGTTATCAGTGCAAAAAATCGTTTGGAGAATTTACAATGAAACAATCAGAAATGACAGACAAACAAAAAGCTATGCTAGAGGAAATTCGCGAAATTGCGATCTCCGGCGAACAGCAAATTACGCAGGCTCTTGAAGAATCAAGAGTAATAGAGGAAAAGTGGCGGCGAAAAGCTGATGCTAAACGCAGTGCGGCACAAAAACTCTAAGTTTGAGTAGGTTTGAAAAGTTGCGATCGCACTTATTTTCGTAAGGGCGATCGACCCAAATTCCCATCATACCAATTCTGATAATTCTTGTTTGAGTTGTTCCAGTGAAATTCCACCTTCTGTTTTCAGTCTTGCCTTTGATTCTTGTAGCATAGCAATAAAATCAGGATTCAAGCTGAGGCTGACTGTTTCCATATCGGCATCTCGAATTGGCATCAGCACTGCTGCAAGTTCACCGTCCACGGTAAGAATTAAAGGTCGATCGTTTTTCGTGACGATATAAGGTTCCGATAGTTTGAAGGCTAAATAGTCCGATAAAGGCGCTCTAGCTTGAGATAGTTTAAGTTTTTTCATGATAATTCCTCTTTACTTCCGCACCATCACTGACTTAATTACAGCATTGGCTTGATACTTATTAGTCTGAAAAAATCCCCCCTGCCCTTTACCGTAAACCCCAGCAAATTGCTTGCCATCAGCCTGAGGAACAAACAAAAACTTCTTGCTGGGCTGGTTGGCAAAAACTACATTTTCTCTCATTTCATTATCAACATGATAAGATAAAGTAGCCTTGCCGTAAATCGCCTCAGCTTGTTTCAACTTCATTCCCGGTCCGACGCCCTTAGCTGTTTTATAATTAGGATTGTCAGTCATCAAAATTTCAATAATATCGGTATCTTTCAGCTTCGTACCTGCAGCGTAGATAATCCGATACTGAACTTTGCCCGATCGACTCACAGCCACAGCATCAAAATCCACCATCAAAGGAGATTCTACCTTAAATTGTGCCGTCGTACCCAGGGCCTTTTTCAATTGTCCCAAAGTCATTCCTACTTTAGCCTCACCAATCCCGCGATCGGAAATTGTTAAACTTGCAGCAGGCGCTTTTTGAGCGGTAATTGCTGCTTCGGGCACCGGATTTGTACCCGCGCGCGCGATCGCAGCAGCAGGATTCGATATTGTTCCCAGATAACAGCCGATCGCCCCTAAAGCAGCTATCATCGATCCAGATACAATTTTGATATTCAACATGACTAATTCTCCTAAATTTCAAATGCGACTATCTACCCGCATCTTTTTCACTATCCTGGGAATCACTCTTTTCGTTTGGATTCTCAGAGGAGTCGGCCTCTTGACATTCATTCCCGGTTTTGTGATTTGGATACTGATTCTGCTATCTTTTCTTGCGGGTATCCTCAGCACTTTACTGCGCCACTAATCGCCACTCCGGAAATTAATAACAGTCCGTAGTCATTAGTCATTAGTCATAAATTCCAGAAATAACAATTACCGATTACCGATTACCGATTACCAATTCCCCATTACCGATTACCGATTACCAATTCCCATTATTTTAGATTGTTTCATCGCCTTACCCACAGTCACATTTAACTGAGCGCCGATCAGCATCGCTAAAGCAGAAAGATACAGCCACAATAGCAACACGATAAAAGTACCGATCGTCCCGTAAGCCCAACTAAAATTGCCCAAATGCCAAACATAAAACCGAAACAAAGCCGACAGCAGCGCCCACAGAATAGCAGCAAAAACAGCACCCGAAAAAATCGGAATATCCCTGTGATGGCGGCTCGGCCCGTAGCGGTAAATAAAAGCAAAAGCAACTGACACAATTCCCAAAGAAATCGGCCACCGCCACAACCGCCAAACACCTAAAAGTTGCGCCTCCAAAGGACAATTATCCACAAGCAGCAGGCAACTTTGAACGTCGCTTAAATCGCAATTGGCTACCGACTCCAGCAGACAACTCTGGCGCGCAATAGCTTGGACAATTAAATCGCTGACAAATACAGCTCCCGATGCTAGAATTAATAATACGATCGTACCCAAACTTAATCCCAAAGAAATCAGTTTAGATTTGACAAAATGTCGAGTTCGATCGAGCGGAATTTGATGGATGCGATCGAGCGCAGCCATTGCCGCACTCATCACCCCAGAAAATGCCCAGATTGCCGCCAAAAAGCTCGCCGAAAACAACCCCCGATCGCGAGTTAACATAATTTCTTTAATTAAGCCGCCAATCAAATTCCGCACGTCATCGGGTATCGCTTCCCCCAAAAGGCGAGCAATTTGATACAGTGTTGATTGCAAAGGTTCAAACAGAGCGATCGCCGACATCACGGCCAACAACCCCGGAAACAATGCCAGCATAGAATTGTAAGCCATTTCCGCCGACAGCCCCGGCAATCGCTGCTCTCCCGCCTTCGCACCCACTTCCTTCAGCGTTTCCCAATTCAAACACCGACAAAACAACCAAAAACCCCAAAATTTCCGTTTGGCAGCTCTCAGCGGCTTCAAAAGCGCCTTAAATAAAGCTAAAATCAGGTATCGCAGCCAGTAATAAATGTTCATAAGTATGAGGGAGAACGAAGAAGTCATTAGTCATCAGTCATTAGTCATTAGTGGCGCAGTTATTTGGTTGTTTGTTTCCTACTTGAGGCTGCCAATTACCAATTACCAATTACCAATTACCAATTACCAATTACCAATTACCAATTACCAATTACCAATTACCAATCTAAAATATGTCTCAAGATATCAAACAGTGGTTAGATGAAATCAAGCGCTTGCAACAGCAGTTAGCAGAAGTTTCGCGCGATTTAGAAGAGGCTGGCGAAAGTGCCGCTCAGTGGCGACAACTCTATAATAACGAAGCCGAGCAACGGCGGAATGATACTAAATTAGCCCAACAAACGATCGACTCTTTGAAAGCGCAATTAGAACAATTACTCAATGTTTCTGTCGATGCCTTTGCAGACAGGGAAGCTGAAATTGCCCGCCTGCAGGAAGTCGAACAACTGCAAACAGCCGGCGAACTTAAGACTAAGTTAGCAGAAGTTCTCGAAGAGCGCGATCGGGCGATCGAACAAGTCAAACAACTCGCTCAAGCCCTCAAACAAGAAGAAGCCCGCCACGCCGAAACCAGACAAAATTTAACTAGCGCCCTCGGAGATGCTGTTGACTTGCTCGCCAAAGCCCAAAATCCTCCTCCCGCAAAAACCAAAACAGAATATTCCTTAGAAATCGTACCTACCCGCACCGAAAATCCTGGGGAAACTGCGATCGAAATCCGCCAAACTCCCGCCCAAAAAAGCAAAAATCCCGCCCAACTTCCGGCTGCAAAAAATTCATTACTCGATCTACCGCCATTTTAGTTGACAGTTGACAGTTGACAGTTGACAGTTGACAGTTGATAGTTGACAGTTGATAGTTGACAGTTGGGAATTGGGAATTCTCCCACTCTCCCCCTCTCCCACTCTCCCCCTCTCCCCCTCTTCCTTCTTCCTTCTTCCTTCTTCCTTCTTCCTTCTTCCTTCAAGCAAAAACTACAGTTCGATTGCCATAAACCAAAACTCGATTCTGCAAATGAAATCGCACCGCCCTTGCTAAAACAACTCTTTCTAAATCTTTACCTTTGCGCACCAAATCGGACACTTCATCGCGGTGACTGACGCGCACCACATCTTGCTCGATAATCGGGCCAGCATCTAAATCCGGCGTGACGTAATGGGCTGTTGCGCCAATAATTTTCACCCCTCTTTCATAAGCCCTGTCGTAGGGTTTCGCACCCACGAATGCAGGTAAAAATGAATGGTGAATGTTGATAATTTTGGGAAACTTTACTGTAAAATCTTGACTTAATATTTGCATATATTTCGCCAAAACTACTAAATCTATATTGTATTTTTGCAAAATTTCTAACTGTTGTGCTTCTTGAATTACCTTGTTATCTTTAGTAATGGGAACATACTCAAAATCGATACCGTATTGAGCGGCGATCGATCTTAAATTTTCATGGTTGCTGACGATCAAGGGAATTTCACATCTCATTTCTTGAGCCTTTTGCCGCCAAATCAAGTCTAACAAACAATGGTCTTGACGGCTGACCCAAATCGCGATCCGCCGAATTCGATCGGAGAAATGCAATTGCCAACTGGCTTGTAAATCCTTGACAACTTCACTAAAAGCAGGTGCTATTTCTTCGGTTTTTAAGTCAAAATTATCTAATTGCCATTCTAACCTGCTCAGAAATAATCCGGCGGTAAAATCTGTATGGTGATCCGCGTGAATGATATTGCCATTGTGGGAGGCGATAAAATTGGCAAGTAACGCAACAAGCCCTTGACGATCGGGACAGGCAATTAATAGGGTTGCTGTAGGCTGAGTCATAGTATAATAGCCAAAGTGGTAAGTGTTATTTTAGGCGATCGGTTCCCGATCTTTTTCCCACGCTATTCAGGAGTTTTTAAATTAACCGCAGAGGACGCAGAGAACGCAGAGAAAGAGAAGAGAGAGATCTAAAATAATAAATAATACCAAATCCAGGTTAGATATCCGATCGTGTCCTGTCGCATCAGTAGTATAAAAAAATTTTGCAGCATCTGCGTTCATCTGCGTTAATCTGTTTTCATCTGCGTTTAAATCACGCCAGATCCCAAAGCAGATACTTGTTCGTGCGGCCCGGTTGGTTCCATTTCGATTAATTCACCATCGATTAGTTCGGATCGATCGCTATCTCCAAAGTTAGCAATAAATTCATCAATAGTTAGAAGTTTTGGAAGCGATTGCAGCACGATATTTCCCTCTCTATTATGTAGGGTGCGCACTGCGCGCCGCAACCGTTACTAATAGCGTGTCAAATCTATTATGTAGGGTGCGCACTGCGCACCGCAACCGTTACTAATAGCGTGTCAAACTACTGTAGGCCTAAGTTCTGTTAGGCTTGTCGATCGACTCTCAAAAAACGATCGATCGACTATCAACTCTCAACTCTCGACTCTTCCTTATCTCTTCCTAAAATCCCATCACGCTAGCTACCGCCTCCAAAACCGGTTCCACTCCCTTTTTAAACTGATTGTTGCTGTGAGTAATCGCCGTATCCGGATCTTTCAAACCGTTACCCGTGAGCACGCAAACCACCGTCGCCCCCGCCGGCACTTTGTCTTTAACCTTCAACAAACCCGCCACAGAAGCCGCACTTGCCGGTTCGCAAAAAATCCCTTCCTGCGACGCTAACAAACGGTAAGCTTCCAGAATTTCCGCATCGGTGACAGCCGCAAAACCGCCGCGACTCGCTTCCGAAGCAGCAATCGCCTGCTTCCAACTAGCCGGATTCCCGATCCGAATCGCCGTCGCCAGAGTTTCCGGGTGCGATACCGGTTCTCCCGTCACCAAGGGTGCCGCCCCCGCAGCTTGAAATCCCATCATCTGCGGCAGGCGCGTGCATTTTTTCGCTTGGTGGTATTGACAAAAACCCATCCAATATGCTGTGATGTTGCCCGCATTGCCCACGGGAATGCACAGCCAGTCGGGGGCATCGCCCAAAACGTCAACCACCTCAAAAGCCCCGGTTTTCTGACCTTCCAGGCGGTAAGGATTCACGGAATTGACCAAAGTCACCGGATAGTTAACGGCCATTTCCCGGACGATTTCCAAAGCCCGATCGAAATTGCCTTTAATCGAAATCACTTCCGCACCGTACAGCAAAGCCTGCGCCAGCTTGCCCAAAGCCACGTAACCCTCGGGAATCAACACGAAAGCCCGCATTCCCCCGCGTCGGGCGTAGGCGGCCGCCGCCGCCGAAGTATTGCCCGTACTCGCGCAAATCACCGCCTTAGCGCCTTCTTCCTTGGCTTTGGAAATTGCCATCGTCATCCCCCGGTCTTTGAAGCTGCCGGTGGGGTTGAGGCCGTCGTATTTCACCAGCACGCGCACGTCGCGACCGATAATTGCAGAAATTGCCGGCACCGGAATCAGGGGAGTATTGCCCTCTTGCAGCGTCACTACCGGAGTAATTTCCGTTACGGGCAGGAAGGGGCGGTAAGCTTCGATTAAGCCAGGCCAGCCTTGGCGTCTGAGCGGGGTACCAGGGGCAGGAGAGGAGAGAGCAGAGTTGGTAACAGGTAGGATCGTGGTCACGATTTCAATAGTTTCTGGGCTTTGCCAAAGAATTTACCTCAATTTTAGCCCGATCGGTTAATTTAATGTTTAGTTTTAGTTCGATCGGTTAATTTATTGTTTGATGCGATCGTTCCAACTTAATGTATCTTAATGGTGTGAGTAGCAATGTCTGCACAATTACTGATGTCCAACAGTTCATCGACTCTTTCCAGGCCTCAAACCCAGACTGGCAATTCCGAAATCGCTAGTTCTGCCGTTCGATCGACCGTCTGTGCTGCCCTCAAAGTAGATTTGGCAAAATGCCCCTACCGAGCTGACCAGCAAGTTAAATTCCTCCACCTGCAAGCGGAAGTAGAGTCTTTGCTCCTGCAACTGCAAACCATCAAACAGCAACGTTCTACCGCCTGCTTGGCTGAGTGCGACCAATAGTTCGGCTGCGATAGCAACTAACAGACAACTCGCAGACCGCGCTAACTGTGCTGCCCTGTGATATAAAAAGTAAAGTTTTGCTACCCGCAGTATTTCTGTTGCCAAATAGTGCTAGAAATTCCGGCTGCGGATAGCGATCGCCAGCATTTGGTAAAAAAGCGCTTACTTATTGTTAAACTCGCCTGTCGGTAACTGGCAGCGGGCCCAATTTTTAGTGCGCTAATTGTTAAGCCATCCTCATGGCACACGGAGAATCAAAATCAATTTATGACAGCATCGATCGAAAGACCTCTCAATCTGGCATTCCCCAACGCCAACGACAAACTGCGCCTCAAGGATATCATCAAAACTCTGCCGCGCGAAGTATTCGTAAAAAACCCGCGCAAAGCTTGGACGAGAGTCATCGTCAACGTTCTTTTAGTTGCTGTCGGTTATGTAGGTTTAGCAGTATCGCCTTGGTATTTACTGCCCCTAATGTGGATTTTTACAGGCACCGGTTTAACCGGTTTTTTTGTGATCGGCCACGACTGCGGCCATCGGTCATTTTCTAACCGCCGCTGGGTAAATGATTTAGTCGGACACCTAGCATTTTTACCCTTAATTTATCCGTTTCACGCTTGGCGTCACGGACACAATTACCACCACAAACATACCAACAAACTTGGTGAAGATAATGCTTGGCAGCCGATGACAGCAGAAAGCTACGCCAGCGCCTCCAAACCATTACAAATAGCTTATAGTTTAATATTCGGCCGGCTGTGGTGGATCGGTTCGATCGCCCACTGGGCAAAAGTACACTTTATGTGGTGGAATTTCAAAGGCAAACAGTGCGAACAAGTTCGGTTTTCCGTGTTTGTAGTTTTAATTGGTGCTGCAATTTGCTTTCCACTTTTAATCGCCACAACTGGCATTTGGGGATTCGTCAAATTCTGGTTAGTGCCTTGGATGGTTTACCATTTCTGGATGAGCACTTTCACGATCGTCCACCACACCGCACCGGATATTTCTTTTAAAGAATCGGGCGAATGGAACGAAGCTTTAGCCCAACTATCGGGAACAGTTCATTGCGATTATCCCCGCTGGGTAGAGTTTCTGTGTCACGACATTAACGTTCACGTTCCCCACCACCTTTCAACTGCGAT
This sequence comes from Richelia sp. CSU_2_1, assembly GCA_012034575.1. Classification (GTDB taxonomy): domain Bacteria; phylum Cyanobacteriota; class Cyanobacteriia; order Cyanobacteriales; family Microcoleaceae; genus Microcoleus. Next base: position 6,250 of record JAAUPF010000077.1, on the reverse strand, counting down.
TCCCTGGTACAATTTGCGCCTCGCCCACAGCAGCTTGAAAGAAAATTGGCAGGAATATCTCTACGAAACCAAGTTTTCTTGGTCTTTAATGCAGCGGATTGCTGATAGCTGCCACCTCTACAATCCGACTGGAGGATACATGACATTGCAGGAATTTAACGCTAAAAACAAGTAAGTTTTTAGTTGATAGTTGACAGTTGACAGTTGACAGTTGACAGCGATGTCTGAAGTTTGCTGGCGAGTAAAGAAACCCGGTTTTGTTTAACAAACCGGGTTTGTTATTAGCCTACTAATTTGTAAGGTGCGCACTGCGCACCCCATCCATCTATTCATAAAATCGCAAACCTAAAATCTAAATTTGTAAGGTGCGCACTGCGCACCCCATCCATCTATTCATAAAATCTAAAATCTAAAATCGCATGGTTTTCAATCCCAATAATTGCCGCAACGAAAGCGAAGTAGAAAGCAAACTCATTGTCAGCTATCTGCTACCAAAACTCGGCTATACTCTTGATACTTGGCATCAAGAAATATCCTTTGGGAATATTCGTCTCGATTTCCTCTCATTTGCCACCCAAGCAATTCCCATAGTTATCGATGCCGACTCGCCGATGAGTGTAATTATGGAGGCAAAACATCCCAACCAAAACCTAGACAAACACCTGCGGAAATTTACTCGCTATTTAACAAGTTTGAGCGTCCGCTACGGACTGATAACTAACGGTAAAGAAATTAGAATTTATACCAGGGTAGCCGATGGCATTCAGTTAGTCTTTCAGTGCGCGGGACAAGAAGTTGAAACGAAATTTGATGAAATTAATGCTCTCATTGGCAGAGATAATTTAAAATCTATTAACAATTTTGAAAATCTCGAACTGAAAGATAGTAAAATTAATTCGATCGCCCTTAACCCTCTCAATTATCCGATCGCAAATCTCGGATAAAATAAAATCGATAGCCCCCTAAACCATCTCCTTTAATTCGTCCTAAATAACCTGTCAACGGCGAAGAAAGTTCTATTAAAATTTCGTACATTTCTTCATAGTTTAAAGGTTGGGGCGACCTAGAAAAAGCATAAACACTGTGAAGCTGATTGGATTCCACACTTGACGATCGTGTTCTTTCCAAAAAGTCTTTTACTAGCTGAACTATGTACGATCGCACTTTAATATTTTCCTGTACGCTATCAATATAGCGATTAACCTTAGCATCGGCTTCCTCACCAAACGGCTGTTGTTCCAAACAAGGTTTTAACTGTAACAAATCGATCGCACCTGGGTGCTTAGCTTTCAATTCAACTAATCTTTGCAATGTTTCAGGGCGAATTACATTCATTTTACTACCAATAGCTGCTTGATTAGCTGGATTAGTTAAAGGCCCAGCCGCCAAAATAATTTTAATCGATCGATCGAACTTATTTTGACCCAAGTGAGTCAAAACTAAATGAATTAGTTGAGCAGTTACACTATTAGGTACACTTTCATGTTTGCTAGCTTTGCACTCTCCCGCTACTGGATAGGGAGTCTCGCAATAAAAATCTAAACCACCAGCGCCGCCTGTTGATTCTGGATCGAGACTAGCTTTAGAATTCGTATTAGAATTGGCAAATCCTAGCTTAACCAAACTTTTGCGGACTAACTTTTCAAATGTATTACCATCGCTAGAATTGCCGATTTTTGCTATCGTTTTAATCCAATCTAAATCGGGATCGAATTCTGTTGTGAGTGATTTTTCCGACCAACCTAAAAACATTTTAAGTTCTGCGTCTAGTTGTTTGGCTTTTGGGTTAGTGGTGGATAAAAGGGCGATCGCACTTTGCAATTCTTCTAATTCAGGATGTTCGGGTGGCTCTAATTTTTCCAGTTGTTGGCGGCGTTTGTCAAAGATAGCATCGCTCAAAACAGGGGTTGAATCATTAACAATAAGAGAACGTGGCAGCGTTACAAAATTACCGCTGGGATGCACTGGAATTTCGAGCGGCTGAGGTAGCAAATAGACGCGAAGCAGAGTTAGAAAAATATAACGTCGTTGCAAGAGAGTTTTGTGCAATCCCTCCGTTGTCCATATTGTTAACTGCGACAAAGCCTCTAATGATTTTAGATCGTTTAGTATTTGACACAGTTCGCATCTAGCCCAAGCTTTTATCAAAACCGTCTCAGAATTCAACTGAGAAAATGAGGTTTTAGCAATTGGTAAAAAACTCGATCGGTAGTATTCGTGAGGCAGCAAGTTAATGGAGATATTGGCTGGATACAGGGCAAAAGACCGCTCTGGCTCTATGAATATCCGAGGCAGAGCTGCTATTATTCGCCCTTCGATTAAGGCTTCCACATCGGGAGCAGGTAACTGCAAAGCCGTATCAACAAAAACAGAATAACTCATCCACTTATTTGACCTAATAAATTATCTAGTGATTCCTCTAAGTTGTTAATTTCAGTTGGCTCGGGTATGAAGTTACTTTCAGCCATACTCTCATCATCTAGTTCAGACATCTCATATTCATCAAGATCTGCCATCTCATCTTCATCCAGTAACCCATCAGGAATCTGACCCGATGGATCGCTGAGAATTTCATTAATTAAATAATTTTCATTCGCGAGATTCTTATGAACAATAAACTGCTGTATTTGGTCTTCAGTTACTTCGTAATCTTCGCGAGCCTTGCTGACAAAATAAATTGCTAATAAAGGCTTGATATCTTCACTTGTAAGCTTGACAAATTCTCCACCGAGTTCTTGAGAAAGAAGTTTGTCCAAACACCGTTTGCCTACAGTATTCGGCTTAACATCTTTAGAACGAACTAAACAACCGCGAGTCATATCAAACTTTTGATAATTAATTAATCGCTTTAATGCGGCACTCACAAATTTTGCGCCAGATTCTTGAACAACTGCTACTACTATCTTGACAGACTTTCCATTTTCTTGACCTCGAATTCTAAAGTGGAGATAACCTCTGTCTGCTGCTCTAGTTTTTACCTTTTCAATCTCCTCAACTTGCACTCCTTCCAAAATCTCGCCTTTTACTGAAAGGAAGCCAAAATATAGAGCCTCCGATAAAATATCGCTATCGTCAAAATATTTCTCTATTGTTGTCTCAAGTGCATTTAGCTCCTTGTTAAACGCAAGTTCAACTTGATGGAGCGGATCTACTATCGCTCGTGGTGGGGTATCACCAGGTACTTGCCACTTCTTGGCACACTCCTCTAAAACCTTTCTAACGATTAACCTTTCTTTTCCCAATTCTCTTAGTTCACTTTCATCAAAAGGATAAACAGGATGAGGTGGAGTTAAATCTTTACTGTCATAAAATTCTTTGAGCCATTGAGAAACTAGAGTCACTACATCATCCGCATTGAGATACTTTAAATCAAAAATCTTTTCACCCATTCTAGCTGTAACTGAGTCTGCCTGTGGCAATGCTCTAATTTGAGAACGCCAAGTTTGCTCAAACATAGCTGTCATTAAGACACCTCGTTTAATTTTACTGTAGAGGTCTTTTACTAAGAGCGCTACGACCTGCGCCCTAGTGAAACCAGCTTCATTCCGATCTACACTCTCTAACTCATCAAAGCCCATTACTAGAGTTCTGTAATCACCGATTAAGTCTAAAATTTGGCAGGTAGTCTGAAATGCTTCACCTTCTTTATCCTCTTCTGTCGAATTTGGTAAACCCATTGCGTCAGCTTGTGCCTGTGCCAAAGCTCTTCCAGACAGCCAATTAGTTGCAAAGATCGCTTTATCAGCAGAAAGTGTCCACAGAATAGCCTGGATCAAATAAGGGTTTTCAATATTTGGCTTAACTTGAAGCACTTTGGCAGTTAAGCTATCAATTAATTTAGGATTTTTAGCTAACGCCACAGGAAATTGCTTGACTAAGTTTTGAGGTAGGTAAGTTTTGCTCAATGCCTCATTGGTCAAAGCAGTTGCTAATTCTTGCCACTGCATTACGCCTGCGTTACCAATCTGTTTTAGGCTTGAGGACAAAGTGTTTAAAAAATTAGCATTGACTCGGTTTAAGTTTCCATAGTCTACTTCGCTCATATAAACAAAAAAAGCTCCACCCTCATCTAGAAGGCGACGACGAATCCGACTCATTAGGTGGCTTTTTCCTAGACCTTTCTCAGCTTTGATCGTAATGCCAATAACTGTACGATACTGGGCGCTAATTTGCTCTATTCCCTGAAAAACACCATCAGAGGCATGAGAATTAATAGAAGGAACGTCAGGAAAACTTGGCTTCCAGATATCACTGCTCCTGACTATTAAAGATCTGTCAAAAGGGTTTTGACTGGCTATAGCTTTCTTGAGTTCGGCAATTGAGGAGTGGAATTCATTCATGATTTTGTGTGAGTGTAGGAGTTTAAGGAGCGAATACAGTTGATGAAAACTGCCAACTCAAGTTAATTAGGTTAAACGTTGGACATAACAGCGCAAACCATTAACTTTTGTGGTAATAGAATCTTCGATTTTGTCAGGAGCGCTGTCTTCTACACTGCCCTCTAAAAGCTGAAATATATCGTTAGCCTGCATTTCTAACAACCATTCGTTGAATTTAGAACGGTTTACCCTTTCTCCAATCTCCCGCCGCATCCGATAAATCGGCACCAAATCGTCAAAGTTATAATCTCGATTCAGCCGATCGTACACCTCGATCGCCGCAGCCTTAAACTCTTCATAAGATGCGATCGCCCCTACATCTCCCTTCGCTTTCTCAACACCAACACCAGCAGAACTATCTGCATGACGCAGCCATTTCAACAAAGCATTTCCCAACCGCGTACCGATTTGAGAACCATCAAATTCAAACCGAGAATCAGGACTTTTCACACCCCGCGCTAAAACTTCTTTCCCCTTCGCGCTCAACTCCACCAACGTTACTCGATTTACCAGGGAATACTCGATCGCCCCTATTTCCTGCAATTCTCCGATAACTAACTCATAATTCTTGCTCGTCTCGCCAGTCCTGACAATCCGCTTAGTCAAATCTCCCTTTTTCACCTGCATTTTCCCGCCGCCCAAATCCCACAAATTCAGCAGCACTCGCACTTTCGCCTTCGCATCCCACACTGCTTGTTCTTGGGGTGTCAAAGTCTTAGGCACCGCAATTTCAGCTTGTTCCGACATATCCATACCTTCAAATACCTTTTCTTAGGATCGGATTTTATCAGAAATCTTGCTAAAAAACATCTCAAACTTTCTGCCAATTGTGCGCTATACCGCGTATAACTCATCTAAATTTTATTTAAAGATATTTGCGATTGACTAAAATGTTACTATTTGATAAAATGTCGAACCGGACAAACGATCGCACTTCAAATTATCCGCAGCAAATCCGATCGAAACCCTCTAAAGCACAGTCTGCTTTTTTCTAGCAACCCCAACAAATGTAGCGATCGCAACCGCAAGCAACAACCGGAAAAACATAAATTGCGACTTTAGTTCAATCCCCTATTCAGCCTTTAGAAAGACGAATGCCGCACAAACATCTTGTTACCTTACAAACAAAGTAATGAGTTACACATTCTTATGAAAAATATTCCCGACCAAATTGCAGAAATCAAAGACAAACTGCCAGACCTTACTCCCACCCCTCCCGGTTTAAAAGCCCAAGCATCCAGCCACGACCTCAAATCACGTTTAGATTGGGGCGAACCCGGACTTACCATCGTAGACGTGCGCGATCGTGAAAGCTTCAACAACAGCCACATTACCGGCGCTCTACCAATGCCAATGGAGGATTTAGTAGAGCGAGCACAATCCAGTTTAGAACCCATCCGCGACATCTATATCTACGGCGAAACCGACGAACAAACCGCCGAAGCAGCAAACCTTCTGCGCGCAGCCGGCTTTAGAAAAGTAGCCGAATTAAAAGGCGGCATTCCTGCTTGGAAACAGATCGACGGTCCGATCGACGGCGCTATAGAACACGACAATCCCGGCCCCGATGCTTACAACGTTTTTTCTCGCCTGCAACATCACGCCCAAGCCCAGAAAATCAATAAATAATCTCAGATTTTGCGAGGAATTCACCAACAAACAGCGCCGGCAAAATCGAGTTAGATGCGCTCAATAGCTGTAGGGACACAGCACTCCTTATAGGTGTCAACTTAAGGTCAAACGTAGTCAGAGACTGCTGTTTAACTATTAAACTCAGATCCCCCCTAGCCCCCCTTAAGAAGGGGGGGACCGGAAGCGCTCTTAAAGTCCCCCCTTCTTAAGGGGGATTTAGGGGGATCTAGACTCAGGTA
>JAAUPF010000319.1 GCA_012034575.1 Richelia sp. CSU_2_1 | reverse complement strand
GGAAATCCGAGTCCGACACCTTCAGGAACTCCAAGCCCAACACCTTCAAGAACTCCGACGCCTTCGGGAAGCCCGAGTCCGACACCTTCGGAAAGTCCAGCGGGGGCGGGCACGGGGGCACCGCCCCTACAAATCGGTGGGGAAACGCCAACAAGTTCGCCGATTGCTATTGCTGACGATTGCATTTGCGATCGCCTAAATTTACCCGATCGCACTTCAATTATCAACCCAATTATTGCTGAAAATTTCCTCACCGGAACTGACGGTCAAGATACTCTCACTGGCAGCAATACCAATGACAACATCAACGGTTTGAACGGCAGCGATTTGCTAATTGGCTTGTTCGGCAATGACAATATTTACGGCGGTCTTGCTAGCAGCATTTCTGTCGGATCGGATGTTGACAGCGACACCATATTTGGCAACGAAAATAACGACTACATCCTCGGTCATGCGGGGAATGATGTTATTTATGGCGGGAAAGACGACGATCGGGCGATCGCAGGTAAAGACAATGACTTAATTTGGGGCGACAAAGGCAGCGATACCTTGCTGGGCGATGAAGGCGACGACAGTTTGTTCGGCGGAACTTCCGATCCGTCCGATGTCGATTTGACGGGCAGAGATTTGCTGTTCGGCGATAGCGGTAACGATGTTTTGTACGGGGAAGAAAGCGAAGATACTCTTATCGGTGGCGAAGATAACGATATCGTGCATGGCGGCAAAGATAGCGATTTAATTTGCGGCGATGCTGGCAGCGATTTGCTGTTTGGAGATTTGGGAAGCGACACGATTTGCAGCGGCGATGGCGACGATACAATTTTTGGGGATAATGACATCATCGCGACTGATAATAGCAGCCAACAAGATTATTTATGTGGCGGTAGCGGGAACGATCGAATTTTAGGAAATGAAGATATCGATCGACTCTGCGGCGGTGATGGCAGCGATACTTTGTACGGCGGCAAAGGCGACGATTCTTTGACTGGAGGAACCGGGGAAGATTGGCTGGTGGGAGATGCGGGAAACAACACGCTGCGGGGAGGAAGCGATCGCGATTATTTTGTTTTGAATGCGGGAGAAAGCATCAATGCGATCGCTGATTTTACCAAAGGCGAAGATTTGCTAGTTTTAACAGGAGGATTGACGTTCGATCGACTGCGCATCATGCAAGAAAACAGTACAACTTTAATCGGGATAGTTGGAACAAATCGAATTTTAGCTGTTTTGAATGGAGGGGAAGTAAGTGCGATCGGACAGCAAGATTTTACCGCTATTTAGTCAGGTTCGGAGTAAGGACTTCAGTCCTTCTTCTACACAAGAGTTTTTAGGAGAATTGCAAAATGTTAAAACAGCTTTTAGGCGATCGGAATTGCTACTAATAGAGAAGTATCGCCTTGAATTTCGTAAATTCGCTTTTCGATCGCGACTCGGTATTTAGGCCGCAATAAGGGAGTTAGCGACTCTTTAATAATGCTGATGAGCAAATGATGGATTTCCGGCCAAAAATCAGGATGTTCTAAATAGGGGTTCATTCCCGGAAAAGGATTGGGCATGAGCGTACCTTCCGTTTACTACAATTTTACGACAGGCGATCGCCTCAAACTCCTTTAGCCAAATCACCTGTTTGTTCGGCAGAAAGCAAAACAGATGCTGCTTGACGGGCGTACTGCGCCGCTGCCGGCCCGCCCTCCATACTTGCCATCACAATTGCCCCTCCAAACAAAATTACAAATTGCTGCGAAAACTCTTCGGAATTAGGCAAGCCAGCCTCCTCAGCCAGCTTTTGAACGTAAGTGCGAATGGCGTGTCTCGGCCCCAGCGCGGCCCGGTGCGCCGGATGTCCTGAATCGGCAAGTTCCGCCACCGCATTAATAAAAGGACAGCCGCGAAACTCGGGACTGACAAACCACTCTTCCAACACATCAAACATCCCGATTAAACGCTCTTTGGCACTGCTTCCCCGCTGTTCCACTGTCCCAAAAAACCAGCGACACCACAGTTCGTCTCGATACTGCACTGTTTCCAAAATCAGTTGGTCTTTTGATGGGAAATGCTTGTAAAGCGTCATCTTGGCAACTCCAGAAGCAGCTATCACCTCATCGACGCCAACATTGCGGATGCCTTTGCGGTAAAAAAGCTCCGAAGCTGTGGACAAAATTTTCTCGCGAGTATTGCTAGATTTAGCTGGCATAGATAATATACAGACAGGTCTGTCTAGTTAGCGGACTAGAAAAAATAGGACTCGTGCAGTCTGGGGCTGTCCGGTGGACTTATTGCAAGAGCAATTCAGCAATTGCTACTGCAAGCGAAGCCTGATGCGCGAGTCCCAACCAAAAAAACAAAAACTATTTCCATTATGGCAACAACATCGAAAAAACCGGATCTTAGCGATCCGAAATTGCGGGCAAAGCTAGCTAAAGGCATGGGTCACAATTACTACGGAGAACCCGCTTGGCCCAACGAACTGCTGTACATTTTCCCAGTAGTCATGCTGGGGACATTTGCCCTTTGCGTCGGCTTAGCGGTTCTCGATCCCGCAAGTTCGGGAGAACCAGCAAACCCCTTTGCTACCCCGCTAGAAATCCTCCCCGAATGGTACTTGTACCCAGTTTTTCAAATCCTGCGCATCGTTCCCAACAAACTGTTAGGAATTGCAGCAATGGTGGCGATTCCCATAGGATTGATGCTAGTTCCATTCATCGAAAGTGTCAACAAGTTTCAAAACCCATTTCGCCGTCCAATTGCGATCGCAGTTTTCTTGTTTGGCACTTTAATTGCCATCTGGCTGGGAATTGGCGCTACTTTCCCCATTGACAAATCGCTGACTTTAGGCTTGTTCTAGATCGCATAACTTACGAACTCCACCAAAGAAACCGGGTTTTTATCTAATCTGTCGGCAAGAACGAAGGATTGCTGAAAAAACCCGGTTTCTGATTCTTGGTGTATCATTTATAGACTTATTAATTATTGCTTTAAACCTCTCTCCCGCAACAAAGCATCAGCCCAAACAGCATCAGTTTCCGACAGCGGGGGAACTATATCGGTATTGTAATCGATCGAATAATCGTAGCCAGCGCGATCGTACACTGCATTCAACAAAGATTGTAAATCCACAATCGGTTCGGTATCGCCCGCGCGCAAAGGCAAAGGAAAAGCCGGAATCGCATCCGGTAGATTAAATAAGTATAAATCTGCCCGAGGTCTTTGATTTACCCGACTCACCAAAATTCGATAACTTGCATCAATATCGCTGCCGAAAACAGGCAGAGGTTTGTAAATTCGCAGCAAGTCAATTTCCACTAAATTAGTGCGACTTCCGAACACTTTATTCCGCTTTTCTTCATACATTTTTCGCCCGTCTCCCGGACGTTTGTTGGCAGGTGACAGCACTTCAATTACAGTCACAACTTCCTTAGTTTCCAAATCGACAATCTCCAAATACCTTTCTCTCACCTCTTCAGACATGGGTAAAGTCACTTGTACGGGTGTGGTAGCTGGTGTGGCAACAGCCACATTAGAACTAATCGGATTCCTGACAGCCCGATCGCGCATTACAGAAACATCGGGAATTCCAACTAACAGAGATTCTTCTCCCTTGATTTCATAAACTCGCTGTTCAATAGCGACGCGATATTTTGGCACTAATTGGGGAACCAATGACTCCTGAAGGATAGCCATCAGTAAGAGATGTACCTCAGACCAAAATTTAGGTTTTTCTAAATAGGGGTTCATTCCCGGAAATGGATTAGGCATCGTTCTAACTCCTGTTAATTCACGCGGTTTTTATTAGGAAAATCAGGAAAATTATAACACACAAACTAGGAAAAATGATTTTTTTTAATAGAGTGGATTAACTGATGATTCCCTTAAACCTCTCTCCCGCAACCAAGTATCAGCCCAAATAGCATCAGATTCCGACAGCGGGGGAATCGGTTCGGCGGTATAATCTATTCTAAAGTCATAGGCCGCGCGATCGTACACCGCATTCAACAAAGCTTGTAAATCTACAATCGGTTCCGCATCTTCTCCCCGCAAAGGCAAGGGGAATGCTGGAATTATATCGGGTAAATTGAAAACATACAAATCCGCGATCGGACGCCACTCTCTCCGACTCACCAAAATTCGATAACTCGACTCAATACCCTCACCAAAAACAGGCAAAGGTTTGTAAGTCCGCAGCAAGTCAATCTCCACCATATGAGCGCGACTGCCAAATACTTTTTCTCGTTTTTCTTCGTGCATTTCCCGACCTTTTCCGGAACGTTTGTTGGCGGGCGACAGAACTTCAATTACCGTTACAACTTCCTTAGTTTCCGTATCTTTAACTTCTAAATATGCTTCCCTAAATTCCACAGGTACGGGTACTCTTACCTTCACAGCCGTCGCGGGCGGTGCAACAACAGCAATATTAGAAGAAGGAGGATTTGTTTGAATTGGAGTTTTTAGCACGGTAACATCAGGAATCCCCACTAATAAGGAATTTTCACCCCTAAGTTCATAAATCCTTTTTTCAATATCGACAATGTACTTTGGCAACAACTGCGGTACTAATAATTCAAAAATGCTGCTAATCAGTAAATGATGCACTTGAGGCCACAAGTCAGGATTTTCTAAATAGGGATTCATCCCCGGAAATGGATTAGGCATTGGTTTTAAATAGTCCATAGTTGACAGTTAACAATTGACAGGCGGAAAGCGAAGCATCCGCCAAGGGCGGAATCGCTGAAAAACCTCCTCAAATTATCTGCGTTAATCAGCGTTAATCCGCCCCATCTGCGGTTGCAATTATCTGCGTTAATCAGCGTTAATCCGCC
>JAAUPF010000076.1 GCA_012034575.1 Richelia sp. CSU_2_1 | reverse complement strand
TTGCGCCCATTGCGGAAAATTCCCCACTGCTGCCTCCCGTAGGAGTCTGGGCCGTGTCTCAGTCCCAGTGTGGCTGATCGTCCTCTCAGACCAGCTACCGATCGTCGCCTTGGTGGGCTTTTACCCCTCCAACTAGCTAATCGGACGCGAGCTCATCTTCAGGCTATAAATATTTTCCCTCTCGGTACATCGGGGGTTAGCAGTCGTTTCCAACTGTTGTCTCCGTCCTGAAGGCAGATTCTCACGCGTTACTCACCCGTCCGCCACTAAGTATTGCTACTCCGTTCGACTTGCATGTGTTAAGCAGACCGCCAGCGTTCATCCTGAGCCAGGATCAAACTCTCCGTGTTGTTAAAAACTTTGAGTTTTTGGCTTTTTTTGTCAAATGCCTCACTGGCTTTGCCTGTTTTACTAGGCTCAGCTGATTTGACCTTGACTTTTTTCTCGTTGTTTGGGATATTAGGTATTAGCTCTTGCGAGCTGTTACTTTCAGTCCCGATTGTTTATCACGAGGTTGATAGTGCTTTAAGCTTTCAAACTATTCTTTTTTCTAGGTTCAGCGCGCTCGGTGGTGGAGCGTTTCGTTGTGAACCGCTTCCCTTCCGCCGCTTTATTAATGTATCAACTCTGCCAAGGGTTGTCAAGCGTTTTTGCCGAAAATTTTCAACTTTTTTTGAGGCTATATCCCGTAAGGATTTCCACTGTTGAGCTGATTGGATACCGCGCTCTCCAGACTCTGCCTTTCCGGATATCTCCTCTTTTAACGGTATTAGTAAGATTTTTTTTCCGGGGACTCTGGCGCTAGTGGGTAGAATATCTCTACAGACACACGATATATATAGATGTTCGATCGCCCGCTCATGAAAAAACCAACCCTTCGCCTCAGTGCTTTATTCGTTAGCTGCGCTTCGCTGCTGTTGGCTTGCAGTCAGACAAACACTTCCCAAACTCCTATCAACCCATCTCCAGGTACTTCACCGTCTCCCGCTGCTGCGCCACAGAGTTTGCCTGGAGGAAACTCCGGCGCTATTCCGATCGGGATTGGAGTAGCGCAAACTAGCAATGTCGCTTTACTCGGTCAGGAACAGGTGGCTGGGGCTAAAATTGCTGAGAAGTATTTCAACGATCGAGGTGGTGTGGATGGGACGCCGATCGCACTTGTCTTCCAAGATACTGGTGGAGACGAACAAGGGGCAATTAATGCTTTCAATACTCTGATCGATCGAGATAAGGTGGTGGGTATTGTGGGACCTACCCTGTCGCAGCAAGCTTTTAGTGCCAATCCGATCGCCGATCGTGCTAAAGTCCCGGTTCTGGCACCTTCCAACACAGCTAAAGGTATTCCCCAGATTGGTGATTACGTAGCCCGCGTCTCCGCACCTGTCGCCGTAGTAGCACCAAATGCGGTTAAAGCGGCCCTTAAGGAAAACCCAAATATTAAGAAAGTAGCCGTGTTTTTTGCTCAGAATGATGCTTTTAGCAAATCTGAAACGGAAACCTTTCAGCAAACGGTGAAAGATATGGGACTGGAATTGGCAACAGTCCAAAAGTTTTTGACTACTGATACCGATTTCCAGTCTCAAGCAACTAATGCGATCAATGTTAAGCCCGATTTGATAATTATTTCTGGTTTGGCTGCAGATGGAGGCAATTTAATCAAGCAGTTGCGGGAGTTGGGTTACAAAGGGAGTATTATTGGGGGCAACGGCCTCAATACTTCTAATGTATTTCCGGTTTGCAAGGCGCTCTGCGACGGGGTTTTGATTGCTCAAGCGTACAGCCCGGAATATGAAAATGAGATTAATAAGGCTTTCCGCGAGGCTTATCGCGCTCAATTTAAGAAAGAACCGCCTCAGTTTAGCGCTCAAGCTTTTACAGGAGTCCAAGTTTTTGTTGAGTCGCTAAAGGCTATCAATTCTCAGTCTAAGGTCAGTCAAAAGCCTGTGCCTGAATTGCGAACCAAACTTAACGAACAGTTATTAACTGGTAAGTACGATACGCCATTAGGTGAAATTTCTTTTACGCCAGAAGGTGAAATCAATCAGAAAGAGTTTTATGTGGCGCGGATTAAAATGGATGCTGATGGCAAAAGCGGTAAATTTGAGTTTTTGAAATGAAGGAAGAAGTCAGAGTTGATAGTTGATAGTTGATAGTTGATAGTTGATAGGCTTCGATGCGAGGACTGGGCCGAACTTTGATAGTTAATAGTTGTCAAAAGGAAGGAGGAAGGAGGAAGGAGGAAGATTTTGAGTGTTTTTGTTGTTGAGTGACTTAATATTGATGCCCAAATCGTAACTGGCGATGGACTTAACTCTGTTTTTGCAACAATTTTTGAATGGTTTGTCGATCGGGAGCGTGTATGCTATTTTTGCCTTGGGATACACGCTCGTGTTTTCAATTCTGGGAATTATTAATTTTGCTCACGGTGCTGTTTTTACCTTGGGTGCTTATTTCACTTATGCACTGATGGGCGGTGCTTTCGGTTTTAATGGGTTGTTGGCTAATGCGAGAATTCCCGTAGAATTGCCTTTTGCTGTGGCGTTAACTTTGGGTTGCACGCTGGCTGGCCTGACAGGAGTAATTATCGAACGCATTGCGTTTTTGCCTTTGCGCCGCAGAAACTCAGATCCCCTGCTGACAGTGGTTTCTAGCTTGGGGGCGGCGGTGGCAATCGCCAATATCATACAATACCTTGTAGGTGCAGAAATTTACACTTTTCCTGCTAATACTTACGGCAATTTACCTGCTGCTATTAACTTTGGAAATGCGGACAAACCCATTCCGATTCGCAGCGTTCAGATAGTAATTTTTGCGGTGTGCGTTGCGATCGTCCTGGTGCTAACTTACTTAATAAATTTTACTAAGTTTGGCAAAGCAATGCAGGCGGTAGCTGAAGATGCTACTACTTCTAGTTTGTTGGGTATCGATCCTGAAAAATATATTGTTTTGACGTTTTTTGCGAGCAGTTTTTTGGCAGGTTTGGCGGGAAGTTTGGTAGGTTCTAGTGTTAGTATTGCTGGACCGTATTTTGGGATTGCTTTTGGTTTGAAAGGTTTGGCCACGATCGTGCTTGGAGGGTTGGGGAGTATTCCGGGGGCTATTTTGGGGGGGTTTATAATTGGTTTGGTTGAGGCTTTCGTACCGGGGGATTTTTCTGCTTACAAAGATGCTGTGGCTTTTGGGATATTGTTTGTGATGTTATTGGTGAGGCCTCAGGGTTTATTTGGACGGCGTTCGATCGAAAAAGTATAGCACAAAAATAAACTGAATTTTAGTCCGATCGGCTGTGGGTAAGTTTCCGTCAAAGTTGGTTGCTATGACTCGGCGGTTGAAACCGCTTTATTTGACCTCAAAGTCGAATATGCTACGCTCGTTATTCGACTTTGAGGTCAAACTATACAAACCCCAGGACGCCTACGCGGACTAAGAAAATGCGTAAATCATATCAATTGGTTGTTTCAATCATCGAAAATATCTAATTGTTCGGCTTCAAACTCTTGTTTCTCCTGTTTCTTAACACCTTTCCGCAAGCCGATCGCAATTTTACTGTGTTTTTCAATCTGCTTCATCACCTGTCTCGCCCTCTCAATAACTGAGGGCGGCAAACCTGCCAATCTCCCCGCTTCAATTCCGTAAGACTTGTCCGCACCCCCCGGCTGAACTTGGTGCAAAAATACGATTCGATCGGGCATTTCCTTCACCGTTACTTGATAATTTGCTACATTGTTTAAGATCGATGCTAACTCGTTTAATTCGTGGTAATGCGTAGCAAAAATTGTTTTCGATCGAACTTCACTCGCTAAGTATTCTGCCACAGACCAAGCAATCGAAAGACCGTCAAACGTTGCAGTTCCCCTGCCGATTTCATCTAACAAAACTAACGATTTTGGCGTAGCGTGGTTCAAAATATTTGCTGTTTCATTCATTTCTACCATAAATGTAGATTGACCTGTTGCTAGATCGTCCACAGCGCCGACGCGGGTAAAAATGCGATCGCAAATTCCCAAACTAGCGGCTTTTGCAGGTACAAAACTTCCCATTTGCGCCATTAATTGAATTAAACCAATCTGTCGCAAATAACAGCTTTTGCCGCTAGCATTTGGTCCGGTTAAAATAATTAAATCCGGGTATTTTTGTGAATCTTCCCTGCCCAAAAAAGCCGAATTAGGCACAAAGAATCCCGCTGGTAAAGATTTTTCCACCACCGGATGACAGCCTTCAATAATTTTAATTTCCCGATTTTCTGTCATGTTTGGGCGGCAGTAATTCTGATAAACTGCTACCTCTGCTAAACCGCACAAAACATCCGCTGCAGCTACCGTGCGGGAAACGCTGCGAATAATTTCAGCATCTTCTCCTACTTCCGATCGCACTTTAGCAAAAATATCGTATTCCAACTGATTTAAATCTTCCCGCGCTGTGAGAATTCTCACTTCTCGTTCTTTTAATTCTTCTGTACTGTAGCGTTCTTCGTTGGTCAGAGTTTGTTTGCGGGTGTAGTTAGTCGGGACTAAATCTATTTTCGATTTAGTAATGCTGATATAATATCCAAAAGCTTTATTATAGCCTACTTTTAAATTAGAAATTCCGGTGCGTTTTCTCTCATTCGCCTCCAAATTGGCAATCCATTCTTGGTCTTCTGAAGCAGTTTCCCGCATTTCATCTAACAGGGAATTGATTCCCGATCGAATCAAGCCTCCTTCTTTTAAATGAATCGGCGGTTCGTCAACTAAATGCTCGTGAATTTTGTTGGCTAATTCTTCTAAAATAGGTGGCACATTTTGCAGCGCTTTTAAATAGGGCGATCGAGCTTCAGAGGCGATCGCGGCTAACTGCGGCAGTTTGCCCAAGGAATCAGCTAAAGCCACCAAATCCCGCGCGCTAGCTGTACCGGAACCCGCACGGCCTGTGAGTCTTTCGATATCGTAAATTTGGCGCAGTAAATATTGCAAATCTTGGCGCAAAGTGTGGTTTTCTACTAATTCTTCGATCGTGTCGTGGCGGGCGCGAATGCTTTTAATTTCCAGTAAAGGTTGCAGCAGCCATCGGCGCAAAGCACGGCCTCCCATTGCAGTGCTAGTTTTGTCGATCGCCCACAGCAAGGAACCGTAGAAAGTCCCGTCTCTTACGGTTTGAATAATTTCTAAATTGCGCCTAGTTTGATAATCTAATATCAGAAAATCGCAGAGATTGTAAGTGTGCAATCTTTGCAAAGGAACTGCATTTTCTTTTTGAGTTTCTTCGAGATATTGCAGCAAACCGCCGGCGGCGCGAACCCCGAGGGGAAGGTGGCTGCATCCCATACCTTCGAGCGATCGTACTTGGAATTTTTGCAGGATTCTCTGTTTGGCTTCTGCTAAAGTAAACGGAATTTGCGATCGCAAAGAATAGCAAAATGAATTAGGCAAACAATCGGGTAAACTATCGGATTTCTCTCCGGGCCGCAGCATACTTCCCAAATCCGGTGCATTGGTTGGAACTAGAACTTCCGCAGGCTGCAAGCGCAACAATTCTAAGGTTAATTGTTCTAAATTATCTGCTTGTGAAGTCAGAAATTCTCCAGTAGAAATATCAGTATAAGCCAATCCCCAATGTTCGCCAGCGATGACAACGGCGGCTAAAAAATTATTTTGACGCGGCTTGAGCATTCCGTCATCTGTTAAAGTTCCGGGAGTCAGAATGCGGGTAATTTCTCGCTTGACTTGACGGCCTTCTTTCGCTGCGATCGCGGCGTCTTCTACTTGGTCGCAAACTACTACAGCATAGCCTTTTTCTACTAAAGTCGAACTGTAGCGATCGAGCGCGTGGTGCGGCACTCCAGTCATCGGTACTCGACCGATTTCTTTGCCGCCTTCTTTGCTAGTACAAACAAGTTCTAATTCCTGCGAAATCGTCACTGCATCTTGAAAAAAACACTCAAAAAAATCGCCAACTCGAAAAAATAACAGTGCGTGGGGATACTGGTTTTTAACATCAACATAACGCTGCAACATCGGCGTCAGTTTGGTGTATTCTAATTCGCTGTAGTTGGCATTGCGGATGTTAGGTTGATGCGGATCGGTTGGGGTAGTTGCAGTGTAAGGCATAAAGGGCGATCTATAAATTTTTAATCTGTAACAACTTTAGCGCAAACTCGGCAGGGCGCAATACCTTTAAGGTTGGTGCATCAGATTGGCGCAACATTTCTTAATTTTGTACGCGCTGAGGAGAAATTGGTGTAAAAAAATACCATACTCAGAGATTGTATTGCGTTCGATCGACTGCAATCTTGTAGGGTTCAAGGTTACAAATGAATAATGAGTTTGACCTCATACTCGCACGGAAATAGCATATTCGAGTATGAGGTCAACATAGTAACATATTCGATTGTGACCTTGACAGGGTTTTTCAACAGTCTTAAAAGCTACCGATAGGTTAAATAAACCTGCCTCAACCCGCGCCCCAACCTTTTATTGACAATGAGTGCAAGATGTCAATTAAAATCCCAAATTCAAAATTGTATTATAGTAATCGCCAAGGTATTCTTGACATTCAAGAACTGATGATAAATAAAGTTTTTATCCTCCTAGGAGCGACAGTTTGATTCGCGGCTCGTAACTGTCAACTGTCAACTGTCAACTGTCAACTGTCATACTTTTATTTTACCGAACTGCCGGAGCAATTAAAGTGACGCGGCGGCTGTCTACTAACATCGGCCAAAATCCTCGCTCGCTCAGCGTTTTTACCGCAGCAGCGGCAGCATTTTGATCGGTTGTATAAGTGACGAATAAAAAGGGGCGGCGGCCGTAAGAGGCTAAGCCGATTTGCGCGCCTAAGGTTTGTCGCAATTGTGTTGCTAATTCGGGTTGGTTGAAGTAATCGACTAAAACTGCATAACCGGGTCCGAGGGGTTGGGGATTGAAAGCGAGATTGCCAGTTTGAGGGTTGGGAATTGGTTGAGGATTATCGGTTTGAGGGTTGGGGAGCGATCGGGAATCGGCGACTGGTTCGGGATTGTAGACAGGCAAATTTTCGGGGATAGCAGCAGCGGGCGATCGCACTACATAAGCTCGCAATCCAACAATATCTTGGATGTATTTTACCCAATCGCTAGCGATTTGCGAGCTGCGAAAGCCGCCGATTCTGGTTACGGTATCGTTGACGTACCGGCAAACTGTGTTGTCAGTGTTTTCAGGAAAAGAGCGTTTTGCTCTTTCTTGTTGTTCGGGGGTTTGGGTGACAATTAACAGCAGGTATTCGTCTGGCTGGGGCGGTTGGCAGCTTGATTGAGCTTGAACCGATATCGGAAAAATTGTCAAGGCGAAAAGGGCGATCGAACTCGCAGAAAATAGGGGGAGGGTAACTGTATATCCGTACAATTTCTTGCTAAATTTTGCGAGTTGTTTTATCTGGTTTTTTGCTGGTGCTTTCATACTTCCACCGTAACGAATTCCCTGAAATGGCGTCGGATCATTGGATTTTAGATTTTAGATTTTAGATTGACCCCACGGATAAATTCGGGGACTTGAGGATTTTAGATTTTAGATTTTGGATTGATTCCACGGATAAATCCGGGGGCTTGTACCATCAGGAAGTTATTGGTCAACTAGGGTTTGCAAGCCCCTAATGCGCGATCTTTCTGTGCTTATTGTGTATAATCTTACTGCACGATTCGCATCCGCAGTAGGTTTTTTACGCGGGCTGCAAGGATGCGATCGCATCGGGAATGCTTTCTGAGGGAGCTTGAAATTCGCCTGCGATTACGTATTCTAATCGCAATTTCAACCAGGTGATAAATTTAGGATCGGTGGAAATAATTGCTGCTGCGGGCTGGGGGCATTTCGCTTTGATTTGAGCCATTGCCGGTGCTTCGAGAAATGCTGGCTGTTTGACCAACCAAAAGTCGATTTGTTTTTCTTGTTCTCGGTAGTTGCGAATTCTTTCTTTGAATACTTCATCGATGCCCTCTTCTTCTATGATAAAGCGCTGGCTGGCTAAGACGTAGTAGTAGGTTTCCATTTTTGTCTGTTGTTAGAGGTTATTGTTAGAGGTTAGCTGTTAGCTGTTGGTTTCGCCTGTGCCGGCTGGTGTTGCTGGGACTGCGGCGGGTTTGCCCGGTTGCAGGTATATCCCGCACTTTGGACTGCTACAGCCGTTTACTTTACCTTATTGCTGGCATTTTGGGTAGGCGTAGGGGATTTGAGAGTGGCATTTGCCTGAGAATGTTAAATATATAGCAGTTGACAGTTGACAGTTGACAGTTATGGTATCCGAATCCAACCGTTTATGAAGCATGGATTTTAGACCCTATTGATGAGTAATTGAATGTCCTAACCGATGTGGCGGTTGCTATATTGAAATATATTTCTTTGGCAAAGAATCGCTTGATGTAGGGATCGTAAAATAAGTGAAAACTCAGAGGTTGACTTTATGTCTGCTAAGAGAAAGTTATCGATCGCTGTTGGGGTCGCTGCTGCAATCTTTTTGGGAACAGCAGTTTGAGTTCGGGCTGCAGTTGTGACATTTGACGACTTGCCAGATCTCAGCAAAAGACGGGTTACAATTGCGCCTATTGCTAACGGCTACAGCGGCTTTAATTGGGACAACTTTAACTACATCAGTTACAGTTCTAAAGTAGCGGGTTCTGGCTTCGATCGGGGGAAAGTTTCGGGGCAAAATGTAGCATTCAACCGCAGTTCGCAGCCTGCGTCCGTAACTAACACCAGTGCGTTTAATTTTACTGGTGCGTATCTGACAGCGGGGTGGAAAAACGATCTAAAAATTAAGGACACGGCATTGCCATGTCCTTGCGGGGATTATTCGATGCGGGGATTATTCGATATTAAACAGCGTGTTTTCGATACCAGTCGATCGTATTTTTTAACCCTTCTTTAAACTGCACTTCAGCTACAAAACCGAACTTTTCTTTCGCTCTTTCGGTATCCAAACAGCGGCGCGGCTGACCGTTTGGTTTGTCGGTTTCCCAAACTATTTCTCCTTCAAATCCCATCAATTCGCAAATCGTTTCTACCAAATCGCGAATTTTTACTTCGCTATTCGTTCCCAAATTAACCGGGTCAGATTCATTGTAAAATTGAGCGGCCATCACAATTCCCCGCGCGGCATCTGTGGAATACAAAAACTCGCGACTGGGGCTGCCGTCGCCCCACACTGGAAGTGTTTTGTCTCCCCTTTCTTGGGCTTCGTATACTTTGCGAATTAATGCCGGAATTACGTGGGAACTCTTGGGATCGAAGTTATCTTCCGGGCCGTACAAATTCACCGGCAGCAAATAGACGCCATTAAATCCGTATTGCTGGCGGTAGGATTGCAATTGCACTAACAAAGCTTTTTTGGCGATGCCGTAAGGTGCGTTTGTTACTTCTGGATAGCCGTTCCAAAGGTCGTCTTCTTTAAAAGGAACTGGGGTTAAATTGGGATAAGCGCAAATCGTGCCGACGCAGACAAATTTTTCGACTCCGGCTTCGTAGGCGGCGTGAATTAATTGCGCGCCCATCATCAAATTGTCGTAAAATAATTCAGCGGGTTTTTCGCGGTTTAAACCGATGCCGCCGACGTGGGCTGCTAGGTGTATGATGATATCTTGTTGGTCTGCGGCGCGCTTGCAGTTTTCCATGACGCGGAGGTCGCAATTGCGCGATCGAGTTACGGCAATTTTATTCGCATCGGCCCCTGCTTTCACTAACTGGTCGATTACTTGACGGCCCAAGAAACCGGCACCGCCCGTTACTAAAATTCGCTTGTTGCTGAAATCTAAGCCAGTCATATTTTTATCCTCATTTCATTTTCAATAAAGGTAGAGGAGCGACAATTTACCCATTTAAAAATCTTGCCCCCGGTTAACAAAATACGAGCGATCCCCGTTATAAGTTGTGTTATAAGTTTTGACACTCCGGGCGCGTGAACGCACGGGGATTCTTGGCTCAACCAGTCAACTTGCCCGGTAAGGTGCGTCGCTCGATAATAGTTGCCAGTAGCGAGAATTGTTCGCGGCGACGCACCCCACGCAATCGGAGGATAAAGGGGTTTTCACGCCCCGGACTTGGTATAATCCGATCGCCAGTCGATCGACCGAACGCGATCTAAAACCTTGTTGCTTGTTTCTATCTTAATTAACCAAGTCAGGGCAAGCGAACTGGCGACTGCAAATCTTTTTTCCGAACGGCGATAACCGTCAAGCAGTTGCGGAGACTGCTGAGTTTTGCGCGCTAATCAAATCCGTTTCCAGAACCCCGTTCTTGCATTTCGAGAGCCTTAATGTCAGCATCTACCATTAAATGAACTAACTGTTCAAAAGTTACGGAAGGTTCCCAATTTAACTGCTTGCGCGCCTTGGTCGAGTCGCCGATCAATAGTTCGACTTCTGCAGGACGCAAGTAGCGTTCGTCAAACTCTACATATTTTTGCCAATCTAGCTTGACGTAAGTGAATGCTAAATCGAGAAACTCTTTGATGGAATGGGTTTCATTAGTAGCGATAACGTAATCGTCGGGTTTTTCTTGTTGCAGCATCAGCCACATCGCCCGCACGTAGTCTTTAGCATAACCCCAGTCTCGCTTGGCATCGAGGTTGCCCAAATAAAGTTTTTTCTGTTTGCCGGCGACGATTCTGGCAACGGCGCGAGTAATTTTGCGAGTGACGAAAGTTTCCCCCCGGCGCGGAGATTCGTGATTGAATAAAATTCCGTTGCAGGCAAAAAGTCCGTAGGATTCTCGATAGTTTACTGTTTGCCAGTGTCCGTAAACTTTTGCGCAAGCGTAGGGGCTTCTGGGATAAAAAGGAGTCGTTTCTTTCTGCGGAACTTCCTGCACTAAACCGTACATTTCCGAAGAACCTGCTTGATAAAAACGCACTTCTATGCCTGTCCGATTTTGGTAATCTCGAATTGCTTCTAGCAGGCGCAGCACTCCCATACCTACAGCATCAACCGTGTATTCAGGGGAGTCAAAGCTAACTCTCACGTGAGATTGAGCGCCCAAGTTATAAACTTCCACAGGTTGAACTTGTTCCAAGATGCGGCGGAGAGTGGTGCCGTCTGTCAAGTCGCCGTAGTGCAGAAATAACTTCGCGCCCTCGCTGTGAGGATCGACATAGATGTGGTCGATTCGATCGGTATTAAAACTGGAACTCCGCCGGATAATCCCGTGAACTTCGTATCCTTTCTCTAACAGTAACTCGCTCAAATAAGAGCCGTCTTGACCTGTGATACCCGTTATTAGCGCTCGCTTCCGTTGCGTCATCTGATTCTCCGTTGACAGACTGTATTCACTTATTTCGGACTTTCCGGACTGGGACTGCTGTTGCCTGCCGGTCTCGTTCTCAAGCTCTACGTTAACTCACAATTTTTCGATCGGCATCAGGAAATTCTTGGTTTTTTGCCAAGAGGTCGTATGGATATGTCCGCACTCACGATCGGTAGCTAGTAACAAACATAACTAACTACTGACAGTGACTGCGGACAAAAAATTAGTATGCGCCGTTATTATTGGGAAAAATCACCACGCCGATAGTTTTGAAAACGATCCACATATCCATCCAAAGGTTTTTTTCTTTTGCATAATAGAGGTCGATCTGTACTCGGCGGGGATAGGGAATGTCGTTGCGGCCGGAGACTTGCCACAAGCCTGTAAGTCCAGGTCTTATGGTGAGAACTTTGTTGATGTGACGGCCGTATCTCGGCAGTTCTTCTTCAACTAAAGGTCTCGGCCCCACTACACTCATATCTCCCTTGAGAACATTCCAAAACTGTGGGAATTCATCCAAGCTGGTCATGCGTAAAAATCTTCCAATCCAGGTAATTCGAGGGTCTTTTTTGAGTTTGAAATTGTCCTCAAACTCTTGACGTAAATGCGGAGACTTTTCCATGATTTCCAGTAATAAGTCGTCCGCATTTTCCACCATCGTTCTGAATTTCAGGCAATAAAACTTTTTACGGTTTTTGCCTACACGTTCCTGTACATATAAAATAGGGCCGGGCGAGCTTAGGGCGATCGAGAGAGCCAAAAGCAGGTATACCGGAGCAAACAGGATCAGAACCGATAAGGAAAACAGGATGTCAAATAACCGCTTGAAAAATTCTCCGTCGAGGCGCACCAGAGAAAGACTTATGCGTCTGTCTCCCTCCAGGACAGGCTGAAAACCGCGTCTTGCGATCGCTCGAATTACCTTGCCGGAGATTAGTTGGCTGTCGGCAGTCATCTTACTCCTTACACTTCACACCACACACAGTCTCGATCATAAAGCCTCAAGACGCTTTGTTCTGTGAATAATGTTTCCAATACGCAATTTCTGCAAAAAGAAGGAAGAAGGAAGAAGGAAGAAGGAAGAAGGAAGAGGAAGAAGGAAGAAGGTAAAACGCTGAATTTGCAAGGCTTCTGAAGACTCGCGACCCAAAGCTGAGGTCGAAAATTTTCGCTGCCCTACTCAAAACTACCAACTCAAAAATCTTTTTCCCTTCTCTCCTCTCAAGTTTCGGACCCAGTACGATCGCGGGAGTGAAATTCCTGAAAGCATTGTTCTACAAAGGCTAGATATCTTTGCCCAAAGACTTCTGGGGCAAATTGGGCGGCGCGCAACCGTCCCATTTCTGGCTGAAATTTGTTTTGCAACTCCTCGAATTCTTGAACTGCGGCGGCTAAGTCCGCTGCTGTTTGGGAGTAAAAAAATAAGCCTGTGCCCGTCTCGGGATGCTGGCGGATGTCGAGCACTGTCTCCAAAGCGCCGCCTGCTGCATAGGAAATTACTGGAGTCCCGCAAGCTTGAGCCTCTACCAAAGCGATGCCAAAATCTTCGCAAGCTGCATAGACGAAGGCTTTTGCCTCGGATAGGTACTTCTCTACTACTTCCCCCGGCTGCCGCCCGAGGATTTGGACGTTGGGTTTTGCTACATTCCGGAGCTTTTCTAATTCCGGCCCCGTACCGATGACTACTAAATTCCGTCCGAGTTGATTGAAAGCTTCGACGATCGCCCCAATATTTTTGTAACTGACCAAGCGGCAAACCGTGACGTAAAAGTCTTGTTTTTGCGGCATGAAGGGAAATCTGTGGATATTTACGGGGGGATAAATTACCTCGGCCCGCCGCCGGTAGCACCGCCAAATCCGGCGTGCCGTATGTTGGGAATTGGCGATGAAGTAATCGACGCGGTTGGCGGAAATGGCATCCCACTGTCGCAGTCGGTGCAGCAAATACCGGGTGAAGATGCCGGGGATGCCCGTCCCAGCTTTGCTGCTGCGCAGGTAATCGAAAGTCAAGTCCCAAGCGTAGCGCATCGGCGTGTGACAGTAGCAGACGTGCAGTTGCTGGGGGCTAGTGAGGATGCCTTTGGCGACGGCGTGGGAGGATGAGAGGATGATGTCGTAGGCCCGCAAATCTAATTGTTCGATCGCGATCGGCAGGAATGGCAAATATTTTTGCACTCCGCTGCGGGCTTTGGGAAAGTGCTGCAGAAATGTGGTACCGATTTGCCGCCCGAAAAGATAGCTTTCGGGATTGGTAGATTCAAAGTCGATGAGAGCATAGACATCGGCTGCTACGTATTTGAGGATTTCCTGCACCACGAGTTCGGAACCGCCGGTAGCTAAGGGTGTCAGCCATTCGTGCACGAGGGCATATTTGAGTTTGTCTGCAGCGGGTTTCACTGAACCTCCACACCTAATTAAATTTTTGGATATCGCAATCTTTGATTTACGTTAGCAGCATCATTCCAGTAGAAACAGATACAGAAGTTGTAAGTTTCATAAGGAAATATCGCAGGTAGGGACACGGCACTGCCGCGTCCTTGCGATGATTGTGCGATGGACAGATGTACTTCATCAAGCCGATAAATCCTCGATCGATCGCTGAAACAACCTTTTTTCCTTGAGAATGATTCTACTGGACGGAAACTCTAGGTGGTATGTGTTAGTGAATCAACCTCAAACCTCAAGCCTCAAGCCTCGAAACTCTAAGCTCTAAGCTCCAACCTCAAGCCTAAAGCCTTAAACCTAAATTCCGCCCTCTCCCGCTGCTTGTGTGGAAAAGTTGACTGATTTTGTTGACAAAAAATGCTATTAGGCTGAATACTGAAGGGGATTTACGATCGCCCTTGTCGCAGATTGGGGCGATCGCTTTTATACGGTGTGAGGTAATAATGTCAAGAATTTTGTGGAAAGGACTTTCCATCAGTCCGGCCCTGTTGGCAGCCAGTTTAGTTGTGAGTTCCGCAACCTTTGCAACAGAAAAACTGATTCCCCACGGGACAGCTTCACTTGGCGAACTTCCAGCAGTGACTGGAGCTAATGAATTGCAATTAATAGACCCTGTAACAGAAGCTGCCAAGACTGAAACAGCAGTGGCGTCCGCCGAGTCAGTTTCACTAGACAGCCAAACAACGGTTGAGGCTATTGAGATTGAGAATGAATTAGGTGCGATCGAGCCTGCAGCCCCCGTTACTGAAGGGCTGCAAGTAGCGGAAAATTCAGCCGCAGCAATAGATTTAGGCGCGCAACAGCCGGCAACAGAACCTAGCAGCACTATTTTAGGGACGAAATTAGAGGCAAATTCTAACGAAACGCAACCTCTCGCCGGGGAAAATTTGAGTGCTGACAAACCCGCCCCACAACAACCCGAACAAATTGCCCAATCCCTGACCCCAAGCACCCAACCTCAAGCACAGCCCAATACTTTACAACAAATCGATCGATACAGTGCCGAAGAAAATGGCAGTGAAGGCGAAGCCGGTCAAGTAACCTCTGTTTCGCAACTTTCTGACGTTCGGCCCACAGACTGGGCATTCCAAGCCTTGCAATCCTTAGTAGAACGCTACGGATGTATCGCAGGCTATCCCGACGGCACCTACCGCGGCAACCGGGCGATGACTCGCTATGAATTTGCCGCCGGCTTGAATGCCTGTTTGGATAAAATTAACGAGCTAATTAGTGGTAGTGGTAGAACTTTAGCCACAAAAGAAGATTTGGCAGCTTTGCAAAGATTGCAAGAAGAATTTGCAGCGGAATTGGCAACTTTACGCGGCCGCGTCGATGCTTTGGAAGCCCGCACTGCTGAATTAGAAGCCAATCAATTTTCTACTACTACTAAACTTAACGGCGAAGTAGTATTTGCTTTGACCGGCATCGCTGGCGGAGATGATGCTGAAGGTAATGACGCCGATAATACTACCGCTTTTGGTAGCAGGGTACGCCTCAATTTCGACACGAGTTTTTCTGGGAAAGATTTGTTGAGAACTCGACTGCAAGTTTTAAATCTTGGTTCGTTTTCTACTAATAATACCAAAACTGCTGAAGGTGAATTGCGGTTTAATGCCGGACCTTTCGGCGAGGCGAGCAATACTGTAGGTTTGGATGCACTGCTTTACCAATTCCCCCTAGGAAACAGGACGACTGTAATTCTAGAAGCTAATGCCGGTGCTGCTGACGATTTTACCAACACAGTTAACCCTTATTTTGACGGAGATGGCGGCAGTGGTGCTTTGTCTAACTTCGGTACTCGCAACCCGATTTACTATTTGACAGGCGGTTCTGGTATCGCTTTGCGGCATCAGTTTGGAGAAAAACTAGAACTGAGTTTGGGATATCTGGCCGGCAACGCCGCCAACCCGACGCAGGGTAACGGTTTGTTCAACGGTTCCTACGGTGCTTTGGCTCAGTTGACTTTTACACCGAGCGACCGTTTTGCTGTAGGTTTAACTTACGTTAATTCCTACAATTTTGTTACGGGTACTGGCAGCAATGCTTCTAATTTCCCGGCGCGTCTGGCTTCTTTCGGGCTAGATACTGAAGATAACCTCAACACTTCTAGCAATTCCTACGGCTTGCAAGCTTCGGTGAAATTGAGCCGGGGACTTGCTCTCGGAGGTTGGGTAGGTTACACCAACCAGCGCATTTTATCCAACTTAGTTACTCCGACGGGTTCCGTACAGCGGGGAGATCAAAAAATCTGGAACTGGGCGGTTACTTTGGCTTTTCCCGATTTGTTAAAGGAGGGTAATGTAGGGGGAATTCTGGTAGGTATGGAGCCGCGGGTGACGAGTTCTACTAATCGGACTTTGCCGGAGGATAGGGATACTTCTTTGCACATTGAAGCTTTCTATCAGTTTAAGTTGAGCGACAATATTTCCATTACTCCGGGTGTGATTTGGCTGACGGCTCCCGATCATAATAATGATAATTCCGATTTGGCGATCGGGGTGCTGAGAACGACGTTTACTTTCTAGGTTGGTTGGGGATTTTCAACCGCAGATTAACGCCGATCGTGCATCGGCGTTAGTTTTTTTAATTTAATATTAATTGTAATTGGCAATCGGTAATTGGTAATTGGTAATTGGTACAACCATCGACTGTCAACTGTCAACTGTCAACTCTCAACTCTCAACTAACTTTTTCTGTAGCGATGATATGCAAATCTACGTGTTTGAGCGATCGCACTAACTCTTGAGTCAAAGAACCCCGCAGCAGCAATTTCCACCGAGATTGCTGGCTTTCGCCAATCACAATTTGAGTAATGCGATACTGTTTCGCTACATCGGAGATTGCTTTAGCTACATTCGGACTCTGGACGCGCAGAAATTGACCATTAAATTCTTGGCAAAGCTTCTGACAAGTTTCAACGTGCAAACTTTCGGCTTTTGTTAGAAATCGATCGGGGTTATCGACAAATAAAACATAAAATGGTGCATTCATATAGCTAGCGATCCTCGCACCGCGCCGCAGCAATTGTAAAGAATTTGGATAAGTTGAAACGCAGACTAAAACTCGTTCGTGAATGTTGCAAAATTGACCTTTGAAACTTTCTGCATCATCTTCAACATTGTCTGCAACTTCTCGCAAAGCTAGTTCTCGCAAAGCTATTAAATGGCGGCGCTGAAAAAAGTTTTCTAGGGATTGTTGGATTTTTTCGGGCGCGTAAATTTTGCCTTCTAACAACCTTTCTTCCAAAGTTTCCGGCGTCACATCGACAACTACTATTTCGTCAGCTTCTTCAAGGATGCGATCGGGAACTCTTTCTCGGACTACAATTCCGGTAATTCTAGCTACTAAATCGTTGAGGCTTTCGATGTGCTGAATGTTGAGCGTTGAAAAAACGTCTATTCCAGCATTGAGAATTTCTTCGACATCTTGATACCTTTTTTCTCGCTGCGAACCGGGAACATTTGTATGAGCTAGTTCGTCGATTAATGCTAGTTGGGGGCGACGTGCTATGACGGCTTCTGTATCCATTTCTGTCAGCATTTTTTCGCCCCTTTGCATTTGTTTGCGGGGGATTACTTCTAGTCCTTCAGCTTTAGCTGCTGTTTCTTTCCGTCCGTGAGTTTCTAACAGCCCGATCGCCACGTCAATGCCTTCAGATTTGAGCCTGTGTCCTTCTTCTAGCATTCGGAAAGTTTTGCCGACACCGGGGGCCATACCGATAAATATTTTATGTTTTCCCCGGCGGCGCGCGCGATCGCAAGGGTGATGCGGTTGGGGGTAGATTAGTTTTGAATTGTTTGGAAGTTCGCTAGAGTGAATCATATAGAAGGAAGAAGACAGAAGGAAGAAGGCAGAAGGAAGAGGGAAGAGGGAAGAGGGAAGAAGGCAGATTGTAAACTATCTAAAGCTATATTTAGTTGGTTTTGTGCCTCAACCGAACCTACAACTGTTGTAAACCATCTAAAGCTAAATTGAGCTTGAGGACGTTAACTCCCGGTTCGCCGAAAATGCCGAACAACCTGCGATCGGTGTTTTTAGAAACCAATATTTCGACTTGATTAACATTGAGCGATCGCGCGTTTGCGATCCGCTGAATTTGCGCTCTAGCTGATTCTACACTAATATGCGGGTCGAGGCTAGAACCGGATGTGTAAACTAAATCTGCCGTCGGTTTGATGGCGGCTTGTTTGAGTCGATTTAATTCAGCTTGCACGCCTTGAAAACCATCTTTTTCATTGCCCCGATTCAGCAAATCTGGGTTGCTGGGAGCGAGGTTACTGGCACCCGAAACGCCCGTTCTTTGAGTTAAATTATCGGGATTTGTCGGCTCGAAATTATCAGACGCAAAACTGCTATAATTTGTGGTGCTGGGGCGACTCCAAAAATATCGATCGGACGTAAAAGGTTGACCGATTAACGAGGAACCGACTGGAACTCCTTGCGTGATAATTAAGCTGCCGTTGGCTTGGGAATTAAAGGCAATTTGACCGATCGCCAGCATTACTAATGGGTAAATAATTGCTGTAATTCCCCACAAAACTAAGGTAACGCGAATTGCTCTGATTATTTCTCTCATAATATGAAGGAAGAAGGAAGAACGAGGAGTTTTGAGTTTTGAGTTGCCAGTTAAGAGTTAAGAGTTGTCATCAGTCATAAGGAAGAGGGAAGATATTTGCACAGTTTTTAATCACCTGTAGGGGCGGGTTCGCCAAGGATTAAAAACGAAGCAAATAGGTTAAATAAACCCGCCCCACCCCACCAATAACCCCTAAAATCTTTCAGGTTGAAAAATTACGACACCTAAATAAATTGCGAGTCCGACAATTACCAAACCCAAAAGACTTAAAGCCCAAGCAGATTTTCTTGTAAAATCTTCACCCGCAGCAGCATAAACTGCCGGGGCAATTATTAAGTTCAAGCACATCACTAGAAATATTTGCACCGGAATTGGGTGGCGCTGTTTGAGCATTTGTGCTAGCCCGATAGCCTCTTGAACATTATTCGGTAAAACATCGTTTAGCAAATTGTTGCGTTTCATAATTCCTACGGTTTTTGTGACGGTAATTTTGAGTTGAGAATCGAGGTTCGATCGAATTTAAACAAGTTTAACAAGTTTAACAAGTTTAATCCAATCGAGGCAAAGCCTCTCGATCTGCATTCCCAGGCACAGCCTAGGAACGAGTTTAACTAAGCTAAACGTATGAATGAGACTAATGACTCATAACTAATGACTAATGACTAATGACTTCTTTATGCTAATCCGATCGCAGCAATGAAAACATCGATAATTTTGATGGCAACAAAAGGCGCGATCGCCCCTCCCAATCCGTAGATTAAAATGTTTCGCTGCAACAGTTGATTTGCTGTCAAAGGTCGAAACTTAACCCCCGTTAACGCTAGCGGAATTAGCGCCGGAATAATCAAAGCGTTGTAAACTAATGCAGACAAAACAGCAGATTGACCGCTGGCTAAACCCATGATATTTAAAGCGCCAACAGGAGCAAACATTGCCGGAATAATTGCAAAATATTTAGCTATGTCGTTAGCGAGAGAAAACGTAGTCAGCGCGCCGCGAGTAATTAGCAATTGTTTGCCGATCGTCACTAAATCGATCAATTTTGTCGGGTCAGAATCTAAATCCACCATGTTCGCAGCTTCCTTAGCTGCTTGCGTTCCCGAATTCATTGCCAAGCCGACATTTGCTTGCGCTAATGCGGGTGCGTCATTGGTGCCGTCTCCCGTCATTGCTACTAATTTGCCTTCCGCTTGTTGTTGGCGAATTACGTCGATTTTATCTTCGGGAGTTGCTTCAGCAATGAAGTCATCAACACCTGCTTCACTGGCAATTACTTCGGCGGTAATCCGATTGTCTCCAGTGAGCATAATCGTGCGAATTCCCATTTTTCGCAGTTGGTCGAATCGATCGCGAATTCCCGGTTTGATGATATCTTTGAGATAGATAATGCCGTAAATATCGCTGCCTTCACAAACTCCCAAAGGCGTACCTCCCAACCGCGAAACTCGCTCGTAAGCGGCATCGAGATCCGGGGCAAAATTGCCACCGCGCGATCGCACGAAACCTTTCACCGCATCCACCGCGCCCTTGCGTACCTGAATCCCGTCGGGTAAATCCGTCCCCGACATCCGCGTTCTTGCCGAAAACTCAATGCCTTCAGCCCTAGT
Source organism: Richelia sp. CSU_2_1 (assembly GCA_012034575.1). Taxonomy (GTDB): domain Bacteria; phylum Cyanobacteriota; class Cyanobacteriia; order Cyanobacteriales; family Microcoleaceae; genus Microcoleus. The sequence goes on along the minus strand of JAAUPF010000076.1, from coordinate 9,322 downwards.
CCGATCGAACTTGACCTCTGCGCCCAATTTTTCGGCCAAACGGACGATCGATTTTCCTTCGGGAGTCTCGTCAAACACGCTAGCAGCAAGGGCTGCATCCGCTACATCTTCCACCGAATGACCGTTCACCGGTATAAATTCCTCGGCTAAACGGTTGCCTAGCGTAATCGTCCCGGTTTTGTCCAAAATCAAGGTATTCACGTCGCCGCAAGCCTCCACGGCTCTACCAGAGGTCGCTACGACGTTAAATTGAGCGACGCGATCCATCCCCGCAATCCCGATCGCGCTTAGCAAACCGCCGATAGTTGTCGGAATTAGCGCCACCAACAGCGAAACCAGCGTCACCACGCCCACGGGAGTTTTGACGTAATTTCCCACGGGCGGAATCGTCGCCACCACGATTAAAAACACCAACGTCAACACCGCCAGCAGTACCGTTAGCGCGATTTCGTTGGGCGTTTTCGACCTTTCAGCGCCCTCTACCAGCGCGATCATCCTGTCCAAAAATCCTTTACCGGGATCGGCCATTACCCGCAGCGTCAATTCGTCGGAAAGGATGCGCGTCCCGCCGGTAACGGAACTTGCCATATCCGATCCCGGTTCCTTTAGTACGGGCGCGGATTCGCCGGTAATTGCAGATTCGTCTACGGATGCGACGCCGGAAATTACTTCACCATCGGCGGGAATAATATCGCCCGCAATTACTTTAATTAAATCGCCGCGCCTGAGGGCTGTGGAACTGATTTCTTGAATTGAATTGTCTGGCAAGATTTTGCGGGCTGTCGTGTCAGCTTTGGTCGATCGCAATGCGTCTGCTTGCGCTTTGCCGCGCCCTTCCGCTACCGCTTCGGCGAAGTTTGCAAAACTAAAGTGAAGAACAAAATTAGCGTTACTAAACCGTTGAAAACTCTCTGATTTTCACCGGGAACCGGGCCGAAAAGCGTCGGGTCGATCGTCAGTAATGCCGTGACGATCGTGCCTACCCAAACCACAAACATCACCGGATTTTTTAACATTACCCGAGGGTCTAGTTTGACAAAAGCTTGTTTGAAAGCTCTTTGATAAAGCCCTTTGGTATTTGCTTTCGGCGTGTGTCTGCGGGACTCGCGAGAACCTCGGCGGCGGGATTTTTGAGAATCTGGAGTAAGCATTTTGGTGATTTTGGATTTTGGATTTTAGATTTGAGATTTTAGATTGAATAGTAACCATCAACTGTCAACTGTCAACTGTCAACTGTCAACTGTCAACTATCAACTGTCAATTAATTGCAAATCCTTCTGCGATCGGACCTAAAGCTAGCACTGGGAAAAATGTTAGCGCGCCTAAAATAATAATTACTCCGGCTGTTACGCTTGTGAACAAAATCGAATCTGTTCTGAGAGTACCAGTTGTTTCTGGAACCAATTGTTTGTTAGTCATGCTGTCAGCTAACAGCAGCAGGGAAAGGATCGGCACGTAGCGCCCGACTAGCAAACTAAAACAAGCGCTTAAATTCCACCAAAGTCCGGTAGCTGCGGGTTGAGAATCTGCCAATCCTTCCAAGCCAGAACCGTTGTTAGCAGAAGCAGAAGCGTATTCGTACATCACTTGAGAAATGCCGTGAAATCCGGGGTTGCTGATGCCTGCCAAACTGTCGGAAAATGCCAGAGTAATTGCGCCGGGAATTAACACCGCGATCGGGTGAATTAACAAAACAACGCTAGCTAAAACAATTTCTCGTTTTTCGATTTTTCGTCCCAAAAATTCCGGCGTTCTCCCCACCATCAATCCGGTGAGAAATACGCTCAGAATTAAGTAAATAAATAAGTAAGCCGTTCCCGTTCCCTGTCCGCCCCAAACGATTTGCAGAAATAAATTAAACAGAGTAGCAAAACCGCCGGGAGGCATTAAAGAATCGTGCATTCCGTTTACAGCCCCGCACATTGTGCCAGTTGTAGTTACAGCCCAAAGTGCAGTTTCTGCCCAGCCGAATCTCACCTCTTTGCCTTCTAAATTTGGTTGCGCCGAACCCAGCAAATTATTGACTTGAGAGTTGCCGCCAAACTCGCCAACTGCTGCAATGGCAATTAACACGATATAGATGGCGAACACCATCCAAAAAATCAGCCATCCCTGCTTTTTGTTGTTAGCAAATATGCCGTAGGTATGAATCAGTGCTGCTGGAATCGACACCATTGCTAGCGTTTCCAGTAAATTAGTAAAAGCATTGGGGTTTTCAAAGGGATGGGCGGAGTTAATGGCAAAAAAAACCGCCGCCGTTTTCTCCTAGTTGTTTGATGCTTTCAAAGTGCGCGACTGGGCCGCGAGCAATTATTTGAGTGCCACCTTCTAAGGTTTTGGTAACTGCGGGCCCGGCGAGGGTTTCAGGTACTCCTGAAATCAGCAATAACAAAGCAATTAGGAAAGAGATTGGCAGGAGAATTCTGGTAATCGATCGCACTAAATCGATATAAAAATTGCCCAAGGGACGCCCTGTAAGTCCGCGAATAAATGCAATCCCTACTGCTAAGCCGGTAGCGGCTGAAGTAAACATTAAAAAACCCAGAGTTAACTGGGATAAATAACTAAATGTTGTTTCGCCCGAGTAATGCTGTTGGTCGGTATTCGTGAGAAATGAAATTGTTGTGTGCAGGGCTGTATCCCAGGTTGGCGCGCTAAGGCCGGTAGGATTTAAAGGTAGCAATCCCTGCAACATGAAAATTAGAAAGACAAATAAACCCATCGCTATATTACTGTAAAAAAGCGATCGCGCGTATTGCCAACCTGTCATCGAATCCGAAAAGCGGATGTTTCCGGCACTGTAAATCAGTTGTTCCACAGGTTTAAGGGGGGAGTCGAGAAAAGTTTTTTCTCCCATGTATACCCGCGCTATATATTTGCCAAAAACAGGCGCGATCGCAACTAAAATAATTAGCGTTAATGCAATTTGAATTAATCCTTGCAGCATAATTCAGTAAAAAAATCATCGGTGACTAAATGCGCTTCACTCCTCGGGAAATGGCTGCGAAAAGCAGTCCATAAAACAGGGTGAGTTTTCTTTAAGATTGATGCTAGTTCGGGGGCGATCGCTGAGTTTAATGCTACTGCTAAGATGGTATCCTCGCAGTAGATTTTCGGACGGTCGCTGGCTAGAATCAATTTGTTATCTCTTGTTAATCCCAAGCAATAACAGCTATGGGGTAATTCTATGGAATTTAAAGCTATGCCGCAATAAATACTGTTGAATTGGATCGGTATTTGAATGAGTCTGGGTTTTGCAACGCTCATGGATGAGTACCGCAAGTCGCAAAATTTAGGTTTGCTTTTATCGATTACTCTACTGAATTTGGATTTTTTTGATAATCTGCCTTAAGGTATAAATTACTGTTTATAATTTACGATCGCCTGCCCTATACTTTCACTGATAGTCAAATTTTTAAACGCAGTTATAAATCTATACTTGCAGGTATAGATGCGCTCTAAACGCTGTTTTTGGGCGCGACAATATACAAACTTCATCAGTAAAATGAAATACGCGCAGCAAAGGACGATCGGCAATCTCTTGATGCGTACCGCACTAAGGCAACAAACACTCCATAAAACAGCAAAAGTCACCAACCAACTGCAAAACCATCTGCGTTAATTTGCGTTAATCCGCACTTATCTGCGGTTGTCAGATCCCAAACTCAATATCACCGCAAACACCCAAAAAAGCCACTAATTAAAAATGCTTAAAACCTTATTAACAATTTCCAAAAATCTGCTTTTTCCAGAGAAATATTGGCGCGGGCAGTGGTCGATCGCCCTTTTATTAGCTATCGTCGCAGTCATGGAATTCACCACACCATCAGACTATGTATTTGGATACTTGTATACGGGACCGATTTTACTGACAAATTCGCATTTAAGTCGCTGGATAAAGCTGCAAATTACGCTGCTAGCAGTAGCATTGACGCTGTTAAATTTGTTTTTTCCTCACGGAGAAAAGCTTTTTTTGGCAACGGTAGCAAACAGATCGATCGCGGTAATGGCTTTAGGAGTAACCGGATATCTAAGCGATCGCAACCAGCAGTATGAAGCAGCCATCGCCCAAACGAAAGCACAGTTGCAATCGCAGCAAAAATTAGCTAGCATTCGAGAAGATTTTGTCTCGACTTTGAGTCACGATTTAAAAACCCCAATGTTGGGGGCGATCGAAACAATTAAAGCTTTCGGGCAAGCTAAATTTGGCGAGGTAACAGCCGCGCAGCAAAAAGTTCTCGAAACAATGGCGCGATCGCACAAAATGACCTTACAATTAGTAGAAACTATGCTGGATGTTTACCGCAACGATACAGAAGGTTTAAAACTGCAACTTGTACCCGTAAATTTAGCAGCATTGGCAGAAGAAGTAATCGCCACCTTGCTCGATTTATCCGCAGCGCGCCGAGTTTATATTAGCATGAGTTACGGAGAGTCAGATTTTCGCCGCTCTTTGTGGGTTAACGGCGATTCAGTGCAACTCCAACGAGTTTTTGTTAATCTGCTAACCAACGGCATCAACCATTCTCCGCGAGGCGATAAAGTAGAAATAGTCATGGAATCTTACCCCAACTATCAAGTAGTAAAAGTCATCGATAGCGGTTTGGGAATTACACCAGAGGAACTGCCGCACTTGTTCGATCGATTTTATCAAGGAAATAGTGACCGACAAGCTAAAGGATCGGGATTGGGGTTATACTTATCTCGCCAGATTATTGAAGCGCATGGTGGTATAATTTGGGCAGAAAATAAATTACCGCACGGTGCTTTATTTGGATTCCGACTTCCTGCAATTCCCGAAAAATGAAACCAGCAAATCCCCTGCGAATTCTCTTAGTTGAAGATGACGAACTGTTTCGGTTGGGACTGCAAACGCGGTTGCAGCAAGAAACTTGCTTGCAAGTAATTGCTGAAGCTGAAGATGGAGAAACAGCGGTAGAATTGACCCAGCAATATTTGCCGGATGTGGTAGTTTTAGATGTCGGTTTGCCGGGAATTGGCGGGATTGAAGCTTGCCGTCAAATCAAACACAGACATCCTGAAATTCCCATTTTAATACTAACATCTCATTCCCAAAAATCGTTAATTGAAAGGTTAATTGCTGCCGGAGCTCAAGGCTATTGTTTGAAAGGAATTGCGGCGGAAAATTTGGTGTTGGCAATTCGATCGGTAGCGGCGGGCGCTTCGTGGTGGGATAAGGCAGCTACTGCGGAAATTAGGGCAGTTTTTGCTAAGCCAGAACCTCCGAAAAATGGCTTAACACCGACAGCTTTAGAAAATCCGCTAACGAAGCGAGAACAAGAAATATTAGCTTTAGTTGCAGCGGGAAAAAGCAATCAGGAAATCGCCCAAATATTGTACATCGCGCAGGGGACGGTGCGCGTGCACGTACACGCAATTTTGCAAAAGTTAGAAGTGCGCGATCGAACTCAAGCAGCAGTATTAGCTATTCAGAAAGGATTGGTAGCAGAAGAACTGTTAGGCAGTCAATCTTAAATCCAGTAATTTATAATAATAACAAAACCTCGATCGCTAAAAACCATGAGTTTTATCAATCCCAAAATAGACTTTGCCTTCAAAAAGATTTTTGGTTCTAACGAAAGCCGAGAAATTTTGATTAGTTTTTTAAACGCTATGCTTTATGCAGGCGAACCTGTTATCGAAGATTTAGAAATTATCGCTCCTTACTTATCCGCTCAAATTTTTGGCAGTAAAGACACCTACTTAGATGTTAAAGCTAAAATCAATGACGGCAGAATCGTAATTATCGAAATGCAAGTTTTGAATGTGCCTGCATTTGGCAAGCGAGTTTTGTACAATGCCGCTAAAACCTATGCTTTGCAATTAAATAGGGGCGATCGCTATTACAGGCTGAGGCAAGTAATTGCTTTGAACATCACGGATTTTGAGATGTTTCCCAACCAGTCTGAAGTAATTTCGCGTTTTGCTTTTAAAGAGACGCAGCGACTGTTTAATTATCCAGATAGCGAAATTGAATTGGTGTTTATCGAACTGCCAAAATTTAACAAAGAATTGTCGGAGTTAATCACACTAACAGACAAGTGGATTTATTTTATCAAAAACACTAGCAACTTAGAAAGTGTTCCCGAAACAATGGGTACGGTACCAGAAATTGAAAGGGCTTTTCAAATTGCCAATGATGCGAATTTGAATCAGAAAGAGTTGGATGAATTGCAACAACAAGAGTTTTGGATTCAAGACCAACAAGGTGCGATCGATTTAGGAATTCAGCAAGGAATTCAGCAAGGAATTGAGCAAGGAAGACAACAAGGGATTAAACAAGGGAAAGTAGGCTTGATAGTTCGCCAGCTAATAAGGCTAGTTGGTGAAATTTCTCCGGACATCCAAATGCGCATCGACGAATTAAATCTTGATGAATTAGAGAATTTAGGAGAGGCGATGTTTGATTTTACGAGTATTTCTGATTTGCTGACTTGGCTGCAAGAACATTCCGTTTAATTCTCAAAAATTCGATAATCATTTGTGAATTTCTTACTCCCTCCCCTTAGTAAGGGGAGGGTTGGGGTGGGGTGGAATCAAAAATTTACGACTCATTTAGGATTGCGATAAGTCACCACTTTTATTGCTTTCGATTATTGCTTTCGATCGAACTCACTCTAGTCCTCAGCAAATCTTAGCTTTAATTGCCTGCTACAAAAACGCGATCGAGACTCGAACGTTAACTTTACTGATGACATTTCTCGATCGAAATTGCTAGGTTGGATGCACCTTGATTTTGTTGTCTTCATCTATCTTCAGGTGTATTATGTCAGACTCTATGGGTTTTGTCTCAACCGCGATCGCCTTTATCGATTCCGCGCTTCCCGATGCCGAAACTCTCCGCAACGGTATTGAAAAAGGAACAGAAGTAATTACCATCGATGCAGGGCGAGATGGGGTAGCGCAAATCGCGCAAATCTTAGAGAATCGCAGCAATATTAACAGCATTCATATCATTTCCCACGGTAGTCCCGCGATTTTGCAGCTAGGCGCGATCGAACTTAACTTGACAAATTTAAAAAAATATGGTAAGCAATTGCAGATTTGGGGGCGATCGCTGGCAGCAAATGCGGAGATTTTGCTCTACGGATGCGAGGTAGCTTCGGGTGAAAAAGGCGCTAATTTCGTGCAGCAAATCAGTCAGCTAACGGGAGCAAAAATTGCTGCTTCCAGCTCGCCGATCGGCAGTTCAACTCTCGGCGGCAATTGGGAGTTAGATTATAGAACGGGAAGGGTGGAGTCGGAGTTGGCGATCGACCCAGCCACAAGAACCGCCTATCAATTTGCCTTCCCTCGAACCCTCTACGACGGCACAAACTATCCAACAGCAACCATACGAGGCATCGGGACAGCAACCGGCGGTACTCAATTAGCTTACGGACAAGTACCATCTACGGTGCCTCTTCCTCCCCCACTCGGTGGTGGTATCCAACCTGCTGGTGCCTTCTCGCCCAACACGGGCATTACTACTGCTGGCGTGAGTCCCCTTGGTGCCACTGCAAATGCAGGCTATGCAGGCTACACCAACTATCTATATTCACCGCCACCTCCATTCGGAACGGGAACATTTGCTCAACTCAATCCAACTTTCCCCGCACTCAGCCTTAATGATGGCTACAGCGTTTCTTTCAACGTTGCAGTTACGGCGGAAAACAGCGGTAGTGACGATCGAGCCGGTTTCAGCATCATCGCCATTAGCAGCGACGCTCCAAAAGGCATTGAACTTGGTTTCACCAACCGCAACCCCGGCGCTAGCGGAAGCATTTTTGCCCAGCTAGATAATCCCCTGTTCACTCGCGGGGAAAATGTAGCTTTTAACATCAGCAATCCTACGAACTATAAACTTGTGGTTCGAGGCACGACTTACAGCCTGTTTGCTAACGGCACAGCATTACTGACAAATCAGTCGCTGCGGAATTACGGAGCATTTAATCCACTAACCAGCCAGCCGGCTTTACCCTTCAATCCCTACACCCAGCCAAACTTTTTATTTTTCGGAGACGCTACAGACCAAGCAAGTGCTAATTTTAGTCTCAACAGCGTCTCGGTGAATAATTTCCCGGTAGCGGCCAATGACACCTACACTGTCCTGCATGACAAAGTGTTGCCCGGACTTCCATCAGTTTTAAGTAACGACACCGACGCCAACGGCGACCTGCTGACTGCGACTTTAGTGACAGGTCCGACCAAGGGTAAGATCTTTCTTAACCCCGCAGGCGACTTCACTTACACCCCCAATCCGGGCTTTGTCGGTACTGATAGCTTCACCTACACCGTTAGCGACGGAACCGATGCGAATACTGTGCCCGCTACGGTGAACATCAACGTTACCAACAGTGCGCCACTCGCCAATCCCGACACCTACAACATCCTGCACGACAAACCTCTGAGCGTCGCATTCCCGTTGGGAGTCTTAAGCAACGACACCGACGCAGACTTCGATTTTCTGAGTGCAACTTTAGTTACAGGCCCGACCAAGGGTACGATCGGGTTTACTCCCTCCGGTGACTTCATTTATAATCCCAACCCCGGCTTTGTCGGTACAGATACCTTCACCTACAGCGTTAGCGACGGGGCTGCGACTGTCCCCGCTACGGTGAAGATCGACGTTACTAACAATGCGCCACTCGCCAATCCCGACACCTACAGCGTCCCGCACGATAAAGTGTTGACCGGATTTCCATCCGTCTTAAGCAACGACACCGATGCAGACTTCGATTTTCTGAGTGCAACTTTAGTTACAGGCCCGACCAAGGGTACGATCGCGTTTAATGCCTCCGGCGACTTCACTTACACTCCTAAAGCTGGCTTTGTCGGTACCGATACCTTCACCTACAACGTTACCGATGGGGCTGCGACTGTCCCCGCGACAGTGACAATTAACGTCACCAGTAATCCGCCGATCGCACAACCTGACAATTACACCACCGCTAACAACACCCCCCTCAATGTGGCAGGGCCGGGAGTTTTAAGCAACGACACTGACACCGAAAACGACCCCCTAACTGCGATTCTCGTTACTAACCCGACTCAAGGGGCGATCGTCTTCAAGGCGGATGGTTCCTTTAGTTACAGTCCCAATACTGGCTTTGCAGGGACAGACTCTTTTACTTATAAAGCTAATGACGGGAAAGGCGATTCTGCGATCGCTACCGCAAGAATTGTTGTAAATAGTCTTCCCACACCAACTCCGACTCCGACAGAAACTCCGACTCCGACGGAAACTCCGACTACCGACGGGAACTCCAACTCCGACGGGAACTCCAACTCCGACGGGAACTCCGACTCCATACGGAACTCC
>JAAUPF010000075.1 GCA_012034575.1 Richelia sp. CSU_2_1 | reverse complement strand
TAGTTTAAATGTTAGTAGTCAGGATTAAAGTCCTTAAAAAGAGTGAAATCCTTACTACTAACAGTATTTTTATACAACAGGACTTTGCGCGCTCTAACTCAAGAAACCGGGTTTTTTGCCGAGCGTGCGGGTCGCAACGAAGTATGCTGGTAAAAAGCCGATTTTTAAACCTCATGCGTAAATCCTATAAAAGTTAGAACGGGTATCTACAATATCAAATAAAATGGCAAACAATTCATCTCAAATCGCCTCCGGCGATACCGTCAAAGACACCAAAAATAATGCCTTCGAGGCACTGATAAAACAGATAGATTTGATGATTCGCGCCCGCTATCCGCTGCTGTACGTTGTGGGGGCGGAAGAAGAACCAGTAGAAACAGTAATTGCACAAGTAGCGCTGCAAGTCACTCCGCCTCGCCGGGTATTGTTCTGGGATATCGTGCGCGGCTGGGAAGACAACGGTTCCGGGAAAGGTTCGGTAATGGCGGCGCTCGATCGCATCGGTAAAACGGCTGTTGAAGAATATACTGTATTTGTACTGCGGGATTTGCACCCGATTTTGAAACATCCCTACAGCAATACCAGCGCGCCAGTCATCCGAGAATTGCGCAATTTAACCAGAGAATTGAAGCGCAGCAAAAAAACAATAATTCTGACTTCTCACGCCCTAGAATTGCCGGAAGAATTGCGCGAAGAAATTACAGTAATTGATTTCCCTTTGCCCAACGTTCAAGAAATCAATTATTTAATTTCCCATGTTGTGGAAAAGCCGGAACAGTTGCAAGTAAGCGGCTTAGCCAGGGAACAGTTGGTGAAAGCTTGTCAGGGTTTGAGTCGCGCCAGAATCGGGCGGGTTTTGGCTAAAGCTTTGGCGGCCAAACAGCAAATTAACGACTCAGATATTGACGGAGTTTTGGAAGAGAAACAGCAAGCAATTCGCCAAACCGGAATTTTGGAGTTTTTCAACTCCCGAGAATCCCTCAAAAATGTGGGCGGATTGGAGAATTTGAAGCAGTGGGTAAAGATGCGCCAAGATGCGTTTACCGACGAGGCGCGACGCTACGGCATCCCCAATCCTAAGGGTGTTTTGTTAGTAGGAATTCAAGGAACTGGCAAATCTTTATCGGCGAAAACTATTGCTTGCGAATGGCGTTTGCCGCTGCTGCGTTTGGATACTGGAAGGTTGTTCGGCGGTGTAGTCGGGGAAAGCGAAAGCCGCGTCAGGCAAATGATCCAATTAGCAGAAGCTATCGCCCCTTGCGTTTTGTGGATTGACGAAATAGATAAAGCTTTTGGCAACATTATTAGCGGTGGCGATGGCGATTCGGGAACTTCGCGCCGGGTATTCGGCAGTTTGATTACTTGGATGCAGGAAAAAACCAGTCCGGTGTTTATTGTTGCCACTGCAAATAACGTGCGCATTCTGCCGGCGGAGTTGTTGAGAAAAGGCAGATTTGATGAAATTTTCTTTCTGAATTTGCCCTCGGAATCGGAACGGCAAGATATTTTTAAAGTTCATTTACAGCGCTTGCGCCCGACGAGATTGCGCGAATTCGATCTAGCAGTTTTGGCGAAGCAGACCCAGAATTTTAGCGGTGCGGAAATCGAGCAAGTTACGATCGATGGATTGTACCGCGCTTTTGGAACTTTTGTGAACGGACAGCGCCGGGATTTGACGACGGAGGATATTGTGAGGTCGATCGAAGATACAGTACCTTTAGCTGCGATCGCGCGATCGCAAATTGAAGATTTGAAACGCTGGGCGGCGGAAGCGGGAGCTCGCACGGCTTCTAGCGATACTCAATTAATTGATGAATTGAAGCGCTATAGCCGGCGGCGCGGCATAGATTCGATCGATAATATGTAAGTCAAGTTTGCAACAGTAATATTGTGCCAGTTTCCTCCACAATCGTATACTTAAAAGTGCGATATATATTCTTTTTCCAAGGAGCATCTATCTATGGCACACTTGCGAGAGTTGCACCAGTCTTTAATTTCTCTGAGCCCATAGTTGAAAGCACCGCGACAGATTTCCATCCACTCAATGAGTTGTTGCTCTTGAGTGGTATTTGGATAGAGTCTGTAGCGATAGTTCATTGTCAGCATCGCCTAATTATACAGTATTTACTGGTTAGAATGCAAGTATTAAATGTTAATTCAAATGGTATCGAACCACTTGAATTAACTGGGGAGTCCATGTATCCCGCCGCCAAATTGGGTACAATTATGGCGGGGGTATTATAGCTCCCCAGACCCCTCGTCAAGATAAAAAATACTGCCTAGCCCACACAGCCCTATGTTTGAAGCCTTAGCCGATCGACTCGAATCCACCTGGAAAAAACTTCGCGGACAAGACAAAATCTCCGAAACCAACATCCAAGACGCCCTCAAAGAAGTCCGCCGCGCCCTCCTCGAAGCCGATGTCAACCTCCAAGTCGTCAAAACCTTCATCGCCGACGTAGCGGCCAAAGCACAAGGGGCGCAAGTAGTTTCCGGCGTCCGCCCAGATCAGCAATTCATCAAAATCGTCCACGACGAACTCGTCCGCGTCATGGGCGAAACGAACGTACCCCTCGCCAATGCCGATCCGGGCCCGACAGTCGTACTGATGGCCGGCCTCCAAGGTACCGGGAAAACCACTGCTACCGCTAAATTAGCGCTGCATCTCCGCAAGGAAAACCGCACTACATTGTTAGTAGCAACAGATATTTACCGCCCCGCCGCGATCGACCAATTACTCACTCTCGGCAAACAAATCGATGTACCCGTATTTGAATTAGGAAAGGATACTGACCCCGTAGAAATCGCCCGCCAAGGAATCGAACGCGGCAAAGAACTCGGCATCGATACGATTATCGTCGATACTGCAGGTCGCTTGCAGATCGATCGAGATATGATGGCAGAATTAGCCCGCATCAAAGAAACAATAAAACCCCAGGAAACGCTGTTAGTTGTTGATGCGATGACCGGGCAAGAAGCCGCCAATTTAACCCGCACTTTTCACGACGAAATAGGCATTACCGGCGCAATTTTAACCAAATTAGACGGCGACAGCCGGGGCGGTGCAGCCTTGTCGGTGCGGCAAATATCCGGCGCGCCAATTAAATTTGTCGGCGTCGGCGAAAAAGTCGAAGCCTTGCAGCCATTTTATCCCGATCGCATGGCATCGAGAATCCTCGGCATGGGCGATGTCTTGACGTTAGTAGAAAAAGCACAAGAAGAATTCGACATTGCCGATGCCGAGAAAATGCAGCAGAAAATGCTGGAGGCAAAATTCGATTTTACCGACTTTCTCAAACAAACAAAACTGTTAAAAAATATGGGTTCCCTCGGCGGCATTTTAAAAATGATTCCGGGGATGAACAAACTCTCTGACGAACAAATGCGGCAGGGAGAAGTGCAGTTAAAACGCACCGAAGCCATGATTAATTCAATGACAGTTGAAGAACGGCGCAATCCCGAACTGCTAGCAAGTTCGCCATCCCGCCGCCGCCGCATCGCCAAAGGTGCCGGTTACGTGGAAAACGACGTAACAAAGCTGGTTAGCGATTTCCAAAAAATGCGTACCATGATGCAGCAAATGACTTCAGGCAATTTTACTGGCATGGGAGGATTGCCGGGAATGCCCGGAATGCCAGGAATGCCGGGCCCCGGAATGATGCCCGGTGCTCGCGGCCAGCAGAAAAAGAAAAAGAAAAACAAGCCTAAAAAAGGTTTCGGACAGTTGTAGAAATTACGGCAGATTCTACATCGATCGAGAACGCTCCCGTTGCTCGACAATGTAGCTTCGCCTGTCATTCGATTTTCACCCTAGTCTTGTCATACAAAGCCCGCCTGCACGGACTAAAAGAATAACGACGGGGGTAAGTAACCTGGATTTAGTATCATAAAACATTACTCTTAAAATTCCCGCAAAGCTGGAATTAAATACTGAGTTAAAGTAAAGGCATCAACTCCTAATTCCGATCGCTCTTTTGCTGCCATAATTCCAGCTTTTGCGTGCCACCAAACTGCAGTCGGCACTACCTCGCGCGCGGGAGATTTGCGAACAATTGCTGTTGCTAACAATCCCCCCAACAAGCCCGTCAAAACATCGCCGCTGCCGCCTCTAGCCAGGGCGGGAGTGCTCTCGGGATTGAGGTAAATCCGAGTTCGTGCAGCGGATCTCTCCTGTAGGGAATCGCCCTCATCTTCCCAGCCGATACAAACTCTCGCTCCTTTTAATAATACTACTGCACTGCTGAGTTGAGCTGCCGATCGAACTGCTGCAATTCGATCGCCCGTTTTTTCAACTATTTCGGGAAACAAACGCTTGAATTCTCCCGGATGCGGCGTGATAATTGTTAGCGCTTGGCGTTCCGACAAAATCGGTACTGTTCCGAGTTGAGCCAAGATATTTAAACCGTCCGCATCCAACACCAAAGGTCGATCGCTTTCCAATACCGATTCTACGGCAATTGCTGCGTCCAATGTCATGCCCGGACCGATCGCGATCGCATCGTAGATACCCAGATCGATTGCTACTGGCAACTCGCTAATTGCTCCGCCGTGCGTCTCAGGGCACCCGATAACTAATGCCTCCGGTAACTGACTGCTCAACAGCGGTTTAATCGATTCTGGAACTGCAATTGACAGCATTCCGATGCCGCTCGCCCTCGCTCCCAAAGCTGCTAAAATTGCGGCTCCCGTGTAGCGGCCGGAACCTGCAACAATCAGTAAATGACCGTTGGTGTATTTGTGAGCGACGGGCGATCGGGGTAATGGCAAATGCTGCATTGCTGCTGCTTTAGTAATGCGTTGTATCTCAGTATTTTTTCCCAATACAGCTTCAATATCTGCCAGCGGAATATCAAAATCAATTAATTCAGATTTTCCAATATATTCTAAAGCTCGATCTTGCAAAAATGCCAACTTCCATAAACCCAAACATAGAGTACGTGTAGCTCTAATTGCCGTTCCTAAAACTGCTCCCGTATCTGTATGAATTCCTGACGGGATGTCGATACTAAAAATAGGTTTGTTTAAATGATTTATTTGGTCGATAGCAAGGGCGATCGGATTTGTAATTTCCCGTTCCAGCCCAAAGCCAAATAAACCGTCAACTAGCAAATCGCAGTTTGTCAGAACATCAACTTTGTCGCTGCATGGAATATTTAAAGAACGCGCGTAACGCAAGTGACAATCTGTGAGTTCTTTAACTTTAGCAAACGGACAATAAATAACTACAGAAAATCCTTGAAAATGCAGTTCGCGAGCCACAACCAAAGCATCCCCACCGTTGTGACCCGGCCCTACTAAAAACCCGATCGCGGGTAATTGTTGAAGATCGAAAACTTCTTTTCCTTCTGCCTCCTTCCTAACATCTGCTATACCCGGTACATTGGCCTCCGCCAAACCCCATCCGCCGCATCCGCTAAAAAATTCACTCTCCTTCTGCCTTCTGCCTTCTGCTCTCAGAATCATCTGAATGCGAGCGGCAATCCTGCCAGCAACTTTTTCCATCAAAGCAGCAACAGGCATTCCCGCAGCAAAAATTTTAGCTTCTATCTGTCGCATTTGGTCTGCCGTAACCGCAAAATTTTCAAGCTTCATAACAGTTAAGAATTTTAAGTAAGTCCAGTTAATTATTAAACGTAAGAGATAGATCTTTAGAGAACTTGCTGTCCCCACGCTCTTCCTGCTTCTTTTCTCCTTCTACTTATAGCGCTTCTCATATAAGTGAGCTATAATTAAGTTAGGTACAATCTCAAGCAATTACCAATTACCAATTACCAATTACCAATTTCTCTCAGAATCATGAACAAGATTGTCGTAGGCCTCTCCGGCGGGGTCGATAGTTCCGCAGCAGCCGCAATTTTACACCATCAAGGCTATGAAGTGGTGGGTTTAACGCTGTGGTTGATGAAGGGTAAAGGTCAGTGCTGCTCTGAGGGAATGGTAGATGCCGCTTACATTTGCGAACAGTTGGGCGTTCCCCACCACATAGTTGACAGCCGCGATGTCTTTCAAGCAAGCATTGTCGATTATTTGGTGGATGGTTACAGCGCTGGAATTACACCTCTACCCTGTTCGCAGTGCAATAAAACTGTGAAATTCGGTCCGATGCTGCGCTACGCTCGGGAAGAACTCAAAATTGACAAAATTGCCACCGGTCATTACGCTCGCGTTCGTTTCAATGCTGAAACGAATCGCTATCAATTGCTGCGGGCGATCGATCCCCAAAAAGATCAGTCTTATTTCTTGTACGATTTGACACAAGATTTACTGGCGGGTACGGAGTTTCCGTTGGGAGAAATTACTAAAACCGAAACTCGCAGGATCGCAGCCGAATTTGGCTTGAAAACTGCTGACAAGCCGGAAAGTCAAGATTTGTGTTTGGTGGAAAGCAACGGTTCGATGCGGGCTTTTCTGGACAAATACATCGCACCGCAAAAGGGCGAGATTGTGGACAGGGACGGGCGAGTGCTCGGACAGCACGACGGCGTGCACCACTACACGATCGGCCAGCGGAAAGGACTGGGGATCGCCGCCCCGGAACCGCTGTACGTGATCGAACTCGATGCAGCGCGCAATCGCGTAGTTGTGGGCGATCGCGCCAAAGCAGCAAATACCGAATGTTATGTCGATCGGGTCAATTGGGTATCCGCAGCCGAGCCTGTCGCCCCGATTCGTGCCTGCGCGCAGATTCGGTATCGATCGCAACCAGTGCCAGCGACGATCGTGCCTTTGGAAACTGCCGAAACAGCAGAAAATGCTCGTAGCAGGGTAAAGGTAATTTTTGACGAACCGCAGTTGAGCATCACCCCCGGACAAGCAGCAGTTTGGTATGACGGCGACGTGCTCTTGGGCGGCGGCATTATCGAAAACCGGCGGTTTGAAGTAAGGAGTTTTGAGTTTTAAATTTTGAGTTTTGAGTTAAAGACAGTTTTTAATTCAAAACTCAAAACTTTTCTCAACGATCGACGATCGACTCTCAACTGTTTAAGCTTTTTTCGGTTCCAAGCGCAAGATATTTCCCCGAGAATTAGTGCGGTAAACCCAAGATTGGCGGCCGTCAGAAACCACAACCCGCCAACCTTCGACGATCGCTTGGCCGCAAATTTCATCGGCTTTCGCCAGTCCCAAACAAGTATTCGGCCAACTTTGCGGGCTTGATTCAATTACCTTCAACTTCCCAGGTGCAATCCCGGTTTGGCGCGACAAATCTTGACGCACAGCAGCAGCTACCGCCGCCGGCAATTGCCGCGTCTTCTGGGCCAAATTTTCCGAATTTGCTGTTAAACTTTCGCTTCCCAATCCGGCGTAACTAATTTTTTCGAGTACCGCCCCTGGGGGAAATTGTTGCAAGATCGATCGCTCTTGGTTTTCCGACTGTACGATCGATTGTTTGAGATCGCCCGCATTGGCGGCGGCGGTGTCTGTTAATGCTGGATACATTTCCCAGGCCAGAATTCCTGTCAGTAACAAAGCCAAGATTAAGGGACTCGGCTGCTTTTCAGCTCGGTTTTGACTCTTTTGACATTGATTTATGGAAATTCTTTTCATAACAAGCCCTCTGCCTCAACTTCACACTCTGGCGATCGCTTTGCCTCCGATCGTTTACTTGTTTAGACATCGCTGCCGCTGCTGTTGGTTCCTTTTTGCAAAACCTACTTTTGCCCTACAGGGATGCAAGTATTTTATTCTTCACTCTGGGAACGACCGTTTCAGGAAAATTGCACCTACAGTCATTACCTAAATTTTACTGAAAATCCCCTGCGATCGAAAATATTTTGGGTTAAGTAAATATCCTTACAAGTGTCTGGTTTATCCTTAGAATCACCGTACAATTGACTATTCAGTTAGCCCAAAACTGCTGGTGGCGTTTTACACTATGTTGGTGGTGTTTTACCTTGCGGGAGACTGAAATATTCGAGAATGCAACCCTATCTGTCACAACAGTTATGGAAATTCAAATATGGAAATTCAAAATTGAGCGAGTTACCGCTGATGAATTGCCGCTATCTTGCTTGGCTGGCACTGTCTTGCTTGGCTGGCGCTGTCTTGCTTGGCTGGCGATCGTCTTAACCGATATTTTTAGGACTTGCGCCTGGGCGGTAAGAAACCGGGTTGACGATCGAACATACTCCCTTACAGCCCCGGAAGCCTGCAAACATCTCGCTTTCGGCGATTGGGAGTGCGTTCAGTCCTAATTTTTACATTTTAGTAGCGATCGCTACTTTTTTCGGAAATCTTATAAAAATGTATTAATTATGCCAAGAAAATCCCTGGGAATTCATTTAATGAATCGGCTGAGCTATCCTCAAAAATTTATCCTCATCGGTTTGCTCTTCGCCATGCCGCTAACATTGGTTACTTACCTGTTTATTTCCGAAATTAACAGCAGGATAGAGTTTGCTCAAAAGGAAATTTACGGTAACGAATACCTGCGCCCCCTGCGACAGTTGAGGGAATACATACCGCAACTTCAACTTTTAAATTACCAGCGCTTCAATCCGAGTTTAGGTAATTCCCAATCTGCTGCCGATTTGGAAGCCAAAATAGAGGCTAATTTTCAAGCCTTAGAAAATACCGATCGCCGCCTGGAAAGCATTTTAGATACTAGCGAAAAGTTCGATCGACTTTATCAAAACTGGCAAAATTTTCAACTTCGCCGTCGCGACTGGAGTTTAGAAACTTACGATGTATTGTATCAAAACTTACTGACAGAAATCAATAGATTGAGCGATCGGGTTGGCGATACTTCCAATTTAATATTAGACCCTGATTTGGATACATACTATTTGATGGATGCTACTTTGCTGAAGCTTCCAGAAATGCAAAAAATCTTGGGAGACATTAGATTGCTGTCTCAAAAAATTAGTTTGACTTCCGGCGCGACAGCAGAGGAAAGAGCTCAAATAATCGCTCTCTCAGGCAGATTGCAACAAATTAATCGCGACCTAGCAGCTAATATGGAAGTAGGATTTAGCAATAACCCCCGCGGCAATCTGCGATCGAAGTTGGGCGATTCTCTCAAAAGTTTTAACTTGCAAGCAAAACAGTTAAGCAAACAATTAGACAAATTGATTACTACCACGGCATTCGTGCGGTACGATACCTACGTTAGCGAGAGCGAACAGGTTCTCGACTCAAGTTTTAAACTGTGGGACGAAATTATTGTCGAATTAGATATTCTTTTGCAGGCGCGGATCGACGGCTTTGCTAGCAGAAGACAAAGCGTCAGCGTTTTTATATTAATAATAATTGCTGTAGTTATTTATTTATTTGTATCTTTTTACAGAGCGGTTATGAAAACTGTATCGGTACTTGAAGAAGCTGCAAAAACAATGGCAAGTGGCAATCTTAGCGACAAAATAACTTTGGATAACAGAGATGAACTGGGACAAGTTGTCGCTGCATTTAACAAGATTGCCGAGGCATTAGTAATGGCAAACCAAGAAATTACCGTACTCAACGATCGACTGAAAGCCGAAAATACGCGGATGAGCGCAGAACTGGAAGTAACTCGGAAAATTCAGCAAATGCTGCTCCCAAAAGACCGGGAACTGCACGAAGTTAGCGGCTTGGATATTGCGGGATTTATGGAATCTGCCGATGAAGTTGGCGGTGACTATTATGATGTACTCCAGCAAGACGGTAGAGTAAAAATTGGCATTGGCGATGTCACGGGTCACGGGTTGGAAAGCGGGGTTTTAATGATTATGGTGCAAACAGCAGTGCGAACCTTGCTGGCGTACAACGAACCAGATCCTGTAAGATTTTTAAGTGCTGTAAACCGGGCAATTTACGATAACGTGCAGCGGATGAAATCCGATAAAAATGCTAGCCTCGCGCTGCTGGATTATGAGGAGGGGATGCTGAAGTTGAGCGGTCAGCACGAAGAAATGATTGTCGTGAGATCTGGCGGTATCGTAGAAAGATTTGATACGATCGACTTGGGTTTTCCGATCGGCCTGGATGCGGATATTGCTGAATTTGTTGCTGAAACAATCGTGCAGTTACACTCAGGAGATGTGGTAGCGCTTTACACTGATGGAATTACGGAAGCGGAAAATATGGATCGAGTGCTTTACGGCTTGGAAAGGCTAATTGAGACAATCCGGATTAATTGCCAGCGATCGGCATCGGAAATCAGGCACGCTGTAATTGACGACGTGCGATCGCACATCGGAGAGCAAAAGGTTTTTGATGACATCACATTACTCGTACTCAAACAAAAATAAGTGAAGAAGGAAGAAGGAAGAAGGAAGAAGGAAGAAGGAGAAAATTACCAACTGTCAACTGTCAACTATCAACTATCAACTGTCAACTGTCAACTATGATTCAGATTTTCGGAGACTTTATCGATCGACCCAGCGGCCACGAATATTTAATTATTGGATTTTCCCCAAGTTCTATTCCCCTCCAACAGCGGTGGCGTAACAACGGTTTGTCAGCGGATTTTCTCGCAGATTACTTAACAACATTTTTTCCCGGAAATGAAGGCGAACCGACGACAATTTACCGACAAGCCGAGATTAAAAGCGCCGTTAGCTATATTGCTAATGAGTTATTAGAAAATGCGATGAAGTTTAACGATGAAACTTCCCAGTACCCGATCGATATTAAACTGCACTTGGAAAGCGACGGACTAATATTTTCAGTTGCTAACAGTATTTCCCCCCTAGCAGTTGGCAAATTTCAGGCTTACATTCAAGAATTGCTGGCTGGCGATCCTAGCGAACTGTACATTCAGCAGTTGGAAAAAAACGCTGCTGATGAAAACTCCACTGCTTCAGGATTAGGTTTGCTGACTCTGCTCAGCGATTACACTGCTAAAATAGGCTGGAAGTTCGAGACGGTGCAAAAAGATCCTGAAATAATTGCGGTGACAACAATAGTGCAATTAAAAGTATAACCGAGCCGATCGATCGTATTTAAGTAACTTTTTTGCGGCAATGGAAATTAACACGCAAGATTACCGCATCTGCTACGATCCAGCAACAGCAACCGTGAGTTTTGCCGGATTTCTCCGACTCATCGGGCTTGTGGAGTACGAGCAAATCGCGCAGTTGCTGAGCGATGTCGGGGATTTAAAACAACCTAAAATTACTCTAAATTTGCAGAATTTAAAATTTATGAACAGTTCAAGCATCAATATACTTTCCAAGTTTATTATCGAGGTACGCAAAAAAGTCGGCGTGCAGATCGCGATACAAGGTTCTCTATTGATACCTTTGCCAAATAAATCTTTGAAAAATTTGCGGCGCTTGATGCCTGCTTTAGAACTAAAGTTAATCTAAAATCTGCGATCCTTTGAGGATGGTAATTGTTACGCAAGTTTATGTTGTCGGTAGAGGCGCAAATTCGGGGGTTATCTTGGAAGAACAACCATCGAGAGAACAGCTAATTTTGGAGATAGAAAGATTGCGCCAGCAAGTAAAAGACTTGGAGGAGGAAAAAACCGATCTGGAAATTTTGCTCGAAACTACTTCCGTACACTCAGATATGGTTTTAGCTGACTTGCAGTTTCAAGCATTGGAAGCCGTCCGAGAAGGCGAAATCAGACTGGTTCAATTCCTCGAAGCAATTCCGATCGGAGTTTTCGTACTCGACGCTCAAGGTCAGCCTTATTATGTCAATCGTGCCGGAGAACAGTTGCTCGGTCGCGGGCTGGTACGGTTAGATGATGTGGGCGATTTGCCGGAAGTTTATCAAATTTATCTTGCAGGAACCGAGATTATTTATCCTTTTGAAAATTTGCCGATCGCGCGAGCTTTAAGAGGCGAAAGTTGTACGGTTGAGGATATGGAAATCCGTCAACCCGACGGTCTAAAAATTCCCTTAGAAACTTGGGGGACGCCAATTTTTGACGAGGGTAAAGTTGCTTTTTCGATCGCAGTTTTTCAAGAAATTACCGAACGCAAGCAAGCAGAAGCCGAACGCATTGAATTTATCCGGGAACAATCTAAACTCAATAAAGATCTGGAAAAATCCCTTGACGCGGAATTAGAATTAACTGATGCTTACGGGCGATTTGTGCCGCATCAATTCCTAAATTTGCTAGGATACGAAAGTATTCTCGATGTCAATTTAGGCGATCACGTACAGCAGGAAATGTCAGTGCTATTTTCTGACATTCGCGATTTTACAACGCTTTCGGAAACGATGACGCCCCAACAAAATTTTAATTTTATCAATTCTTACTTGTCGCGAATGGAGCCGGCTATTACTAATAATAATGGGTTTATTGATAAATATATTGGCGACGCAATTATGGCTCTATTTAGCGATTTTGCTGATGATGCGGTTAAAGCAGGTATTGCCATGCTAAATATTTTAGTATTATACAACCAATACCGTCAAAAATCTAACTATGTTCCGATTAGAATAGGCATCGGCATTAATACTGGTACTTTGATGTTGGGGACGATCGGCGGTAAAAGCCGTATGGACAGTACCGTAATTAGCGATGCTGTGAATTTGGCATCCCGGATTGAAGGACTGACCAAAGAATACGGCGTGCCGCTGTTAATTTCTCACGCGACTTTTGAACGTTTGCACAATCCTACTGATTACGCTATCCGCATGGTGGATAAAGTACAAGTAAAAGGCAAATCCCAGTTTGTAACGGTCTATGAAGTATTCGATGCCGATCCTCCAGAAATTCGATCGGCCAAGCTAGAAAATTTGAACTTATACACCGAAGCTATGGTAATGTACGATCGCAAGGATTTTCGAGAAGCGGGAAAATTGTTTGATGCGTGTTTGCGGGCAACTCCGGGCGATCGGGTGGCTCGCATTTACAAAAAACGCTGTCAGGATTGGCGATTGTTGCTGAAGGGAATTTGACAGTCGATCGTTGACAGTTGATAGTTGACAGTTGATAGTTGACAGTCGATCGTTGATAGTCGATCGTTGACAGTTGATAGTCGATCGTTGATAGTTGATAGTGCCAGCTTAAGAGCGATCGAACCTTCGGTTGCGATTCCTGTAGGGGCGGGTTCGCAACAATCATTGCCTGGAATTGACAGTTTCATAAACCCGCCCCCACCTCATAAACCCGCCCCAACCAACCTTAAATCGCCCTCTACCTTTTTCAAAATACAATAAATCCTACCTCTTATACAAACAATGATAGCGATCGACAAACTACTGCCGAAAATATCTCTCAAACTTTCAGCGATTAAAATCATAGCTCTATTTTGTCTGTGCTGTTTGTTAACTGCAAGCTGCGGTCAGAAGACCGATCGAACGCTGAATTCAACGGGTAATAATAACGGTCGAGTTACGATCGGCACAACTTTGAAATTGCGGACGATCGATCCTGCTGACGCTTACGAAAATATATCGGGCGAATTGCTGCACAATTTGGGCGACACTCTCTACGCCTACAAATCGGGAACTACTGAGTTAATCCCTCACTTAGCCACAGCAATGCCGCAAGTTAGTAAAGATGGATTGACTTACACAATTCCCCTGCGCCAAGACGTTATTTTTCACGACGATACCTCCTTTAACGCCGCCGCAATGGAATTTTCTCTGCAGCGGTTTATCAAAAATGGCGGCCGTCCGGCTTTCTTGTTGGGCGATGCGGTAGAATCGGTGAAAGCAACGGGCGAATACGAATTAACCTTTAAACTCAAAAAACCTTTTGCTGCTTTTCCTTCACTGCTGACATTTGCCGGTCTTTGTCCGATTTCTCCCAAATCTTATGAGATTGGAGACGGTAAGTTTAAACCGGATACTTTTGTGGGAACCGGACCCTACAAGTTGGCAAAATACGGCAGCGATTCTCTGAAATTAGATGTATTTGACAAATACTGGGGTGCAGAAAAACCGCAGAACCAAGGCATCGATATGTTGTTGCTTTCTAGTTCGGCAAATTTGTTCAATACTTTTCGGACAGGTGCGATCGATGTAGCTTATTTGTCCCTCGATGCCGATCAAGTTCGCAGCTTGGATGAAGGTGCAAAAAAAGGGAAATGGCAGGAAATTGCAGCCGAAAGCAGTACCATCAGTTACATGACTCTCAACATTAAGTCTAAACCGCTGGACAAGTTAGAAGTCAGACAGGCGATCGCGGCTGCAATGGATCGCCCGCTAATTAACAATCGCGTCCTTCGAGGTCAAGCGCAGCCGGTTTACAGTTTGATTCCTACCACCTTTGACGTTCACAAACCCGTTTTTCAAGAAATGTACGGCGACGCTAACATGACGAAAGCCAAGGAATTGTTAGCGCAAGCCGGATACTCCGCCGCCAATCCTTTTGTTTTGCAAATTTGGCATCCTTCCGCTTCTACAAAAAGAGCTTTAGTCGCGAGTACGATTAAAGCTTTAGCTAAACTCAAAATGGATGGCATCATGCAGGTGGAAATTAACAGCGTCGAATCTCCTACCTTATTTCAAAATCTGGAAAAGGGGATTTATCCGGCGGTTTTAGTAGATTGGTACGCCGACTTTTTCGATGCCGACAATTACATTCAGCCGTTTTTAGATTGTGCCGAAGGTTCGGCGGCCGGGGGCTGTCAGAAAGGTGCGAGTCAGGGACAGGGTTCGTTTTATTATAGCGATCGGGTAAATCAACTGATCGACAAACAGCGCAAAGAACCAAACCCCGAAACTCGCAAAGCCCTGTTTGCGGAAATTCAGGACATACTGGGTAGGGATGTTCCCTTCATCCCCCTTTGGCAAGATAAAGATTATACTTTTGCTCAGAATAGTGTCTCCGGGGTCCGCCTCGAACCGACGCAAGCCTTCCCCTTTTGGTTCCTGAAAAAGCAATAATTATTTACAATAATTAGCAAAAGTTGAAACATTGATAATTATCGCATACTTTGCGCGCAATAGCGTGATGATTGTCACACTTTTTGGAAGAGAACGATCGCCCAACTCTTGCCCAAAATGCCCGATATTATTAAGTAAGGAGATATCGCTAAGGGTGAGTATATGAAATTTGGAATTTTAACAACAACAGGCGTGCTAATTGCGATCGCTTTTGCTTCTCCAGCAAGCGCAGAAAATGCGGCGCAAGTCAAGCAACTATTAGAGACTAAAAATTGTCGCGGCTGTGACTTGACAGGTTCGCAGTTATCCGGTATGGATCTCAGCGGTTCGGACTTGACGGGTGCAAACTTGACGGGTGCAAATTTAAGCGGTGCCAATCTCAACGAAGCTAGACTCAACCAGGCAAATCTGAAGGCAGCTAAATTGCCAGGTGCCAGCTTAATAGCAGCCAAAATGCACGGCGCTAATTTAGAGGGTGCCGATTTGAGTCGCGCTAACCTGAGTTTGGCAGGTTTAGTGATTGCCAGTTTGAAAAACACCAACCTCACCAGCGCCAATTTAATCGGTGCTAATTTAGAAAGTGCAGATTTGGCAGGTGCAAACCTCAGAAATGCCCGCCAGTCTGTAGCGAATTTATCTAATGTCAGTCTCCGGGGCGGCAGCTTGGTGGGAATTGACGTGATGGGAGTCAACTTGCGGGATGCCAATTTGACTGGTGCCAATTTGACAGGTGCCAATTTGGGAGGTTCTGACTTGACTGGTGCTAATTTAAAGAATGCAAATATGGCAAATGTAGATTTGAAAAATGCTGCTTTGCCCGGTACTTTGCCCGGTATCTTGCGCTAGGACGATCGCCTGTTGTTATATCAGATTCTCGTGTTTAAAAAATTCAATACGATCGTGTAGGGGCAATTTCTCAATTGCCCCTACAATTTTAATTGCCGATCGAGTTAAATTTTTTGCAGACTGAAGCCCTCACGGCGAACCCATTACTAATCGAGCCCGAATTCAATCTTCATCCTCAGCATCTTGCGGGAAGCGGATAATATCATCCTCGCCCAAGTATTCGCCATTCTGAATTTCAATCATCACCAGGGGAATCACGCCGGGGTTTTCCACGCGGTGCGGCATATTCATGGGAACGTAGGTTGACTGTTTTTGCATCAAAATATTTTCTTGCCCGTCGCAGATTACTTTGGCGGTACCGGAGACGACAACCCAATGTTCGCTGCGGTGATAGTGCATCTGAGTGCTGATGTGGTGGCCGGGTTTGAGTTCGATGCGGTTGATCCGGTAACGATCGCCCTCATCTATAACTGTAACTCTACCCCAATACCGGGTTGTCGTGCGATCGTCCAATGTTTCTATTGTTTCTGTTTCCATGATTTCCACCTTGCTGGTTGCGCGCCTAACGGTATCTTTAAAAATAGTTGTAGTTGAAAGTGTAGCAGAAGGCAAATGCAGCCGCAGATTTTGGCTGCGGGCGATCGGGCTTTTGGGCTGTTTTTGCAGGGATTAGCAAGCGGCAATTGGCAGGGGTAGTATTTCAACCTGCTAGTGCGGGGTAATTTCAAAGGAGGGAAAGGAGCGATCGAACGAATTTATTTTTTAGTTATAACTTGAATTTTATTCAATTAGCCGCCATTCGCGAGCATCAAAAAATTGAGACAAATGGCGGACATTTGTCGTAGCAATTACTACTTCATTCCCTTGATTTGCCAGTAATATTGCATGAGCCGCCAGAATCACATCCCCATCAAGTTCTTTGGGATCTGCTGTTGTTCTTCCTCTCCGGCGCGATTCAGCCCACAACTGTGCAGCCTTCAGCATAGCTTCTGTAGAGATTGGAAGATATTGAATCAGATTTTTCAGCAAATCGAGCTGTCGGATTCCCGCCACTTTGCCCGCGCGCATTAACTCGCGCCGCACTTCATAGTCAGTAATTTCTGGCAAAATGGCTGCGTAGCCCCGCGACGGTAAAGAGTCAAGCCAAAGTTGGCACTCTACAGTTAGAGGAGTGGCTTTGGGGTTGGTCACCATCCCCAAAGGCCCGGAATCTAGAAATACATATCTGCTCATGAAGTAACCAATTAGTTAGATAGAAACACCGCCTTCATCTAAAGCTTTGCTGAGAATCTCCCAAGTTTCTTTTTGTTCTTGTTCGTCTCCATCTTCTCGCCAAGACCTAAGCGTTTCGCTCAAAGCTTTTTGTCTCGCCAATTCTACCACAGGATCGGGATTTTTCAATTCTTCCTTGATTTTATCCCAGCTTTTTTGCTGCGCATCTTTGAGCGCTACGCTTTCCCCATACAGGCGAATTATTTGCAGTAAGTTAGGCCAGTATTCTTTGGGAATTTTTTCAATTGCTAAAACTAGCCATGCCATCGAAGTTTCAGAAGGCGAAGCGGCATTATCTACCGCAGATTTGCTTTCTTTAACCTCTGCGGGCATAGCTGGGGATGTTTCGGGGGATTGAATTTCTTGAACTTGCTCTGACATAATTTTCTCCTGTTTTTCACCTACATCGAGTTTAACATCTGACAGTTGGCATTGGAGTATGGCGAACCTTGCCATCGAGATTCGATCGCATCCGGTCGATCGATTGCTATAAAATGTTTGAAACATCGGACTTTAGTCTTTGCTAGATGAGGACTAAAGTCCTAACTACAAACCTGCATTGGAACGATCGCGCCGCACTTCAAAACTTATTTAAAGCATAAACATCTTTGGCTCGACCGCTCGCAAATTTGATCGAATAAGACAAATTTTTGCTGGATTGAGTAATAAAAATCAGCAATGCCAAGCCAGCCAGTCCGGCGGCGCAACCAAACATATTTCTGTAGCCGATATATTCGGCAACAAAGCCTAAAGTCGGCCCTGCCAGCGCAATTCCCAAATCGAATCCGCCAATGCAAATCGAAAACAATCTCCCTCTTTCTTGAGGTTCGCACCTGTCAGCCATCAGCGTTACCATCATTGGCAAAACTGTACCGCCGCCGATACCTTCGATCGCAGCAGCGATTAAAAAAGCACTGCTGCTGTTAGCCCGATACAGCAAGATCATAGATAGGATGTAGCAAATTAATCCGCCGCTGATAAACAAGCCGCGACCGTATTTATCCGATGCCTTTCCCGTGACCAAGCGCATACTAAAACTGGCGATCGCTGCTGTCGAGTAAAACAGCCCTGCATTAAAATCAATCTTAGTTTCTTGCACGAACAAAGGCAGAAAAGTGCTCATGGTGCCGAACACCAAACCAAGCATCAACAACACAAAAGCCGGAATTCTAACGCGGGGATTCCACAACATTTGCCAGTAATTTTGGTGGCTGTTATCCTCGGATGGCGAGCCGTTTTTGGCAAATTCAGCACGATTTGGTTCCGCAATTTTGTAAATAAAACATACACCTATAACCGCGAAAAATGCTGACATGACAAACAACTGAGTGTAACCAATTTCAGCTTGTACGTACCCGCCAATAGCAGGACCAAAAGCCAAGCCGATCGGACTTACCAAACTCATGTAACCGATTAATTCTCCCCGCTTTTGTGGGGGCGACAAATCTGTTACCAATGCGCTATAAGCTGTAGTAAAAGCGGCAATGCTGATACCGTGAAAAGCCCGAAGAACTAACAGTAAAGGGATAGATTTAGCAAATAAGTAGCAGATAGGGGCGATCGAGGCTACCCATACACCTACCAGCAAAACTTGTTTTCTACCCTTGAGATCGGCAATTTTGCCCAACTGCGGCCTCGATAGCAAAAGTCCGATCGCAAAGGCACCCATGACAAAGCCAATTTGCTGTTTTGTGCCGCCCACAAATTGAACGTAAAGCGGCAGAGTTGGTAGCAGCGAAGCCAAACTCGACCAGAATAGCAAGCCTGCGGTAAATAAAGTTAGCAAGCTGCGCCGGCGCTGCGGGTCAATATCGTTAAAAAGATTCAAGATGCTTCCGTCAAATTTTATTTATCAGTTCAATCCCGAACGCATTCCTGCTAAAACAACCGGGTTTTTACCCCATCTGTCGGCTAAAATGCAGGATTTTCGTAAAAACCCCAGTTTTTGGCTATCCCTGCGTCCAGGACTGTTATTTATTATTATGTTACAATTTGTTAATATCGGCAACTCAAGATAATTTATAGCAGTTATTTTCATAGGCTGAGGTACACTTCCAAGCAATTACTAATTCTTAATTATCAATTCTTAATTACCAATTACCAATGACCAATTACCAATTACCAATGACCAATGACCAATGACCAATGACCAATTACCAATTACCCATTACCCATTACCAAAATTTACCTGATTTGTTGGCGGCGTTTTTGGCGCTGGCGATCGAACAAAAACCATTCTTCATCGGTCATCTGTTTGACTTGTTTCAAGCGTTGAACTGCCCATTGATTGTATTCGGGATTAATTTCGCATCCCAGCCAGTGACGCCCCAATTGTTCTGCTGCAACTAGCGCAGTTCCCGATCCGGAAAAAGGATCGACAACGGTATCTCCTCTTTGCGATGAAGCTAAAATAAACTTCCTCACCAATTCTTCTGGTTTTTGAGTGGGATGTCGGGTTTTTTCGTTCATTCCGTTGCAAGTTGTCGGCACTTCAATGACATCTTTAGGTTTTGCACCTTTGGGGTTGGGAGTCCAATCATCTATCTGTTTGTCGCTATGATATTGACTGGTAATTGCTTGCGATCGCGCCGGATATTTTAAAGTATGTTCTCCGTAGGGAATGCGAATATTATCAATATTTATTTTGGCACTTTTCTGTTTTCTAAAATGCAGAATACTTTCGTGCGATCGACCCCAATCGTTGCCGAGATTTGCTTTATTTTTGTAATGCCAAACCAGCCACCGGCATTCTGGGAAATACTTAGCAGCCGGGTGTTTTAAATCAGCTAAAATTTCCGAAAATCCCATAATATATATCGAACCACTTGTTTTGAGAATTCTCGCTGCTTCCTGAATCCATTGCAAAGACCAATCGATATAAACTTCTTGAGATTCAAAAATATCCCATTCTGCTTTTTTCAAATTGTAAGGCGGGTCGGCAAATACTAAATCTACAGATTCACTTGCTAAAGTTTTCAGCCATTGTAAAGAGTCGCCGTTAAATAAAGTTCCGTGAGGGTGCTGAAATTCAATTGTAATTTTTCGGTCACTTTCGATCTGCATATAATTAGATGTCGATCCCCCCTAGCCCCCCTTAAGAAGGGGGGACTGGAGAAGTCAAATTCCCGCTTTTTAAGCGGGGATTGGAAAAGTCAAAGTTTCCCTTTTTAATCGGGATTGGAAAAGTCAAAGTTTCCCTTTTTAATCGGGATTAGAAAAGTCAAAATCCTCTTTTTTAAGGGAATTGGAAAATTCAAATTTCCCCTTCTTAAGGGAGATTTAGGGGGAGCGAGATTTCGCATAAAAACGACATTTTTAGTAGCTTTATTCGGTTGTTGACACCGATGGATTGTGTCGCATCCCTACTTATAACCAAAGACTTCGCGCACCCGATAAATCGGTCGCCCTTGCGATTCGTGATAAGTCCGCATCATCACTTCACCCAACAAACCGAAACAGAATAACTGCACGCCAGTTAACAACAAAACCACCGCCAAAATCAACAAAGGACGGTTGCCAATACTTTGACCAAAACCCAATTTAAGGAATGTCAAATAAACCCCTAAACCTGTTCCTAAAACCATAGAAATCATTCCCAGCAGCCCGAAAACGTGCATCGGTCGAGTGAGGAACTTTTTCATAAAAGAGATAGTCAGCAAATCCATTAATACCCGAAAAGTCCGCCAAATTCCGTACTTGCTTTGACCGAACCGGCGCGCGTGATGGCGCACCGGAATTTCCGCAATTCTCGCCCCTTCAATAAATGCCAAAGCTGGCAAAAATCGGTGCAATTCCCCGTAGAGATTCAAATCAGCAACTAATTCCGATCGATAAGCTTTCAAAGAACAACCGTAATCGTGCAAGCGCACGCCCGTAACGCGAGCGATCAGCCAATTAGCTATCTTAGAAGGAAGCAACCTGCTGATAGTATTGTCCTGGCGATTTTTGCGCCAGCCGCTGACCAAATCGTAACCTTCATCCAACTTTGCCAACAGCAAAGGAATATCAGCCGGGTCATTTTGCAAATCGCCATCTAGAGTAACAATTACGCGGCCGCGAGCTCGATCGAACCCCGCAGACATGGCAGCAGTTTGCCCGTAATTGCGGCGCAAAATAACAGCACAAAGGTCATCTCTGCTGGCAGCCATTTCCTTAAGGAGTGCAGCAGAACCATCCTTAGAACCATCATCTACGCAGATAATTTGATAGGTCAATCCAGAAGCTTGCAAAGCAGACGCGATCGCCTCTATCAAATGAGGCAAACTTTCCACTTCATTGTACACCGGCACCACCGCCGAAACATCAGGTACAATCTCAACACCCTGCTGTTGTCCCGCCAACTTTTCCAAAAATAATGCAGCGTCCATTGCCTTGCCAAATAACAGCACTAACTCACACCAAAAAAATTATAAACCAAAACTGCCCTTAAATCTCAGCGTGCGATCGACAAACATAATTTTTTATTTACCTTTACCTGCATTTATCTGCGTTCATCCGCGTTTATCCGCCTCCATCAGCGGTTGCAAAACTTCCCCGATAACTCGCCACCACTTTACCATATCCCCGCAACTGTCGGTAATAAGTTTGACTGACATTATCCCCATTTTCCGACAAAAAATCAATGCCGATACCGTTGCGTCCCTGTTCGATTCCCGAACTGTGAATGTAACAGCCATTTCCCAAATACAATCCTACATGAGTAGCTTTTTGAGGCGTTCCAAAAAAAACCAAATCTCCCGGTTCCAAACAACTGATATTTATAGATTTAGTAAAAGCTTCCTGTTGGTAAGCATCCCTCGGCAGCCAGATACCCGCAGCAAAAAAAGCAGCTTGCATCAATCCAGAACAATCATAATTCGGTCCGATCGTACCGCCCCAAAGATAATAATTAGATTGGCTCATCGCCTCGCGGGTAAAAGCGATAACATCAGGCAACTTCTGCTCGATCGCCGCCTCAGAAATTAATTCAGGATGATAAAATGTCTGTGTAACATCCAGCAAGTGAATATCTCGAACATTCAGCCATCCCGGATAATCATCTTCGCACAATTGCACCTTGACAGCAGCCCGATCGAACTCTGCATTTTCTCCATCTTTAACCAGCGATAGCTGTGACCTAAAATCAATCTTTCTCCCCCCCTTACTAAGGCTATGCTGGGGGGGGTCGATCGCGCGCAAATGCCGCCCAGCCGCCATCTGAGTAGCCAAACGATCGCACTTCGGGGAATCGTAAATATTTATGTGCGATCGCGCTCGATACTCCACAGTGTTAGATAATTGGTAATCGGTCATGTTTTAACTCAAAACTCCTCAGCCGTAACTCTTTAAACTTCCCATGACATTTTTCCGCCAAGACGAACAATTAACAACTCTGGGCAATAGCATTATAGAAGCAACCGCAGCAGAATTTCCCGAATTAACGAGCGATCGAATAGCCATTACCTGGATAGTTTACGATCCGCCGGTGCGAGTCAATACAGGCGGAGCACTCAGCCCCGAAGAATTTTGGAAATACCAACCCAGAGGATTTGGCGCGCGTGCTACAGAAAGAATTTATCCGGCCAGCATCGTCAAATTATTCTACCTGGTTGCTGTCTGGGAATGGGCGCAAAAAGGGATGATTCAGACATCGCCAGAATTAGAACGGGCAGTTAGAGATACCATAGTCGATTCCAGCAACGATGCTACCAGTTTAGTAGTAGATGTCCTGACCGGTACCACCAGCGGCCCGGAATTAAATCCGGGTCCCTTTGAAACTTGGAAGCAGCAGCGAAACATCGTCAACCGTTATTTCAAGTCTTTGAATTGGCCGGAACTAGAAAATATTAACGTCAATCAAAAAACATGGTGCGACGGCCCCTACGGTCGGGAGCGAGCATTTTTGGGAGAATTAATGGAAAATAGAAATATGCTGACAACAAATGCAGCGGCGCGTTTGCTGCACAGTATAATTGGCGGCGTAGCTGTTTGTGCCAAAGCATCGCAAGAGATGATGGGATTGATGAAACGCAGTTTAGAACCGTCGGAATTAGCAGCAGATCCCGAAAATCAAGTTATCGGTTTTTTAGGAGGCGGATTGCCAATTGAAGCAAAATTGTGGTCAAAAGCGGGGCTGACAAGTCAAGTGCGCCACGATGCAGCTTACATTGAAATACCGGATTTGCGGCCGTATTTGTTAGTGGTATTTACAGAGGGGAAAGAAACCAGCAAGAATGAAGAGATTTTGCCTTTTATATCGCGACAATTTGTCGAAGCGATGAAAACACTTTAGGGAAGGGTAATAGTCTCAAATCCGCCGGGGTTTAAACCCCCTTCTCATAGCACAAGTCGGTTGAAATTCAGAGCTTGCGCTATTTTAAACAATTTTTCAACAATCCTGTAGGAGCGGGTTTTTCAACAATAGTCGCCAATAATTAACAATATAAAAAACCCGCCCCCACCCCACGCGCTAAGACTCAAAGAAAGCTGTGGAGAAATTTGATAGATTAGCCGATCGCTCGCGATCGACTATCAGAGCAAATTCAGCCCTAATAATAGATTAGAATAAAGCTGGTGACAGGATTTGAACCCGCGACAGGCTGATTACAAATCAGCTACTCTACCAACTGAGTTACACCAGCAGACTTATTTAATATAGCAAAGTCTTGGCAGTTAGCGCAACCCCTGAACGAAATTTTTCCAAATTTCCCCAAAATCCTTGCCTGTAAAGGCTTCACCGTGTTTTCGATCGCCCCGACGATCCGATGCGCGTTATCTTTGGATGGTCTTTGGGTATCTTGTACGGCCGATCGAACTGTATGTTTTGCGTCAGACACCGTGAATCGGTAGGTGTAAAGTTTGGGAGTTCTATTTTTTCGGCTAGAACGCAAACGCTGTACGGGTTTGATGCCTCCCCACCCAAAAAACGATTCACGGAATCGCTACAACCTTTACCGGGTAATGGTTTCAGGGTAAAAGCCAACAGCAGGTATTGACAGGGCGGAAGCTGAAATGGTATTTTTACGATCGATTCACGGAATTGAACCTTAAAAACCAAATACACCAAGGGTTTTAAACACCGGCGGTTACAATTAACCTAAATCCCTATCAGGGATTGAAACACTAACAGCGGGCTTTACGGTAGTGCGGAGATTCCCGTTACAATTAACCTAAATCCCTATCAGGGATTGAAACTTGGCAAATCGGCTTTGATCGGCAATCCTCGAAAGTTACAATTAACCTAAATCCCTATCAGGGATTGAAACATATTTTTTCAGCCACTCGCTAAGCTTGCAATTGGTTACAATTGAGATATTGCACCAATGTTAATAAAGGACTGGCGCGTGGGGTGAGGGCGGGTTTATTTAACCTGTCTGCACCTTTTAAGTATGTTGTGAACCCGCCCCTACAGCTTATTAATAATAGTGCAAGATGTGGATTACAATTAATCAAAATCCCGATCGAGAATTGACACATAAAACTTATCTCCTCTTTCTCCGCGCTCTCTGTGTCCTCTGCGGTTAATTAACAAAAATCAAAAAAACTTGCGCGTTCCTCCCAAAGAAACTGGGTTTTTCAGAGATGGTGCTGCCAAACCACACAAATGCACCCAAAAACCCGATTTC
The DNA here is from genome assembly GCA_012034575.1 of Richelia sp. CSU_2_1. GTDB lineage: Bacteria > Cyanobacteriota > Cyanobacteriia > Cyanobacteriales > Microcoleaceae > Microcoleus. The sequence goes on along the minus strand of JAAUPF010000075.1, from coordinate 5,329 downwards.
TCACTACTAATCGAAAATCTCAAATCGAAAATCTAAAATCCCCTGACATTCCCCCACCTAGTGAACTATTCTAGAGTCGGTACAAAATTAGTTTGAGAAAACATTATGAAAACAACTCGCTTAGCCGCTATTTCCCTCGCCGCCCTCATGCTAGCAAGCGTTTCCGCTAACGCCCTCCCCGCAGCAACTGCCACCCAGCCGACAACTCACCTCGCCCAAACAAATCAGAAAAAACGCCTCGTGGTGATGGACTTCGACTACGGCACCACCAACAGCTATTACAATTCCTACAGGGGAGTCGGTGCAGCCAAAGGCATCAGCGAACTGCTAATCAACGAACTCGTTAACAACGGCACTTATACAGTAGTCGATCGCAGCAGGCTCGAACAAGCGCTCAGACAGCAAAACCGCAGCGGCAATATCGATGCAGCCACAGCCGCCGAAATTGGCAAAGAGTTAGGAGTTGATGCGGTACTCATCGGCACGATTACCCGCTTTAACATTGACAGACAATCGGGCGGCGGCGGTTTTATGGGCATCGGCGGCAGTTCCCAAAAAACTAAAGCTACCGTTCAAATTGACGTGCGGTTAATTGGCACTGCTTCGGGAGATATCCTGGCCACTGCTAGGGCTTTGGGAGAAGCGGCTCAAAGCGATTCCAGTATTTCTGTTAGAGGTATCGGCGGCAGTTCCGGCGGCAGCAATGAGGATGCTTTGTTGAGCGAAGCTGTTGACAAAGCTGTCGGTCAATGGTAACAAAGCTTGCTGAAGTCGCGAAGAAATTGCCCTAGTAAAGATTTAACAAATGATGTTTGTATTGAGGACGGGATTCTTTTGGATGGCGTGATTTTGTCCTCACTACAAACCATTTTTTTGACACTCCCCGACCTTAAGGTACGGGGATTCTTAAGACATTTCGATCTTAATATCCCGCTTAGAGTGCGGGTTCTTGGGCGCAATCCTTTTGCCTAAAAAGGTAGGCTGCTATCCTTGTCTTGCAACAAGCTCCTCAAGCGTTTTGGGATTTAAAAAAATCCCTGGTTTCGTGGAGTCCCCGCGTACCATTTTAAAGCTCTATGTCCGATCGTTTTTGCCGCAGCTATATCGGCGTGTTCGCGATAGCCGCATTCAGCACAGATGAACTTTTCGCCATCTCTATTTGATTTGTCGATGTGACCGCAATTCCTGCATTCAGTGCTAGAGTGTTTGGGATTAACTTTAATTATGACTTTTCCTTGCTTCGCAGCTAGATACTCAATCTTTAAAGTTAATTCAGACCAGCCTGCATCAGAGATAGAACGATTTAAACTTTTCTTTCGGGATTGTCCATTTTCGAGAAATCTTCCCGTTTTTTCATCGATTTTTACGCGACATCGGCGCATCATGCCCGAAACATTTAAGTTTTCTAAGGCAATCGCATCAATATTTCGACTGACTATTTCCCGAGCGATTTTCCATTGATATGCTTGGCGTTTATCGCTAACTTTTTGATGAAACAACCCGACTTTTTTGGCTGCTTTTTTGCGATTATTACTACCTTTGACTTTACGACTAACCCGTCTTTGTCTGATTTTTAGGGTACGTTTAGCTTTTTTAGTGGTCGCAAATTTAGGATTCTTAATCTGATGTCCGTCAGACAAATGAACTAATTTGGTAATCCCTAGGTCACAGCCAATTATTTTCACAACATCCGCCAGAGGTTTTGTCAGGTAGTCGGGAATAGACTTGTCCTCAATTCGGATAGATACATACCAGCCATTTTGCCGTTTTCTCACCGTACAAGCCTTAATGGTAAAACCATCGGGGATTGAGCGCGAGTTGTAAAACCGCATCCAACCTAGTTTGGGTAGGTAAATTTTATTACCTTTGATTTTTACTCCCATTACGAAGGTGAAAGAAGTAAAGTTGCTCCGATTTTTGAATTTCGGGAATCCTCTACCTTCAAAGAAGTTTTGTAGGCAATGTCTAAACGTTTAACATTCTGTTGTAAAACTGTTGAGTCAATGCCGTTATACCAAGGTCTAGCTGTTTTCAAGTCAGGTAATGCTGTTATTTGAATTTCGCCAGCACTGCGACGGGGGTTCTTAGTTTTACCTGAAGCATCGGTTTTTGAGTCTTTCCAAGGATTTCCGGTTGCACCATTTTTACTAACATAGCAGGTCAATGGGGAAACTTCGCTTCCAGTTCTAATCTCGCAGTAATTTCCTTGGATGAATTGTTGGTTGTAGTGGGTAATTCTGTCGTTGAGACACCAATTGTAGTGGCTCCTTAACATATCTAGCCAGCCAGACATTTTTGAGTATTGTGTTTGATTGGGACGCAGTTTGTAAACGTAGTTTGTGAGCAAGATTGAGTTACCTCTTATTTGAAGAGTGAACTGATTTTATTTTAGTCTCAAAACTTACTCGCTCCAAGAATTGTCGCAATTCTTAATTTTCCACACTCTAAATCTTTACGCATTTACGCTTACTTAAAGCCGTCCTAAAAGTACGGGGTTTTCAACCCATTTTTCTGATAAGTTTGTTAACTACCTGTCAATTATCTTACTATCTGGCGATCGCCAATGACTGCTTGCGCCCGCTTATTATAACCGAAAACTCTGCACTACGAGCGCGATCGAAGCCAGCAGTCCGAGCTGAATGCTTTCAACTCTCAACTTTCAACTCTCAACGTATAGGGCCCGCACGGGGGCAGGGCCCTTACCAACTGTCAACTGTTTATTACCATTTTTAGTTAAAAAAGTCAATAGCTTTTGCGAGTGATTGTAGGGATCGGTCGGGAGAAGGAGGATGTTATCTGAGTATTTCAATACATTAAAAGATGTAAGAACACGAAACACATTGAGAGGAGAAACGACAGATGGTAGCTACTCTTGAAGATACCAAACGCCAAGCGATCGCGATGAAATTAGCAGACATGAAAGCAGTGCAAAACTTGCTGATCGCTAACGAGCAATTGTTCATCAACTCCTGCAACGATGCCGAACTGTGCGATCGCTTCCGGGATATGCTTGAGGACGATCGCAAAAACATGGGCGTATTGGAAACTACGATCGTACAATACGGAATTCAAACCGAACCCAAAGAAACCACCACAAAAATGCTCGAAGAAGTTCAGAAACTCATGCAAGGTTCTGAACTGACGCTGTTTGAAAAAGTCGCCCAACACGAACTGCTCAAACACAAACAAACAATGGCCGGCTTGTTAATTCACAAAGCCGCTCAAGTAGTCGGTGCTGACATCGAAGCCGCCATTACTCCCCTCAACACAGTTAACTTTGAAAACCGCGCTCACCAAGAACAACTCAAAGGAGTTCTGGAAATTTTGGGTGTGCGCGAACTCACCGGAAAAGACCCCGATCAAGGCGTCTGGGCTCGCGTGCAAGATGCGATGGCTGCAATGAGCGGCATCATTGGCGGTGCAGTTACCCGCACCAAAGATGAGATGAATATCACCGAAATCATCTCGATGGATCACCGCAAAGTCGATACCCTATTTATGGAAATCGAAAAAACTGACGATCCTCAGAAACTGCAAGAATTCTTCGGTCAACTTTACAAAGACTTAAGCGTTCACTCTGAAGCCGAAGAACAAATTGTTTATCCCGCAGTTCGCAGCTACTACGGCAATACTCAAGAACTGTATGACGAGCAAGCACAAATGAAGCAAATGCTAGCTCAAATTAAGGCTCTGAACCCCAGCGCCTCTAATTTCAAAGAGCAACTCAAACAGCTCAAAACAGCGGTGCAAGACCACGTGCGTCAGGAAGAAAATGATATGTTCCCTCACATTCGCCGCAATTTGAGCGAATCGCAAATGGAACAAATGGCTACTCAGTTCAAATCAGCCAAAAGCAAGCTCCAGCAAGAAATGGCTAGCTAGCACCAGCTAATTTCGCAGCAAGCTAATTGCAACTTTAGTCTGACTAAACTTAGCTCAACTGCAACCGATCGATCCCGCTACTAATGTGGCGGGATTACTGTTTTTATTTTATAGTAATTTTTTTAGTAAGTTGCGCACTGCGCACCTTAAATTACCGTTCCGAGTCCCCTATATATATCTGCTTAAAGTCTTCTATAATTTCTGGGGAAACCTCTTGGTCTTCAATACATAGTTTGATAGGGGAATCTTTACAATCCATATCGCCAAGCACATAAATTCTACAATGTTTGGGAATAGCATTGTAAGCTTCCCGCAAGATAGTTTTGTTTTTTTTGTTTGGCTCTGTCAGGAATCTAGCAAAGGCTTGAAAGCAAGTTTGTCTGGCGGTTTGCTTGCCCTGAAGTTGGTTTATCGTATCTTCCACTTCTTTTACAAACTCATCAATCTCTATGTAGCACTCTAAATTCGAGTTACCGTAGTAGAGGTGGTGGCAGCTTATCCTCGCGCCCTTGGGAACTTGGGTAACAACCCATCCCTCAGTAACTTTGTTTGTGAATTCCTCAAAGTCAACCAATTCCCAACAATCGATCGTACCGTCCTCAAAAACTCCGATGATGGTTTGGTAGTAGTTACCGTTGTGTATAAAGGCCGGCAACCCTCTACCCCGAATTATTTCTCCATTGGCACCGTTTCTATATATTTGAAGCATTTGTTTTTGTAACTTAATATCGTGTCCGGTCGATCGACTCGAATGTGAAATAAAGGTTTGTTGCTTTTTCTACAGTCCAGATCTAACTCGCCAGACAAGACCAGCAATGCGCCGCCAGCAGGATCTCATCCTTTAATTAACTCTACGCCGTCCCGATCGTCCAGTTCTTGAACGTAAACTTTAACTTGTTCTTCCTTGGCTGTCGGTAACTTTTTACCCGTAAAATCGGGATGGATCGGTACTTCTCGATGGCCTCGATCGACCAACACCGCCAACCAAATTTTTTCCGGCCGCCCGTACTCATTTACTGCATTTAAAGCAGCTCGCGCAGTTCTTCCTTTATATATCACATCATCAACCAACACCACTGTTTTCCCCGTCAAATCGAAGGGAATTGCGGTTTTTGCCGGTGTCCGCATCGCCACTCGATCCAAATCATCTCGGTAAAACGTAATATCCAAAGCGCCCACGGATACTTTAACTTGTTCGAGAACTTCAATTTGAGCCGCCAAAATTTGAGCTAAGGGTACTCCTCTAGTATGAATCCCCAGCAGTACCAACTCCGAGGGGTCGCCAGATTTTTCCACAATCTGGGAAGCGATGCGGTTGAGCGTGCGCCGCACTTCTTCGGGGGAGAGAATTTCGATGATTTTAGTCATTAGGAAGAAGGAAGAAGGAAGAAGGAAGAAGGAAGAAGGAAGAAGGAAGGAAGGAAGAAGGAATGAGGGAAGAAGGAAG